>DATHDM010000056.1:0-12053 GCA_035319065.1 Terriglobales bacterium
GAGCGGGCAACGAACTGACAGTCGTTCAGGCTGAGTACCTGGAAGTTATCGCAACTCGCGCTTGATATGCCGCTGGATGGCAAATTCGGGGATGATTAGATATAACGCCTTTCGGTAGGCAACAGGTGCCCGTCGGCACCTCTTGCCTGGGCCGAGGAGGGGTCACCGGATGTGCCACCAAAAACGTAGAATCAACCTTTCGCAAAAGGAGAAACATATGAATCGCTACTTGATAGAGACGCCACACACAGCCGAGGAATGCCTTGATTTGATCAAGGTGCTCAATTGGCAGCTACCGGGTCCACTTCCATCGGCGTACCAATCAGCAGCCTGCTTGGGATGCTCGAAATACGATCGCCCTTCCTGTGGCACACCCGCGGTTCAGTTGTTGGCTACTCGAAAAATAAATTCCTCTCTGCGGTTGCTGGTGATAAATCGCCATTACACCAACTATGCCGACCTGGCATCCCTCTTCCGGGTCAACCCGTTTGTTGGGTAGCAACATGCATTCTGGTATGTTGGCGGTCTCTAGGAGGCGTCGGTCTGAGCGATCAAGTTGTCATCGCACTCCGTGGCCAAATCGCTGGCATCATTAGTGGATCGATTTTTCTGTTCATCGGATTGGTCGCCTGTTCGATTGCCGCGCTTCGCCGTCGAAGTGGCGTGCGGCTCCTAGTCTGGCTGGGAATCTGGAGCGCGATGTACGGCGCCATGCATCTGAGTGAATCGCCAGCGGTCATAGCTGTTTTGCCGCGCTGGCTTCAGATCAGCGCTCCGTACGCGCACACGGCGATGTGGTACCTGATGGCAGTTGTTGCTTCGCTCTACTTTTCAGAACGGAGCCTTGGCAAGATGCGTTTCCTCGCCCGGGTACTTGCCTTCATGGGGCTGGCGATCGCTGTGGCTGCGATGGGCTTCTTTATTTTGACTGGCTCAAACGACAAGCTGATTCCAATTTACAATCTGTTTACGGCCTGCCTGCTTCTTGTGTTGATGAGTGTCGTGGCGGTGCCAGCATTCTCCAACAAGTACCTCGTTCTGCCCCATCGCGGCGTTCTAGCCGTTGGTACACTCGTTTTCGCCATTGAAGCCTTGTATAACAACTTGTCGCGAGCACTCGGTTTTAAGGGTGCCCCGCTTATTCTGGATCACCTCGCCTTCGCAGTTCTTCTGTTCTCCTTTGGATATATCGCTCTGCAGATGGTTCTTACGAACGAGCGCCGCCTACTCTCGATTGAAGACGAACTTTCTATCGCCCGCGAGATTCAGAACTCGATTCTTCCGCGCGGCGTTCCGGAACTTAGCCGCCTCCGCATAAGTACCGCTTATTCTCCGATGACCGCTGTCGCTGGAGATTTCTACTGGTTTATCGCCGTCGACCCAAACCGCGCCGGCTTCCTCGTCGCCGATGTCTCCGGACACGGCGTTCCTGCTGCTCTTATTGCCTCGATGATTAAGGTAGCCATGCAGGCTGTAGTGTCCTGCGCAGATGATCCGCGAGCAGTGCTGTGCGGATTGGAAAGCGCCCTCTCCGAGCAGCTGCATGATCAGTTCGTCTCCGCAGCCTATCTGTGGCTCGATACGGAAAATCACAAGGCCCTGTACTCAGCCGCTGGACACCCGCCGCTTCTGCGGTGGCGACAAGGTAGGCTGGAGCGCATCCAAAGCAACGGCCTACCTTTCGGACTGATAGGCGGGCGCGACGACTATCCGGTTTGTACGATGCCGACCCAATCCGGCGACCGCTTTCTGCTCTATACGGACGGCATCACTGAGCCCGAGAACACCAACGGCGATTCGTTTGGCGATACCAGACTTGAACAAGTCATTCGTGCCAATCAAGGGCGTTCGCCCGCTGACTTGTCGAACGAAATCCTCTTGGCGATACGCCGTTGGCAACCTCCCTCCATTACCCAGCAGGACGACCTCACGCTGATTGTGATCGACGTGGTATAGCCATAATCATTACCGATTAAGCGCAAACGCAAAGGCCAGCACGTGCCAAATCCGAAAGACTGTGCGTGCTCGCTGACAAAACTGGACCCATTGTGGGCGTAACATCGTCATTACACCAACTATGCCGACCCGGAGATGGCCCTTCAGGGTCAATGAGTGTAATCGCTTGTTATTAACAGTATGGTCGTTGACGCGACAGGGTTGTTGCGCGTAGGGTAGGTCGCGCGAATAGTTCCTTCCTCGCCGCGTCCAGTCAATCTCCCCGAAGCGGTGCCGAAAGAGGAGGTCTCCGCATGTCATTCAGGCTGATGATGTTCATTGTGGCCCTGATGGCAAATGCTTGCGGCTTGCAACGCACAACAGGTAACCACAATTCCGCGAATCGGCTTTGTTGCCCCTCAGGGTCGTACACTGCCGCTCTTTGACGCTTTCAAGCAAGGCCTTGCCGACGCAGGTTACTTCGAAGGACGCAACATCACGATTGAAGCACGTTTTGCGGAAGGACAGTACGAGCGCTTGCCGGCGATCTTTGACGAATTGACGCGCGACAAGGTCGATTTACTTGCCGTAACTGGTGCTGTTACCGCTCGTGCCGCGAAGAAAGCAGTGCCTGACGTACCCATCGTCTTTGCCGTCGTAGTCGATCCTGTAGCAGACAAGGTGATAGCCAATTATGACCATCCGGGTGGCAACCTCACAGGTGTCACGAGTTTTGATCCACAGCAAGCCCGAAAGCAGTTCGAGTTGCTGCGAGAAGTGATCCCCACAATCAAGCGCGTAGCCGTTTTGGGCGACCAAGGTGTCTCAGAAGTACTGATCACTGCAGCCGACGAGCAAGCGCGCGTGATGGGCCTCCAGCCGCAGCGCATCCGTTTAGCGGGGCCGAACCCTGACTTGGTGGCGGCCTTTGCGCAGATGAAACAGGAACACGCCGATGCACTGCTAGTGTTGGAAGAACCAGTGCTGGGTGTCCACGCAAATGAGATTGCGGAACTCGCAACCAAGGATCGGCTGCCCAGTATCTTTGCACCTTCCAGAGTCGGCGCAGGTGGTCTTATATCATTCGGTGTCAGCCAAACAGAGGCAATCCGCCACATGGCTTCGTACATAGACAAGATACTCAAGGGGGCCAAACCCGGCGACCTGCCAGTCGAGAAGATAGACCGCTACGAGTTGATCGTGAATTTGAAGACGGCGCATGCGATCGGAGTCATGGTTCCTGCCGAAGTGTTGAAAAGGGCTAACCGCGTAATCGAAGATAAGTAGTTGCCATTACACTCATTGCGCTTCGAGCGCGTTGATAACTTGGGAGCGTACAGCATCCCGTTCGGAGACCGGCCTTCTCATCTCATCTGGTTACGAGAACCAAATCGCAGCGAAAAAAAGAAAAGCCACCTCGCGGGTGGCTTGTAGGTTTATTCGACAGTCCCACACTGGCGATCCAGCTCTGCGGCGAATGACGCCAACCACACTCAGCAGAACCTGTTCCGAGCAGCAGCAGCGATTCAACGTAGTCGTCCACAAAGGCTCGCAACTCAGTCGCGAGCCGGATCACGGTCTGGCTCGGAGATCCGCAACTTGGCTCGTAGTCCCAGTCTTCGCCAGCAGAGCGTTATTGCTGACTGCGCAGGTACGTCGCAAAATTGAAGACGTCTAGAGTCCCCAATCCGGCGCCAGGATTGTAGCCTTTGCTGCAGGTATTGATCCAGCAACATCGTCACACCGTTTAGTTGCGGCGAAACAAAGCTTGTGCCCCCGAAAAATGGGAACAATCCGAACCCGGTCCTGTCCGAGGTGTAGAAGATCACATAACCCGTCTCGGGATCGGCGTTGAAGGAGACGTCCGGCAAGTTACGGCCGGCGAAAGAGGCCGGCAAAGCGAACACTAGGCCAAAAGGCTGCACGTAGAGATTCTGATTCGGCTGGCTCAGTTGAATTCCCGGGACGCCGTTTTGGTAAGAGGGCACGGCGAAAAATACGCTGACTCCTCCTCCGCTGCCTGCCGGAAAGATTCCGCAGGCGATCGGATCGAATCCCAGCGTTTGGCAGAGCCCAATAAGGTAATCCCATCCCCACACGCTCTCCTTTGCGATCTCAATCTGGTAATGAGGAGCAGTGCAGGCGGCATTTAGGCAATAAGCCTGGTGGCCGGGCAAAGTCGTGCCGCCGGCAGCCGTGATGAGGGGGTCGCTCGCGGGATGATCCACACTCAAAGTGAGGCTGCAACTGTTGGCAACCGATGGATCGTACGGCCCGAAGCAGCCGAGATCTCCATTGACGTCGTAGGCCCCGCCGTCTCCCGATGCCGCAAACGATGTCTGTCCCTGCAACGCCGCCTCGATCAGAAGCGCGTGGATAGCGTCTGTGACATCCGCAGGGCTGGACGCCGAAAAGATCTCCCACAGACCCCAGCTAGTGGACAGACCGTCCGCGGTGTTCGCGGAAACGGCCGCGGCAAAAACGTCAACGAAGCCTTGGTCGGTATTGGGAGCTTGGTACACGATTATTTTTGCTCCCGGAGCAATTCCGCCGGACTGCTCGACATCGAGCGTCGTCTCAATCGAGCCGGACGCGTCACTGGGCGCTCCCGGCCCGCCATCAACGTTGACGATCGTGATCCGATTCTGGGCGACGTTTAGCCCAAGGGCTTGCCAGTAAGCATAGGCGTCGCTCGGCGTGAAAGCTGCTAACGTTAGAATGCCGATCGTGCGGCCGCTCCCCGTGATGCCGAGCTGATACAAGGGATCGATGTCGTACTGATCGGCAAAATCGATCACGGTAAGGTTCCCAAACGTCTTGCCGCTTCGTGTCGAGGACGCGCCCGTTGGTGCGGGGCGTATCGTTGATGGGTTGGTCTTGTGCAAAGGGTTGGTCTTGTGCAGAGGATGGGCGACCGGCCGGTTGTCGAGGCCGATTGCCCCCTTGGCCGTCTTCGAAATTTCACCCGGAATCGTGGGGTGGGTGGTAGGAGCGCGGAAGCGATAACCGGGCTGGTTATCTCGAGCGGCCACTTCATAGCTGTGCAAGGTGACCGAGAACGCCCGCTCCAGATCAGCCGGCATGCCCGTGACCTTGAGCGTCGTCGCTGTGGTTCTTTGGGCGGACAGCCGATATTTCGCAAGAGCCGCGATCACGCCCGCGACGTCTGCATCGCTGGGTCCAAAACGCGCGGCAAACTGCTCCGCCGTCAGAAATTGGTGATACTTCGGTGCACTCGGCGTGTTGATCCCCTGCAGTAACTTCTCCGCCTCGTCGCTCCCGGCGAGCTTTTAGGCTTTAGGGATGGCGTGGTGATGTCCCCCCACGGTTCCTAAACCCCTACATCGGCGGTAAAGCTTACTTTGTATTTAGCTGTCTTCGTGGGCGCCTCCGTTAGAGTAAGCTGCCACATTCGTGAAACCCCGATGACAGAGTGGCTGCCACAAACCCCGCAGGCATCGTGGGGACTGTTGGTGACTAAGTCGCAGTTTACGCAATAGACGGCATTGGGCAGGGGAATTGCGCTCAAGAATCTACTCCCAGCCCTCCGCTGCTCGTCAGAAGAGCGCAGTCCACGGGTACTAGGTAGCGGTGCTGGTTTTACCAAGATCCATCCAGCAGCCAGAATGGTGCCGACTAGCAAGCCCCACGGGGCCAAAGAGACACAAATGACCACAATGACAACGAAACCCAACAGGCGCAGCATAAGCCACCAACCGTGTTTTTCGTACAAAACCGACTCGCATTGACCGGGCGCGGCTTGGAGAAGGGACCGGTACGCCTGGACCAAGCCGACCGGTCCCCAGCTGAATCAGGTCCTATGCTGCCAGCCGTTCGGCGACTTTCGTCTCGACAATCCTACGGATCAGATGCCGTGTCCGTTCTACGAAAGCAAGTTTGTCCGCAAGGCAGCTTTCCAGCAATACTCCAACACCGTAGTTTCCGGTGACGTCGGCGGCCGCGATGAGGGCCACGTATTCGCCAATCCGAAGATGGGTGAGGTGGACCAGCTTTGCCAAGACGAAGAGATGCCTGGCGGCGAGAGATTGAATTTCATTGAGTTCTTTGCGGAAGTCCTCCATGAAGATTTCCTGAAGACGTCCACTGAGTTGTACAGGCTTCTCCCCGATGAGCTTGAAACATTGATCAAGTCTGGCCAGAACGCCCTGAGAAACGAACGCCCGCGCCTCTAGAGCCTCCTTGACCTGCGGGTCTTCCGCTATCTTGGAAAGTTCGTTGTAGACTCCGGTTGCTTTTTCAGCACCCTGCCGTACATGGCTAAGGAGCATCACAAATGCTTCCTTGGGAGTTTTGGCTGGCATAACATTCTCCTTCTGAGGGATTAAGATCAAGGTTGGGTTTGGAGTTGCAGAGGGAACGGCAGAAAGAGAAACTCAATCTACGGAGGCTGTTGCCGCTCGACAACTGACAGAAGTGACAGGGCCCACCGAATACAGGTCCCCTCACTACTTGACAGCGCACCCGCCGAGATCGGCTGAGCATTGTAAGCGTCATGACCCTGACCAGGTTCGTCACCAGGAACGCGTTCCGCAGCCGGCGGCGAAGCGTGCTGACGGTGCTCAGCATCAGCTTCTCGCTCCTGCTGCTCACCTTTCTGATGACCATCTGGCGCAGCTTTTACATCGACAAGGGGACGCCGGAGTCGGCGGCCCGGCTGATGACCCGACACAAGGTCTCGCTTACCTTCTTTCTGCCGGCCTTCTACCGGGAAAAGATCCGTGCGGTGCCGGGAGTGGCGCACGTAGTTCCCATGACCTGGTTCGGCGGCCGCTACAAGGACGACAAGCCGGAAAACTTCTTCGCCCAGTTTGCCACCGATCCTAGCGAGTACATGCAGGTAGCCACCGACAAATCGGTTCCCGCCGATCAACTGGCGGCCTGGCAGCGCGACCGCGCCGGCTGCATGGTGGACCGTGAACTGGCGGCAAGATACGGCTGGAAGCTGGGAGACCGGGTCATGCTGCAGGGAGTGCTCTTCCCGGTGAACCTAGAGCTGACGATCCGTGCCATCTACACCGCGGTGAACCCGAACAAGTCTCTATATTTCCATACTACCTATCTCGAAGCGCTGCTCCCTTTCTTTAAGGGCCAGGCGGGATTCTTCTTCACCCTGGCGAATTCTCCGGAGGCGGTGGCGGGGGTAGAGCGTGGGGTGGACGACATGTTCCGCAATTCGCCGCAGCCCACCAAGACCGAGACCGAGAAGCACTTTCAGCTGGAATTCATTGCCATGCTGGGCAATGTCAAGGCGTTCATCCTGGGGATTGGCGCGGCGGTAGTGTTCGCTATCCTGCTGGTGTCGGCCAACACCATGGCGATGTCGATCCGCGAGCGCACACGGGAAGTTGCGATCCTGAGGACGCTGGGGTTCACGCGGCAGGCGATCCTTTCGCTCTTCGTGGGGGAAGCGGTGCTGCTCTCGCTTTTGGGGGGAGCGCTGGGGGTGATGGTGGGTTCGCTGCTGGTGAAGGCCATGACCAAGTCTCCGATGGCGATCGGAGTCGGCACCGGAATGAAGGTTACGCCCGCGACCATGCTGGCGGCGTTGCTGGTGGCGGCGTTGGTGGGCCTGATCAGCGCATTTCCGCCTTCCTACCACGCATCGCGCATGAACATCTCAGAGGGGATCCGCTACCTGGGGTAGGGTGGCGAGGGTGTGATTCGTGGATCGGCTCGCCTGTCCTACTGCTGAGTCGGCGGCATCGCCGGATTCATTGGATTGCTGATCGGCGTCTGCCCGGAGCTGCCACTGGGACTGAGGCTGCCGGGGATGGTGCCGGTGCTCTGGCCGGCCGGCGAGCCGATGCCTCCCGGGCCGATAGGCTGGCCGATCCCTTGGGAAGCGAAGATGGGCGGAACCTTGGTGCTGTAGGGGCCAGTGATCAGGATACTGACCTGGCCGCGATCGTAGGTAGGATCGTAGACGAACTTCCAGTCCTTGTAGTGATTCTTTTCGTCGAATACCTTCAACGACTCTTTCTCGCTCTGGCTGGCGACGCCGATAATCGCTCCTCCTCCGAAGACCGCCGGCGAGCTGCTGCCAAAGCCGGAGGTCGAGGAGTCGCTGGCAGTCGTGGTCACACCGAGCTGGGTCCCCGCGGGGGCGGTGGATTGGCCCGCAGCCAGCAGTGAGGCCGTCGTCTGTGCCAGGGTCGATTGCCCAAAGCTGGATTGCCCAAAGCTGGACTGCCCAAAGCTGGACTGTCCGAACGAACTCTGTCCGAAGGACGATTGCCCGAAGGACGACTGCCCGAAGGATGATGGCCCGAATGACGATTGGCCAAACGACGACAGCCCCGTGTTGGAGCGGCCAAAGGCGGAACCGGCGAAACTGGAGGCGTTGTTCTGGCCGAAGGCGGATTGTCCAAAACCCGACTGCCCAAAGGCCGACTGGCCGAGGGCTGATTGGGCGGCCGCCTGACCTGCGCCCGCCTGGGCAAGCTGTGCCGCGGCGATTCCCGCCAGCGCCGCCTGATTGAACTGAACCTCACCGTAACGGACCAGCCGCCAGTTGCCATCCTCCGTCATGGGATCTTTGTAGCGTTTGCGCAAGAAACGCAGGTGGTTGGAATCTTCCAGCGCCTGCAGATTCGCCGGATAACGGCCAAACTTCTTGTAGTAACGCTTGATGGCGCGGGCGTACTGCGCACCGCGATGAACCATTTCTTCTTCCCGGTCGCGCTGCCCTTGCTGAACAAGGCGGGGAAGAACGGCCAGCGCCCCAATCACCAGCGCCGCCAGCATGAAGATCAGCACCATGAGCACGTAGCCGCGCTCGCCGGCCCGGGCGTGGCTGCGGGAACGACGGTGGAAGTTGCGTAGAAGCATGGAGCCTCAGGGCCTCCGCAGAATGCCCCGGTGGCGGGGTTGCCTGGTGAGGGCTAAGCTCCGCGCTCTCGCCATCATGAGGTAGCCCCGGGCTGGAGCTGAATCGTCTGTTGACGGTTGTTGAGAACGTCCAGAATCTCCACCGAGTTGGCATTGATCTTCATGACGCGATAGCGGCGATTCACGATGTCCCCAACCTTGGCCACGAAGACCACCTCCCCATCGGAGAGGAAGACGCTCTTGTCGCCGCTCTGGCTGGCAAAGCCAAAAAACTTCAGGTTAATGGGAGGAGGCGGCGGCGGAAGCGGCGGTGGCGAAGGCGTTGAGACCTGCGGAGGCGGGGTAGCACGGGCTATGGGCTTGGGAATGTCTTCCAATTCATAGCCGCGGAAGATGTTGCGGCCATTACCGGAGTACTTTGTGTTCTCACTTTCTTTGAGCAGGTCAAGCCGCAGGCGGGGATCGAGGTTGTCGGCGGCCGCAATCATCGGTTTGCGGTCCGAACTGCGGGGGCGCACGCGGCGTGCCTGACGGGTTGTGGTGGCGGTAGCTGGACTGGCAGGCGTTTGCGTCGAAGCCGAGCTGGTGTTGGAGTCGCTGACCAGCATGCGGAAAAACATCAGGAGGGCCAGCACCAACAGTATGGCCGCGGCCCAGACCTTCTTCCGGTTTTCAGCGCCGATCTTCACTTATCCTCGCAAATAGGTTTCCATTTTAATGGTAAGGCGAACCTGTCCAGAGTGAACCGTCCCCTGCGCCTGCTCGTCCAGGGTGACAGCATTCACGATAAAGAACGTCTTGTCGCGTTCCAGCGCGTTGATGAACATCATAGTCTGGGAGTAGTCTCCCGCCAGCGCTGCCTCGATCTGTACCCGTTTGAGTCCGGGGATCTCCGCGTCATCCACCGCATAACGGGCCTGGCCGAGCTTCACATTGTTCTTTTTCGCGAGCGCACCGAGCTCGTCGAAAATCGCTGAGGTATGGGAAGGAATGCGGTCATTGTAGAAGACGTCGATCTGGGAGCGGGCGTCCTTGATATAGCTATCCACGCGGTCGGGTGGGACCACGGTGCCCATGCGCTCCCGCACCTGGCGGCGAAGCGCCTCAAATTCCGCGTCGCGCCGCGGACCGGAGCGCAGGGTGAAGTAGGTGAGCGCAACGGCGGCAACGACGATCACTCCGATTAGGATCGCGACAACAACCTGCACGCGCTGGCGGGCTTCACGAAAACTCGCCATTACTGCCCACCTCCGGTCTCTGCCGTGGTCTGCCCCTGCGGTACATATTCGGCCGAGATCTGAAAGCGCATGGCGTCGGCGCCGCTGGAGGGTCCGGTACCGCCCTCCTCCGCTTCGGCCACCACAAAGGCATTGCGGAAGGTCCGCGATTTCTCCATGCGGCTCACCAGCTCGGTTGCGCGATCGCGGGAATCTCCTCCCACCATCATGTCAATGCGTATCTGGTCGTCCTTGACCTCGGGGCGCAGGGCGAGCACCCGCAAGTGGGGCGGCATAATTTGCTCCAGGTCGACGAATACCTTGGTCCAGGAAACCTGCTTGCGGTGAATCAGCTCATTAATGAAGGCCGAGCGCTCGCGCACATCGCGGTTCTCAGGCCGGTTCAGCACCTGCTGCTCCTGGGCCTTTTCCGCGTCCAGCCTGGCCAACTGCTGGCGCGCACGAGCGATATCCGTGCTGATCTGCCGGTAGGTGCGCCAGCGATAGAAGGTCAAGGTGCAGAGCAGAGCGGCCAGAATTGCCAGCGCTGCAGCAATGGCGCCCCAGCGTACGAAGAACCTGCGCACGTCCTGGAATGCCTGGGTAGCGAGATTGATGTTGATGCGCATCAGGAAATCAGGGCCCCCACCACGCCTGCCAGAATCGATTTGGGGATGCTGCCAGTGGAACCGACGTAGGTGGAGCTGACCAAGTCGTCGACGCGGATTCCGGTTTGCTCGCTGAGCGCCGGCGCCATCTGCTCCGCCGAAACCAGGCCACCCACCAGGATACGGCTCACCTGCATTCCATAAGTATCCTGGAAGAACACCAGCGAGGGATGGACCGCCTCGACCAGTTCGGCCACGCTCTGCATGGTGCCGCGCGGGTTTTCCAGAGTACGGAACAACAGCAACTGGCCGCCGCCGGATATGGCCAGGCTGGTGGTGACGGTATCGACTTTCATCACCAGCGTGGGCTCGTCCCCGCTGACATTGCCGAGCGCCGCCAGCATGGAGGGCAGCACCACGCCGGGACTGAGGCCCAATTCGCGGAACTGGTACTCGTATTCCTCCAGCACACTGGTGAGCACGACCGCGGCAATCACGCGCAGGGAGCCGTTCACGCGGCTGACGTCGTAGGAGACCGCGGCCTGCTCGACGTCAAAGGGCAAAGTCTTCTTCAGGCGAAAGCGGACGGTCGCCTGCTGCTCTTCGCGCTTCTCCGGCAAACTGTCGAAGTCGAGCAGGGCGATGCGCACGGTAGCATCGGGCAGGATGGCGGTAACGTCGCGCGATCGTTCGCCCACCGCTGCCATGGCCTCGCGAATCGAGTGCCTGACGGCAACCGAGTCGGTCAGATTGGCGTCGGTCAAGCTGGGCACCACCGCGCCCGGCGCCAAGCTGCGCACGGCATAAGTTTCAATGCTGTTTCCGTCGCGGGAAACGCGCGCCGTGATCACTCGCTCGGGAGTAATCTCGCAAGCAATGCGCGGGCCGGTGCGGGTTGAGAGGCTGCGTGCCATCGTTACCTGGTCGTCTCGATAAATGTGACTTTGTTGATTTCCTTCAGCGTGGTAATTCCTGCCTGCACCTTGGCCAGCGCCGACTCGCGCAGGAAATGCATGCCCTCCTCCTTGGCCAAGCGCCGGATCTCCGAAGTTGGCTTCTTGGCGAGGATCATCTCCCGCACCCGATCGCTCAGGTCCAGCAGTTCGTGGATGGCGGTGCGGCCGCGGAATCCGGTGCCCGCGCACTCGATGCAACCCTGGCCCTCGTAGATCGGAGCGCCGGCCCATTCGCGGGGATTCAGCCCGCTCGCTTCCAGGGCCTCAGGGGAGTAGTGCACCCGCTTCTTGCAGTGCTCGCAGATGATGCGCACCAGGCGCTGGGCGAGAATGCAATTCAGCGCGGAAACGAAATTGTAAGGCTCCACTCCCATGTTCAGGAATCGCCCGATGACATCTACCACATTGTTGGCGTGCACCGTGGTGAACACCAGGTGACCGGTGAGCGCCGACTGGATGGCAATCTGGGCCGTCTCGGTGTCGCGGAT
>DATHDM010000057.1:0-11085 GCA_035319065.1 Terriglobales bacterium
TCCTGCACGTGCTGGAATTCCAGCTTCAGTCCCAGCTCAGCGGCCGCAGACCGGATCAGGCGCCGTTCCAAGGCGAGCGGAAATCGTCCCAGCTTTTCTGCACGCAAGACCACGGCATCCGTGCTCCGCCCATGCCCAGCCACCCTCCCCGCTGCGGCGGCCCTCCGCAGCCCGGCTTGTCGGCGAGCGGAGTCGAGCTCCTGCTCCCAGAAGCGCTCCTCCTCGCGTGCCAGCTCGGCAAGCTGAGCCAGTGTCTCGATTATCCCCGGCTGAAACTCCCGTTCGAGTATCGGCAGCAACCGGTGCCGGACGCGGTTGCGCAGAAATCTCAGATCCTGGTTGCTGGCATCTTCGCGCCACGCCTGGCCGATCTGTTCCAGGTACTCGGCCAGCTGCCTGCGCCGCATTCCCAGCAGCGGCCGGACAATTGCTTGGCCATGGGCGATCCGCAATTGCGGAAAAATTCCTGCCAACCCGCGGGTGCCGGCTCCGCGCAGCATTCGGAGCAGCACCGTTTCTGCCTGATCGTCCATGGTGTGCGCGGTGGCGATCATGTCCACCTTATTGGTGGAGAGCTGCTGGCCGAAGAATCTCTGCCGCAAGCTTCGGCCAGCCGCCTCCAGGCTGAGGTGATTCTTGCGGGCGTAGTCTTGCGTATCTGCCGACCTCGAGTGGAACGCAAGTCCGTGTTGGCCGGCCAGGGCCGCGACGAAACGCTCGTCCTCATAGGCCTCGCGTCCGCGAAGCTTGTGATTGAAGTGAATCACGGAAAGGACCACACCCAGCGCGCCCCGCGCTTCAAGCAGAAGGCGAAGCAGGGCCACCGAATCCCTTCCCCCCGAAACCGCCACCCCCACGCGATCGCCCGCGTGGAGCAGCTCATGTCTTCGAGCGTAGGCAAGAAAGGAGTCGGAAAGCATGGCGGACGCGACCACTGGCTTCACCAATGATGCTTAGATCGTCGCGATTCGAGTGTAGGACAGGCGATCTCGGCTGTCACGCGGAGGGGCGTCCGATCCGGTCTGGTCGTGAGAGGCGATCTGTTGTTGACTCTGCCTGCCAATCCCTGGAAAAACACCAAGCCGGCTGCCTGTCCTCCCCGTTGATTCGAGGCAGCCGGCTGAATCAGACCCCATCAGGAGGCCAACACCACGTTTAGTATCGAACTCGCGGGGTCGGCCGGCGCAAAATCTTTGCGCTCATCCCAGGGGTTGTTCCGATGTGGAACCACCCATTTCGCCTCGGCATGACCGAAACGGACCTTTAAGCTCCTAGTCGGCGGCCTCGCTGCTCGGCTCGAGCTTCAGCACCCGTTCGGAAGAGCCCGTCAGCAGCCGCGGCAGAAGCTCGCCCGCCAGCATTGCCAGGAGGATCAGGCCTGCTCCCAGCCATTGCATAGGCCGCAAAACCTCCTTCAGCCCTAGCACGCCGACTGCCAGCGCCGTCACTGGCCAGGATCAAGCCCAGAATCAATCCGTCGATCAGCGAACGCCAGTCCAGCGGGATCCCTTTGGCCCTCACGATCGCGAACAGCGCGGCCGAGCCCAGCAGAAAGCGCAGGCTCAGCACCGCCCCAACCGACAGCCCGCCGCGCAACGCCGTCTGCATCGCGGCAAAGCCACAGCCAAAGGCGATGGCCACCGCGGCAATCGTCGACACCGCCACAGCATGCGGATTGGAGAAAGGGCGGGACATGAATTCGCCATGTTATCGGATTCCTGGTTATCGGATTCCTGTCGAGCGAATTGGTTGCGTGCAGGGCAGCCCGTCTTGCCTGTTACAGCTTCGCCGCCTTGCTCTCAATCAGCCTGCGAATCCTCTCGACAAATTCCGCCGTGGCCACAGTCTCCGTCTTCTCCTGGCCGCGGGTGCGGACGTTCACCTGCCCCGACTCGGCTTCCTTGTCGCCCACTATCAGCAGGAAGGGTACTTTCTGCAGCGCGTGTTCGCGGATCTTGGCGTTCATCTTCTCGTTGCGCTCGTCCGCCTCGACCCTCACCCCCGCCTTCCGCAGTTGCTCCGCCACCTTGCGCGCATACTCCACGTGCCGTTCGGCGATGGGAATCATCACCAGTTGCACCGGCGAGAGCCACACCGGGAATGCGCCTGCATAGTGCTCGATCAGCACCCCGAAGAATCGCTCCACCGAGCCATACAGCGCGCGGTGCACCATCACCGGCTGGTGTCGCTGGCCATCCTCCCCCACGTACTCCAGCTCAAACCGCTGCGGCAGGTTAAAGTCGAATTGCACGGTTGAGAGCTGCCATAGCCGCCCGATCGCGTCCACCAGCTTCACGTCGATTTTGGGCCCGTAGAAGGCGGCTTCGCCGGGGATGATCTTGTACTCGATCTTCTTCTGTTTCAGCACCTTCTCCAGCGAGCCGGTCGCCAGGTTCCACTGCTCCTCGCTGCCCACGAAATTCTCCCGATCGTTGGGGTCCCAGGTCGATAGCTCCACCTGGAACTCGTCAAAACCGAAGTCGCGCAGCACGTCCAGCGCAAAGTCCAGGCAGCCGGCGATCTCGTCCTCGATCTGCTCCCGCGTGCAGAAAATGTGCGCGTCATCCTGGGTAAAGCCGCGCACCCGCATCAGGCCGTGCATCACCCCGGAGCGCTCGTAGCGGTAAACCGTTCCCAGCTCTCCCAGCCGGATGGGCAGGTCGCGATAGGAGCGCAGCGTGTCCTTGTAAATGAGGATGTGGAACGGACAGTTCATCGGCTTCATGCGATATTCCGCGTCGTCCAGTTCCATCACGTCGAACATATTGTCGGCGTAGTAGCCTTCATGGCCGCTGGTCTGCCAGAGCTGCCGCCGCGCCACGTGCGGCGTATAGACCAGGGCGTAGCCGCGCTTCAGGTACTGCTCCCTCATCCAGTCTTCCATGATCTTGCGGATCATCCCGCCCTTGGGATGCCAGAAGATCAGCCCCGGCCCCGCCAACTCCTGGATGGAGAACAGATCCAGCTGCTTGCCCAACGTGCGATGATCGCGCTTCTTGGCTTCCTCGATCTGCTTCAGGTGCTCGTCCAGTTCCTTCTTCGAGTAGAACGAGGTGCCGTAAATCCTCTGCAGCTGCGGGTTATGCTCGTCCCCCAGCCAGTACGCTCCGGCGATGTTAGTCAGCTTGAAGGCCTTGATCCGGCCTGTAGATGGAATATGCGGTCCCCGGCAGAAATCGAGAAATTTGCCCGTGCGGTAGATGGAGACCTTCTCTCCCGGCTGCGTGAACTCCTCGATAAAGTGGCACTTCATGAAGTCGCCTTCCGACTTGAAGCGTTCCAGCGCCTCCTCGCGGGGAAGAAATTCCTGCCCGTAGGGTTCGTCCTTCTCCACCAGCTCCTGCATCTTCTTTTCGATCTTCTCCAGGTCCTCGGGAGTGAACGGAGTAGGCCGGTAGAAGTCGTAGAAGAAGCCGCTCTCGGTTGCCGGCCCGTGTCCAAGCTTGGTTTCCGGAAACAACTCCAGCACAGCCGCCGCCATCAGGTGCGCCGAAGAGTGGCGGAACACCTGCAGCGCTTCGGGATCTTTTTCGGTCAGGATCCGCAGCTCGGTGTCTGCCTCCAGCGGACGGTTCAGATCGATCAGGCGGCCATCGGCTGGCGCCTTGGCGGCTTCAGAGCCAGGCTGGGTGCCGTTGGACGCCGGGCCGATCTTCGCCACCAGCGCCGCTTGCGCCAGTCGCGGGCTGATCGCCTTGGCAATCTCTAGCGCGGTGGTTCCCTTGGGAACTTCTTTTATGCTGGCGTCGGGAAGCTTGACGCGGATGTTCTCTGCCATACCGGATTCCTCTATTCCTACCATCCAAGCTCTGCAAAATTAGGAGTGTAATGAACGCTTTCCGGAGGGGTCAAACCGCTTATGGGAGAGATGTTCGCGTCCGGGAGGAAACCGCAAAGCAGAGTCGGCTCTGCCGGCGAACCTCGTACACCAGCGTGGCAATGAAGGCCACAATCGCCCCGCACACTGCCAGCGGCGCCGCCACCAGGCGGTAGGCCACGGTCATGTCCGGATGCACGCCGCGAATGGCTGCAACCAATACCACTCCTAGGATACCCAGCAGCAACCCCAGGGCGAAGCTGGCCAGCGTGAACAGCACGGTCACGATCAGCACCCGGAGGCCAATCTCCACGCCGATGCGGATTCTGCTCTTCTGCTTCATTCATGCATCCCGAGCCGTGCGCTCCTCGCGCCGAAACTTGTGCCATGCCAGCCCGAAGCACACCACAAAGGCCAGCGCCGCCAGCGGCATCCCCACCATCCGCACCGCCCACGCCGGATTCACCACCACCGACTGCCGATTGACCCCGGTCGCGTTGCGCGCTATCACCGCCAGCGTCGGAATGGCCGCCATCATGAAGAAAAACGAGAACACCCCGGCCCCTGCCAGCCCCAGGGCCGCGCTTTTCAGCAGGTTTTGCACCGGCCTACCCAAGCCCTCATTCTAGTCTTTCCCATAACCCGCCGGGAGGGGACGGCCCACTTGTCGTCTTCTGCCGTGGGAGCCCAATGTGGGTGGGCAGCGACCTTCCCCGCCCCCCCGAGCCCAATTTCCAGAGCGGGATCACATCCTCGTCGAATTCCAATCGCTTTCCGCTCCAGCCCCGGCCCTCCGCCTGCCCCTTACGCTAAAATGCTGCTGCATGTCCGAGGCCGCACAAGCCGCCACCTTGACGCCGTCCGAGGTCGTCCGCCAGATCCCGGTCTCGCAGGCGGTCAACGGAATCTGTTATGCCCTCATGGACGGCTCCAGCCTCAACGTCGGCGACGTCGAGCGCATGGTTGCCGCCGTCCCTCGCCCCGTGGCCTCGGCCCTCGATCGCAAGGCGTACTATTTCGTCCCGCTCACTGTAAGCCAGGGCGAAGAGACGGTCATCGCCGACCGCTACGACGTCGCGCTCAGCGACAACGCCGTCTGTCACCGCAACCTCAACCTGGGCAATTCACAGTGCGTTTTCATCTCCACCCGCCTGATGGACGACCGCTTCTCCCTCGCCTTCGAGTTCTATATCAACGTGGCCCACGCCTTCGTCGAGCGCGTCGGCGTGCCCGCCGATTTCGCCGACCTGGTGTGGAAGCAGGTGGAAGACAAGCAGCGCGGTGAGACCGGACTGGACGCATGGGAATTTCGCAAGGCCGCTACCAGCGGCGTCCAGGATTCCGAGCGCGCCAAGAATGAATACTTTGCCGCCGCTTTTTCCGACGCCATCGCCATTTACATGCTGGCCATCTTCACCGACGTCGATTACTACGACCTCCGCGAGCGTGAGTATCCCCTGCTCGCCCCGCAAGCGCTGGCCGAGCGCCTGCGCAAGGTGGCGGAGTTCTTCCCCGTGAATCCCGGATTCGAGTTCAACATTTTTTATCGCCGGCGGTAGAAACCGCCTCCCCCCCGCGCTCAATCTGTCCTCCGTGCTTAATATCCATTCGGCGCGCTTCCGTTCCCATCTCCGGCTAGAATGATCCCGCCCCATGATTGCTCATCTGCGCGGACGCCTCCTTGCCAAGCACCCCAACCAGGTCATCCTCGAAGTCTCCGGCGTGGGCTACGACGTCACCATCTCCATTCCCACCTTTTCCGAATTGCCCTCCGCCGGCACATCCGACGTTTCCCTACACATCCATACCCATGTGCGCGAGGACGCGCTGGCGCTCTACGGATTCCTTCACCGCGAGGAGAAACAGCTCTTCGAGAAGCTGCTCAATGTGAGCGGCATCGGGCCCAAGCTGGCGATTACGATTCTCAGCGGCATGCCCGCCGGCGAGATGGTCGCAGCGATCAAGGGCGGCGATGTGGCCAGGCTCACGCGCATCCCCGGCATCGGCAGGAAGACCGCCGAGCGCATGTGCCTCGAGCTGCGCGACAAGTTGGAGGACTTCGGCGCCCCGCCCGCTGTGCGCCCCGTTTCCGCGGTAGAAGAAGACGCGCTCTCGGCGCTCATCAATCTCGGATACCAGCGCCCCGCCGCCGAACGCGCGCTGGCCGCCGCTACCCGCAACGGCAAGCCGGAATCCTTCGACGCGCTTTTCCGCGAAGCCCTGGCGGTGCTGTCGAAGTAGCCCCTTTGTCGGTGTCCCACTGATTAATCACCCGGGCCGCCGAGCTGGGTTATGCTTCCTTGAAATGCTTCGCCCTCGTTCCTTGACGCTGCTCGCAGTCGCCGCCGCAATACTGGTGGCCACGGGCTCAAGTCTCGCCAAGAAGAAGCCCGCCCCCGGCTCACTGCAGCAGAATCCCGCGCAGACCGCCGAGCTCCCCGACCTGCCTTTCTTCCCCGCCGCGCAGAAATGCGAGAACTGGGCCTGGGCCGCAGGCGTGCAATCCATCCTTAAGGCGCAAGGGGTCAATATCCAGCAGGATTACTGGATCACAAAGGCCAATGCCGGCGAGGTGTGCGTGGATACACCGATGCAGCTGCCCGATATCGCCGGCGTCATCGACGGTGACTACGTCTTGGACGACGGCGACAAGGTCCACCTCGAGTCCCGTATTTTGGCCGGGCCCCCGACGGACGTGGGGACCATCGTGGCCAGCATCAACCAGGGCCGTCCCATGCTTCTGTTCTGGAAGAACCACGCCTTCCTGCTGCTCGGCATCGTTTACGACGAGTACTTCTACGTTAACGGCCAGCGCCTGCTCGAGGCCCGCGAAATAAAGCTGGTTGATCCCTACGACCGGAAACCAGCCTCCTTAGTGAAGGGGCAGGACGATCCCGGCGAAATCGGCGGCACCCTGGAGGTCATCGTCGGACCCATCACTCACTGGCGCTGAACCGGCCACACTCCCGGCGAAATGCGCAAAAACAAATCGAAAAGCGCAAACACAAATCAAAGATCGATCCGATTCTCAGCGCTCCACGGTTTGCCCCAGTCCAATGTCGTCCGATATACTAGCGGTTTGTCCTCACTCAACATTTCTTGATAGGAGCAGTCAGTTTTCATGCCCAAGCGCACGTTCCAACCCAACCGGCGTCGCCGCGCCAAGACGCACGGCTTCCGTAGCCGTATGAAGACCAAAGGCGGACAAACGGTGCTTTCCCGCCGCCGCGCCAAGGGGCGCAAGCGGGTCTCGGTAAAGCCTGGATTCCGCGAATAATGCCGTGTTGGGAGGCGCTTTAATTCTTTCTGCGGGCTCCGCGAATCGGGGCTGATTTCGCCATGCAATTAGCCGATTCTTCGCCTGGCGTGAGGCCAGCGGGGGCGTTCCTCGCCAGTCTGGCCGATGCGGAACTCCCGGATGCGATTTGCCGTAATCTGGGTGAGGCAGGTTCGCCGATGACGGATGAGACGCGCCCCTTGGAGTCGGCCGGAACCGGCTTTGCCTTTGCGCGCCGCCGAAAACTGCTGAAGCACGCGGACTTCCAGCGCGTCTATAAGAATGGAAAGCGCCTCTTTGGCGGGCATTTGACCTTTTTCTACTTGCCTCGCGCCGAACAGTTGGCCGAGGATGGCCCGCGACTCGGCCTCACCGTGAGTCGAGCCCTGGGAGGCGCAGTAGATCGCAATCGCATTCGCAGGCGTGTACGTGAGGCTGTTCGCCTGCACCTGGGAGAATTGAGCATCCCGATGGACGTGGTCATCAATCCGAAGAAGAGCGCCTCCACGGTTGCATTCGCGCAACTGGAAGCGGAGGTCACTCACGCCTTTCAGGTCATTCGCCGTGCGGCGGCCAACCATCGTATGAAGAGCGCGGGCAGGGCTCAGGCAGAGGGGACCGGCAAGGAGAAGGGACGCCCGTGATGATCCGCGACTTTATCCTGGTTTGGCTGAATGCCTACAAGCTGCTGCTCTCGCCGCTCTTTCCCCCGGCCTGCCGCTTCGTCCCTACCTGCTCCGAGTACGCCATGGAAGCTGTGGCGCGCTATGGGGCGATTCGCGGAAGCCTGAAAACTCTCTGGCGGCTGCTGCGCTGCCATCCCTTTTCTCAGGGTGGCTACGATCCCGTCGTCAAGAACAACGCCGTCCCCCATGAGCGCGGCGAACTGCCCGTGCATATTTGCACCGAAGAGATGGATCAGCAATGGGCCGGAGATCTGTTGTCCTACGCCCCTGCGGATCTTGAAATTCCTAACACCAGTGCGCACCAGAGTCGGCGCTGCTGATAGAAAGTAACGGTATCGCTTTGCCCGAATACAGCAATCCCTCCCAGGAGCCCGGATCCGAAAAACGGATTCTGCTGGTCTTCGCCATCACCTTTCTTGGCCTGCTGGCTTATCAGTTCTTCCTCAGCAAGTACGGCCCCAAGCCTCCTTTGCACCCGCCGCAGGAGGCGCAGACGCAACCGCAGGCGCAGCCCCTCGCACGCACCCAAGCCACGCCGCCGGCGCCCACGGCTGGCCGCGCCACGAAGGGCGCAAGCCCCGCCGTTGTGCGGCAGGCTGCTGCTGAAGCCGGCACCGTCGTCGAAAACGACCTCTACCGCATCGAGTTCACCAACCGCGGGGCGCAGGTCAAGTCTTGGGTGCTGAAGAAATTCACCAACGATCAGGGCAAGCCGCTCGATCTGGTGAATGCTGTGGCGGCCGAGAAGTTCGGCTACCCGCTTTCCCTATTCACCTATGATCCCAACCTGTGCGCCAAACTGAACTCCCTTCTCTACGTCGCCAGTGCCACGGATACGCAGAGCGCGCCGGCCGATCTCAGCTTCGAGTACGCCGATAGCGAAATTACTGTCCGCAAGACCTTCCACTTCGATCACTCCTATTTGGTGAAGGTAGAGGCGACGGTCACCCAGGGCGGCCGCACCGTGAGCGCGTTTCCCGCCTGGCCCGCGGGTTTTGGCGATGCCACGGGCGCTCCTTCCTACGCCAGCGGCCGCATCGACTATCAGGCGGGAGACAAGGTCACTCGCCTCGCTCCTGATCGCAAGGGCAGGACCATCAGCGGCGGTAACACCATTCCCGGCCCCTTCTACTGGGCCGGCACTCTCGATCAATATTTCGCCGCGGTATTCCTGCCGGAAGATCCCACCTCCACTGTGCTGGTGACGCTGCGCTACGCCCTCAACGTGCCGCGCATCGACAAGCCGGTGGAAGTGCTGGGCGCCGCGGTTGGAAGTTTGACCGGCCCCACCCGCGTTCGCCTGTTCGTCGGTCCCAAGAGCCTGGACGTGCTGGAGTCCATCCACGCCCCTGCCATCGCCGGCCAGGCCGGTCCCGACCTGCGCGGACTGGTTGACTTTGGCATGTTCAGCATCATCTCCCGCCCCCTCTTCCTCTGGCTGCGCTGGACCTACGAGCGCGTGGTTTCCAACTGGGGCTGGGCCATCATCGTGCTCACCGTAATCATCAACGTGGCTCTGCTTCCCCTCCGCCTGGCCAGCATGCGGTCGGCCTTGAAGATGCAGAAAATCCAGCCCCAGATGCAGGCCATCAAGGACCGCTACAAGAGCCTGCGCTTCGACGATCCCAAGCGCCGGCAGATGAATGAGGAAATCTCCGCGCTGATGAAGGAGCAGGGAGTCAATCCCGCCGGGGGATGCCTGCCCATGCTGATTCAGTTCCCCTTCCTCATCGCCTTCTACACCATGCTGGGTGTGGCCATCGAGCTGCGCAACGCACACTGGCTGTGGCTCAAGGATCTTTCTTCCGCCGATCCCACCCACATCCTGCCCATCGGCATCATCATCACTACCTTCCTGGTGCAGCGCATGACTCCCACGGGAGGCATGGATCCGCAGCAGCAGAAGGTCATGAACCTGATGATGCCCGTGATGCTGGGCGTGATCAGTTGGAACCTTTCTGCCGGGCTGTGCCTCTACTGGACCGTCGGCAACCTGATCGCCATCGTGCAGCAGGCGATCATGAACCGCACCGGCCTGGGCAAAGAGATCCGTGACATCGCTGGCAAGCGCGCCCGCAAGCGCGCTCTCAAGCAGAGCCCGTCACGAACCTGAGGTGGGGAAACAACGTCGGGGTTGAGCTCGTAGTAATTGAGGTGTCATCCTGAGCGAGGACGCGGTATAGCAATCCGCGTCCGAGTCAGAAGGACCTTGCGTCCCCACTCCGCACCATGAACTTGGCTGCGCATCGCGGAGTGCTCACCGCTGATTGCTTCTTTTCTACCTTCCCTGCGTCAGGCGCGCCGCCAGCCGTTCTGGCAGCTTGGCTTCGAGGATCCGTTTTTGCGCCTTCTCGATGTCGTACGGCACCCGGTAGTAGGTCACCACGCGGTTCCCGGAATCGAAGATCGCGAACCCGGCCCGCCAGTCGCCGTCGCGCGGCTGCCCCACCGAGCCCGGATTGATCATGTAATTCACGCCCTTTTCGAGCTTCAGCTCCCAGCTCGCCTTCGATTGCAGGCTGCGATAGTTCGGCCGCATGGTGGTCTCGTGATTGCCCTCCAGCCGGAACCCGCCCTGGATATGAGTGTGCCCGAAGAAGGTCAGCGGCACCTGGCTGTGCGCGGCAGACACCGCTGCGTCTTCCGAGACCAGGATGTACTCATCTTCATCCCGCGGAGAGCCGTGCACCATCTGCACTCCATCCAGGCCGTCCACGCCTAGCGGCCCCACCGGAAGCGCTTTCAGCCATTTCAGATTGTCGGGTGACAGTTGATGATGCGTCCACACCACTGCCGCGGCGGCAATGGGATTGAACCCCCGCACGTCCATCAGCCCGGCGCACGCCTTATCGTGATTGCCGCGCACGAAGTATTTGCCTAGCTGGCGGGAGCGGTCGATGACTTCGTTGGGGCTGGCGCCGTATCCCACGATGTCGCCCAGGTTCAGAACCAGATCGTAGGAAGAGGCCTCTGCCAGACAAGCCTCCATGGCTTCCAGATTCGCGTGAATGTCGCTGAGCAGGAGAACGCGCACGGTATCGGGCAATATTCCATCATAACTGACGCTGGTCCAAACATGCGAACTTTGCGCCTCGCGTCCCTCCTCGCCCGGCTATTTCACGCTCACCGGGCACCTCACCCAGTGGCCGGCTGCCACTTCTTCCAGCGGCGGGAAATTCACGCAGCACTCATCCACACTCATGTCGCAACGCGGCTCAAAAGCGCAGCCCGCAGGAAGACTCCGTAGCGAAGGCACCGACCCCTCTATGGTCCTGAGCGGCTGGCTCCGGTCGGTGCCGAGCGTT
>DATHDM010000058.1:0-25438 GCA_035319065.1 Terriglobales bacterium
CAGGCTAGAGTTGCTTTCACTGGTGGCCGTGCCAGTTACGGTATAGAAGCCATTCACAGCGCTAACCGGTGAAGTTACTTGCAGGGTGGTGGAACCAGTCGCTCCCGGGGCAAGCGTGAAGTTCGGTGGATTCTTGCCCAGCACAGCCGGCGACCAGCCCTGTGGAACGGACGAAGTGACGTCGAAGGTCGTCGAGCTGCAAGCCGCAGTGTCATTGTTCTTCACCGATATCGTGAAGGTGACCGCGGTGCCGGCCTGCACCCCCTGACTCTGTTTGGGTGCGAGGGTAACTTGCGGACCCACATGCACGCAGGAGCCGGTGGACTGCTGGTACACATTGATCTCGGCGGCTGAGGCCCAATCGCCATCCTTTACTTCACTAAGAGAGCGCACCACCACAATCTGTCCCTGCTTCCCATTGAACAGCAGGTCAACTTCACTCCTGGTATCATTTGCATTCTTGAGGAGTGTCCCGCTGCCGGCCACCAAACCCCAATTGTTGGGGTCATCCGTAACGTAGACTTCAACAGCCTTGATCTTGCCGCGTGTCTTGCCATCCGCTCGTGGCGTGTACTTGATGCCCACCACGTTGTAGCTTGCTCCCAAGTCGATCCGTATCCAATGAGGCTGCGGCACGCTGACCGGGGTATATTCCGTTTCCCAGATCGTCCCGGTGTTGCCATCAATGGCATTGCGTGCAGGAGAAGCAGGGTTGGCTCCGAAGGCCGCTTGCTCGCTGTCCGCAACGACCGTGAACCCGCTCTGCGGAATGAGCGTGGGGTTGACATTGGGGGGAGGAATAACGGGCGCGGTGATGTTCAGGTTCACATCGACGCTGTGCGTCTGCCCGCCTCCACTGGCGCCGACCGTGATCTTCCACGCGCCCACGGGCGCACTGGCGCCCACACTAATCGACATGGTGACACTTCCCGCGCCACCAGGAACAGGGTTCGTGCTGTAGGCAACTATGACGTTGCTCGGTGGCGGGCTGTTCGACAACGTCACTGCGGAATTGAATCCTCCCAGGGCAGTAAGAGTGATGGTAGTGCCACCGAACTGACCCTGAACAATGTTCACCGTCGAGGGCGAGGCGCCGATGGAGAAATCCGGATTGCCCACCGTGTAGGTAGCGTTCCCGGAGCCGGAGAATGCGCCATTGGTAGCGGTTGCGGAGACGTTGTATCCGCCAAGAGCGGCGTTGCCGGGAGAGGTTACATCCAACTCCTTTATCGTGCTTCCCCCGGGTGAGAGATTGACCGAACTGCCGCCGATGAAGCTGGCAGTGAAGCCCTGGGGCACAGTTGCCGACAATCCAAATGTCGCAGACGAGCAAACTGCGCTGTCATTGTCGGTAATGGTCACGTTGTACTTCGCCAGCCCGCCCGCGGCTAAGACGGCATTCGACGGAGCGATGCCCACCGTCGGATTGTGCTGCGTGCAAGCCGGGCCGGAGAGTGTGACCTTAACGGAGGCCGTCGTACCATCTGCAGAGTTGAGCGTGATGCTGACGCCCGCGCCACTGTCGGTGAACGTCTGACCCGGCAAGAGAGCTGCGTCGTTGAACCATGCGGTGGTAGGGTTAGCGTCCAGCAACAGCGTGCTGTTGAGATCAAGCGGCACCGAATGATGGATCAGAACGCCTTTGGCAGCACTTGGGTAGAGGGAGATGGGGGAATCGAAGCCGACCCCCTGACGATAGCAAACATAATAATAGGATGGATTGCCCGTCGCCGGATCATTGCCCGCGGGAATCTCGAGTATTCTGATTCCCTGCGCCGATGCGGGGTTGGCGTAGGGAATCAGGGTGAAGGTATTGGTGCTTTGAACCTTGGTAAGGGAGTTACCCTGCCAGCCCAGCCTCTCCTTCTGTGGGCCGTTGTAGTCCATGGCGTTGGTGTTGCCCATGGCGTCGAATAGATCGCCATATTCCTGCACGGTGCAGTTGTTGCCGATGGTCGTACCGTTACAACTCTCGGCGTGGGAGTGCATTATGCCCAGGCCGTGTCCGAATTCGTGCGCCAGAGCCAGAATTCCGGTTCTGAGGTCGACATTGACCCAGGCCCGGCTGGGGTTGCCACCGATGGTCGAGCCACCTTCCCAAGAGCAGGTCGCAACCGGTGGCGCGGCGTAGATGATGTGCTTGTAATTGGCCAGATTGGCGCCAGCGTTGGTGGCTGCCGCGTCGGCAAGGGTTTGGATTTGGTTGAAGTCACAAGCGCTGCTGTTGACCTTGATGGTGAACCAGCCGAAGACGTCGCCGGTCAGCGAGGTCTGGTTGAAAGAATTTTCTTTGATGAAATTATTGAGAGTGGTGAAGACGGCTGTGGTGGCGTCGGCGACGGTATAGGGCTGGATGGTGAGGTCCTGGTAATTGACCAGGATCACGATCGTGGATTGGGCGCCAAGAGTGCCGGGAAGAGGAATCGACGGCGCGGGCACAGCGGCCTGCAGGGCAGGCCCGTTGCCAGACTGCAGCAGCATGATGTTGCCGATGCGCGTGCCCTGGGCCTGGACGGCGGCGCCGCTGGCGAGTTGCGGCGGGTTGGAAGCGAATTGCAGCTCGACCCGGGACGCTCCCGTATTCAGGAAATATCGTGTGCGGTAATTGTGCGCCGAGAACTCTTCCAGCGCTTCGAAAGTTCCCCGGAGTAGCGAAGGCGGCTCGACCGATGGCGCTGGGGAAGGCAATTGCGCGGCTCGGTGCGCGATTTGAATTGCAGTCGGGTTCTGGGCAATGGCAGCGGTGACCGCTGTCAGCAGAAATGCCACCAGCACGGACAGGACAACTGTCCAGGGAAGGAGAAAGCGATGAGCACGCATGTCGAGCTCCTGAATGGTTGGCGCACCTGCTGGCAGCGTTCGTTGGGGAAGTCACGGTAGCTGCCAAAAGCCGCTGCAAACCAAACGGCCGGTATGCCAACCTGGAAATTTGTCGAAGCGCCCTTTACCAATTTCGCGGAACTCTTCTCCCAGCATCCCAGTCAGCCAGCCAGTCTGACATGCGAGTCGTCGCGCGACTGCTCTTGGGAGGGCTCCGCTGCACTGCTTAGCCGAAATGCTGGCGTAGATACTACTGCGGTCTGGAAGCGGTGAAACTAAACCACTTGCTGGTATTTGGCAGTAGCCGAAAGGGTTAAGCGCGCGGAGGAAGCAGCCCCAGGCGGCCTCCCTAAACCAGCAGGCGCTTCGCTGGACTCAAGCGCTGAACGAAATGGGGAGGCGACGCAAGTCGTGCCTGGCAGTCTCCCCCTGCTTGTGAATGGGTGACGAATGGCAACGCCGCTTGTAATAGAATCGCGGACGCTGCGCCGATGGCGGCAGCCGCCGCAGCAGTAGCCTGGCAAGGCCCAGCGGAGGGAACTCTCGTGGCCCACACTCCTGACGCCAACCTCGACCGCGAAGAACGCGCGCTCACCCTGCAAACCATAGGCGGATTGCTGCTGGTCATCGACTTCGTGCTCATCGTTTTCATTCCCACCGGCTGGCAGGTCGGCTCGCCCCTGTGGCTGTGGTGGACGGGGATACAGGGTGTGCTGGGGGCCGTGTTAGTAGGGGTGGGCTACCTGCGGGAACAGACGCTGAAATCCTGACGCTGCGGCCATCGCTCAGATAAATCGAGCCGGGATGCCGGCCATGCGATGCGGCGAACTATGTCCGCTCCGAGTTCTGCATTTTGCTGAGCCTCTCCAGCGCCCAGCGCGCGTGTTCGGCGAGGGATTCATCGGAGTCGGAGACGAGCTTTTCCAAAAGGGGAATATACTGTCGATCGCCGCTGTTTCCCATGGCAACCACGGCATTGCGCCGGATGCCGCTCCGCTGGGCGCGCTTCACCGGCGAACCGCGAAAACTGTTGCGATAATCCTGCTCGCTGATGGTCGCCAGCCAGTCGAGCGCCGGATTCACCAACTCAGGCCGCGGCTGAAATTCCTCTGCCTGGGTCGCCGGCGCCTTCCGATTCCACGGGCACACGTCCTGGCAGATGTCGCAGCCAAAGACGTGCCGCCCCATGCCGGTTCGCAAATCCGCAGGCAAAGCGCCCCGCTTTTCGATCGTCAGGTAGGAGATGCAACGCGCCGGGTCGAGCTCATATGGGCCCAGAAAAGCTCCTGTGGGACAGGCATCCAGGCAGCGGGCGCAGCTTCCACAGCGATCGGGGGCCGGGATATCGGGCTCAAGTTCCAGCGACGTCAGAATGATCCCCAGGAACAGCCAGGAACCCAGCCTCTGATTAATTACGCAAGTGTTCTTGCCGATCCAGCCGACGCCGGCGTATTTGGCGTACACGCGCTCCACCAGCGGTCCGGTATCGACGTAGCAGCGAGTCTCGGCTTTAGAAGAAACCTCCTCCCGCAGCCTCTCTTCTATCTCATGCAGGCGCTTCTTGACGACGTCGTGATAGTCCCGTTGGGTCCATGCGTAGCGGGAGATCCAGCCGCGGGTAAGGTCGTGGGTGGTGGTGGAATAAGGTTGCGCCGCGTTGTAGTTGATGGCGCAGACGATGACCGAGCGGGCCCAGGGAGCCACGTGCCTGAGTGACGCACGCTTCAGCTCGCCGCTCTCCGACCGCGCCTCCAGGTAACGCATTTCACCGGCGCGGCCCTCTGCGATCCACTGCGGAAAATATTCCAGCTCGGAAAACTCCCCGACTGTCGCCACACCCGCCAGCTCAAAACCAGCCTCGGCGGCGGCTTGCTTTACCCAGTGCGACAGTGAGCTGACCGCAGGCAAAAGAATCGCTCCAAGCTGATGATTTTATTACGACCAAGGCGAGGTCTCGGGGTGCCTGCCGCCCCACCGCCCGTCTGGAGGCTCTCTGCCCTCGCGTCACCAGCGCAAGTGACGCAGAACACAGCCACTGGTGGCGTCTTCACGGCATTGTTCATGCGGGGTTGGACTCCTCTTTTTTCTGCGCCACGTCCCATTCCCGGAGGGGAGACGGCCCAACCGCAAGTGCAGGAGAAGACGGATGCTGCAACGCCGCCAGCGCTATCGCATCGACAAAGAGAAGCCCTCCAAGCAGGACCCGCAGTCGCGGGTATCGAACTTCGAGGAGGTCTATCAGGGCTACACCCCGGAGTTGGCGATGCAGCAGGCGCAGCGCTGCCTCTACTGTGATCACGCTCCGTGCACTACCGGCTGCCCCCTGCACAACGATATCCCGGCGGCAATGTTTCTGCTCGGGCAGGGCGATTTCGTGGGCGCCGCCCTGAAGTTCATTGAAAACTCCAACTTTCCCGACGTTTGCGGCCGTATCTGCCCGCAGGAAAAGCAGTGCGAGGGCGCCTGCGTGCTGGCGGCGCGCGACGCCTCCGTCTGCATCGGCAAACTGGAAGCCTTCGTGGTGGACTATGTGCGCAAGAACTTTGGCTATCCGCATCGGGAGACCGCGCCAGCCACGGGGATGAAGGTGGGGGTAGTAGGAGCCGGCCCCGCAGGCCTGGCGGTGGCTGAAGAGTTGGCGGTCAAGGGGCACGCAGTTACGGTCTTTGATATGTGGCCATATCCGGGCGGGCTGCTGCTGTACGGGATTCCGAACTTCAAATTGAACAAGGAAATCGTCTTCTCCAAGATCCAGGCGCTGGAAAAACTGGGGATCAAATTTGTCTGCAATTACCGCGTAGGGAAGGATCACCCGGTGGACGATCTTCTCAAGACCCAGGGCTTTGACCTGGTATTTCTCGGGTATGGCGCCATCAAAGGCAGTGTGATGAAGATCCCGGGAGAAGATCAGCTCAAGAACATCTATCAGGCGACCGAGTACCTGGTGCGCGGCAACCTGCCGCGCGAGTTGCTGCCGGAATACTGGCAGGATTCCGACAACCCCAAGCCGCACGCCGGCAAGGTTACAGTCGTCGTTGGAGGCGGAGATACAGCGATGGACTGCGTGCGCACTGCCCGCCGCCTCGATCCGAATACTCACGTGATGTGCATGTACCGGCGCACGGAGGCCGAGATGCCCGGCCGCATGGAAGAGCGCATCCACGCGCGCGAAGAGGGCGTACAGTTTGAGTGGCTGACCGCTCCGGTGAAGTTCATGGGTGATGAAAATGGATTCGTGAAGTCCGCCGAGTGCATCCGCATGAAGCTGGGCGAACCCGATGCCAAGGGCCGCCGCTCACCGGTTCCCATCGAAGGCTCGAACTTCGTGGTCGAATGCGATACCGTCGCCCTGGCGATCGGCTACAACCCGGAAGTTGAGATTCCCGAAAGCACTGAAAACCTGAAGACCACGAAATGGGGCACGGTGTTGGTGGAAAGCGAGGAAACCGGCCGCACATCGCGCGAGGACATCTACGCTGCCGGAGACAATGTGCGGGGCGCGGATCTAGTGGTCACGGCCGTGGGCGCTGCCCGGAACGCGGCGGTCGATATGCACAAGAAGCTGATGGTGATGAGAGCGAAGCGGCAGGAGCGGTCGCAGGCAGGCGCCAGAGCCTAGGAGGTCTTGTGTTTAGAGGGCTCTTAGAATTCTACCCTTCGCCCGCAGCTCAGACTCAGGATGCAGCATCCACGTCCTTCAGACGACCCCGATTAGAATCTCTCTGATTGCATATTCCCTAATGAAATTCACTCGTCGTGAAGCTGCGAAGCTGGCGGCCTTGGGAGCGGCCGGATTGGCGACAGAGTCCTTCTCGTCAGCTGCAAGTCTGGACGCTTCCAACTCACCGCTGGAGAAGTTGCACAGCGCACAGGCAGCCGCCCGCTTCGCCACTCGCCGTCCAGAGGCCGCCAAACGATACTTCACGAGTCTTGCGGTCGAAGCAAGAATTACTGAGATCAAGAAATTTCTCGGCGCCAGCGAACTCGCCTGGCTCTTCGAGAATTGTTTCCCAAACACGCTGGATACCACGGTGCGTCTGGGAACGCTGGATGGCAAGCCCGACACCTTCGTCATCACGGGCGATATCCGCGCGATGTGGCTGCGCGATTCGAGCGCGCAGGTCTGGCCCTATGTGAGTTTGGCTAAGGAGGATCCGCAGCTCCGGCGCCTGCTGGCGGGAGTGATTCATCGCCAAACGCGCTCCATCCTGATTGATCCTTATGCCAATGCATTCAATTACGACCGCGAGGGCAGCGAATTCTCGCATGACCTGACCGAGATGAAGCCAGAGCTGCACGAACGCAAATGGGAGATCGATTCACTCTGCTATCCCATCCGCCTCGCACATGGGTATTGGAAGTCCACGGGAGACACGGCACCGTTTGACTCCGCATGGCGCGAAGCGATGCGCCTGATGATTCGAACTTTTCGCGAGCAGCAGCGCTTCCGCGGTTCGGGGCCTTATTCATTTCGGCGCAATACCACCACGCCCAACGACACGCTGAACCTGAATGGCTATGGCAATCCGGTGAAGGCGCGCGGGCTGATCGCTTCCGGATTCCGGCCATCGGACGACGCCTGCATCTATCCGTTTCTGATTCCGTCAAACTTATTCGCCGTGACCGCGATGAAGAATCTGGAGGAGATGGGGGGGGCGCTCGAAGCGCGTGACCTGGCCCAGGATGCGCAGTCGTTGGCGAAGGAAGTGATAAGGGCGATCAACCAGTACGGCACGGCGCAGCACCTTGATTACGGCGTGGTCTATGCCTATGAGGTGGATGGTTTTGGCAACCAGCTGTTCATGGACGACGCCAACGTTCCGTCGCTGCTGTCGCTTCCCTACCTGGGCTGTGTTGCCTGGGACGATCCGATCTATCGCAACACGAGGCGACTGGTTTTGAGCGACGACAATCCGTACTTCTTCCGCGGAACCGCGGCCGAGGGAATTGGCGGGCCGCATGTGGGCCTTGACATGATATGGCCGCTGGCGATCATCATGCGCGGGCTGACCGCAAGCGATGAGGCTGAAATCGCAAATTGCTTACAAACACTGATCCGCACCCACGCCGGCACCGGTTTTATGCACGAGTCATTCCACAAGGATGACCCGGCGAAGTTCACCCGAAGCTGGTTTGCCTGGGCCAATACGCTGTTCGGCGAGCTCGTGCTGAAGGTGTATCGCGAGCGGCCGGAAGTACTGAGGCGAGTGGCTGGAGGGGCTGCGGCTAAGGGATAGCGGAGCTATCCTTCGCCCAGGTTAGCGCCCAAAAGCAACGCGCGCGAACCTGGGGCACCTGCTAACACCAGAGGATAGTTTTTTCATCCCAGCCTGCGCCGCGCTCAGGGTGGGGCACCCACAGCTTGGGTTCACAGGAAACAGTGGGCGACCCGCTTGCTCCTGAGTTAGCCTGTCATTCAACAAGAATGTCATCTCAGGGCGACATGAATGGAATGACGGGTTCCACGACTGCTCCCGAAAAGTTCGAACTAGCGCGCAGTACTGCCGTGCTGGTAGGGCTGATCGCACTCACCAAGCTCGTCCTGCAGCTTGCCACCGACGGCCGTTACGGATACTTCCGTGACGAGCTCTACTACATAGCATGCAGCCGTCACCTCGACTGGGGATATGTCGATCAGCCACCCTTGATCGCGGTGGTGACCTGGCTGGAATTGCACATTGGAGGAACGTCGCTGCACGCGCTTCGCTTTCTGCCGGCGATTGCCGGGGCAGTTCTCGTGCTGCTGGTTGCTTTTCTAGCGCGGGAAATGGGCGCGAGAAAGTTTGGGATCTGGTTTGCCTCTCTGGCGACGGCTTGCATCGGGGTCTTGTTCGTCATGGACTACCTGCTGACGATGAACGCCTTCGAACCCCTGTTCTGGAGCGGCTGCGCGTCCATCCTGGTGCGCATCATCAATACCGGGAACCAGAAGCTTTGGCTATGGTTTGGCGTGATCGCCGGGATCGGACTGCAGAACAAGTACTCGATGGGAATTTTTGGGCTCAGCATCGTAGCAGGTCTTTTGCTTGCGCCGGAGCGCAAAGCATTGGCGCAGCGCTGGATTTGGATCGGAGGAGTTGTCGCCTTTCTGATTTTCTTGCCGAACCTGATCTGGAACGTGCAGCATCACTGGCCGTTTGTGGAGCTAATGCGCAACATCCGGGAAAGCGGGCGGGATGTGGAGCTAACTCCATTGCGCTACATCGGAGAACAACTTCTTGTGGTTATGCCAGTGCCCTTGCTGGTAGCGGTGATCGGGCTGTTCTATTTGTTCTTCAGCCGGGACGGAGGGCGTTATCGAGCTCTCGCCTGGGCATTCGTGGTATCCCTGGCGATCATAATCGCGATGAAGGGCAAGAACTACTACATCGTTCCGGGATATCCCATGCTGATGGCTGCGGGAGCCGTCGCAATCGAAAGGGCTGGCGAACGCAAGCACTGGGCATGGCTGAAGCCGGCGCTCGTGATCGTCATGCTCGCGGTATTGGCGGTGACGCTGCCGCTGGGCATTCCGGTGCTCTCGGCGGAAGAATTTCTGCACTACGAATCGAAGCTTCCATTTCCGCTGCCGGTCAGCGAAAAGAGCCATCGTGGAGCGGCCATGCCGCAGTATTACTCCGACCAGTTTGGTTGGGAGGAGATGACCGCGGCGGTGGCACGAGTGTACGGCGCACTGACGCCCGAGGAGCGTAAGGAGGTGTGCATCGGCGCGGGCAACTACGGGGAAGCAGGGGCGATCGATTTCTTCGGACCGAAATATGGGTTACCCAATGCCGTCAGTGGGCACCAGAATTACTTCCTGTGGGGGCCGCGCGACTGCACAGGAAAAGTGCTGATTCTGCTGGGAGAGCGCCCCGATGAGTGGCAAGGGCGCTGCGATCGCCTCGAGGTAGCGGCCGAGCTCTATCATCCTTATGCCATCAGATTCGAGAACGGCCCCGTGCTGGTGTGCCACGGCTTCAAAGCGAATGTGCAAGAGATCTGGCCGCAAACGAAGAATTGGGACTAGTAACTGGAAGCACGGTACATACTTCCAACTCGGAAATAAGCACGCGACGATTAGAATTTGCGCGCATGCATGTTCGAGTGGCAATTGTCTCGGCAGTATTGCTGCTGATTGCCCCCACAGCCATCGCGCAGACCGTATCGCGTGCCTTCTGCGGCAATGGCGAGAAGGCCATCGCGGCCCGCGGGGGCTGGCGTATTACGCGCTCATTGCTTTGCGGCTCATACAATTTGTGGCCAGCTTTACCCTTTCCAGCGCCTCTTCCACCGTGTGCCCGACCGCAGACAGATGTCCCATCTTCCTTCCTGGCCGCGGTGTGTGCTTTTCATAAAGATGAAGCCGCACGCCGGGAATGGCGACGGCGCCGACGAAATCCGGCTTATGTCCGTCGAGCCACAGATCGCCGAGCAGATTGCTGATGGCGGCGGGCTGGATCAGTTCCACCGACCCCAACGGCAAATCACACACCGTGCGCACCAGTTGCTCGAACTGGCTGGTCACGCAGGCGCGCTGGGTAGCGTGAAAGCTGTTGTGCGGGCGAGGCGCCAGCTCGTTAACCAGCAGCCGGCCATCGCGAGCATGAAACATCTCCACGGCCAGCAGGCCCTCGACCTGCATCTCTTCGGCGATGGCCCGCGCCAGCTCCGTGGCCTCACGTGCCAGCTCGTGTGCGACCGGCGCCGGCGTGACTGACCACTCCAGGATGCGGTGCTGGTGATAATTCATGGCTGGCGGAAAGACCGCCGTCTCTCCGCCCGGCCGCCGCGCCACCATCATCGAGATCTCACACTCCAGGTCCAAGGTTTTCTCGACGGCCACCGTCTGCGCGCGCAAGGCCGCCCACGCATCTTCTGCCTCAGCCGGAGAACTCATCTGGAACTGCCCGCGCCCGTCATATCCGCCAAAGGCAGCCTTGGCATAGACCTCTCCGCCCAGCGCCTGGGCCGCTTGCCGCAACTCCGCGGCGGAGGCGGCGACGCGATACTCGCCCACCGGAAAGCCGCGCTTCACCAGCCAGTCCTTCTGCCGGGCGCGATCCTGAATAGTTTCCAGAATCCTGGCTGACGGACGCACGGGCGCGAAGCGGGCCGCGGCATCCAGACTGGCGATCGCCACTTTCTCGATCTCGATCGTCACCACATCGGAATGCCGGGCCAGTTGCACCGCTCCATCCACATCGGCAAAGCTGGCGGCGATGCAATGATCAGCAACGTAGGCCGCGGGACAGGCTTGATCGGGGTCGAGCACCTGGATGCGGTAGCCGAACGACCGCGCCGCCATGGCCGTCATGCGGCCGAGTTGGCCTCCGCCAAAGATGCCGATGGTTGCGCCGGGAAGAATGGCAGCCACTAGGGAAGCTCCTGCTTCAGCACCTCGTCGCGCCGCTCCGCTCGCCATGCCTTGAGCTTGGCGCGCAATTCGGGGCGCTTGTTGGCGAGAATGGAAATCGCCAGCAACGCTGCGTTGCTGGCGCCCGGCTTGCCGATCGCCAGGGTGGCGACGGGAACGCCCTTGGGCATCTGCACAATCGAAAGCAGCGAATCGATGCCGTTCAGCAGGGTGGCGGGCACCGGCACGCCCAGCACCGGCAGTGTGGTCTTCGCGGCCACCATGCCCGGCAGATGCGCGGCTCCGCCAGCGCCCGCGATAATCACCTCCAGCCCGCGCTCCTCCGCCTTCTGCGCGTACTCGAACATCCAGTCCGGAGTGCGATGCGCTGAGACCACGCGCAACTCATAGGCGATGCCGAATTCGTGCAGCATCTGCGCCGCCGGCGACAGAACTTCGAAGTCGCTCTTGCTCCCCATGATGATTCCCACCAGGGGCTTGTCATCATGCGAGTTGTTTGGGCTCATGAATCGATTCTCCCAGAAGAACGGGGAAAGATACCACTTCCACCAGATTGGGAAGCTCAGACTTGGTGGCGGTCAGGCACGCGCCCGCTGAGACTTGGGCGCGCTCAGACTTTCAGCCAGCACATTCCGGGCTGAGGTCACCGTATTGGCATGAATGGTGATGGTGTCCTGCACATCCTGGGCGTATCCCCCGGCGTAGGTCACCATCACCGGAATGCCGCGCGTGTGCGCCACGCGGAAGACGAGCTCATCCCGCCGCTTCAGGCCCTCAATCGTCAAGTCCAGGCCGCCGAGCTGATCGTGGCGGTAGGGATCGGCTCCCGCAACATAGCAGAGCAGCTCAGGCTGGAACTGCCGCAGGCCTGAGCTGAGCGCATTATCCAGCCAGCCCAGGTACTCTTCGTCGCCGCAGCCGTCGGGCAGGTTGACGTCGATCGAGGATGGCGGCTTCCAGGCCGGATAGTTGTTCTCCTGGTGCAGGGAGATGGTGAACACGTCGCCGGCCGCTGACTCATTCACCGTGGCCTTGCTGCCCACCCGGCTGCTCGACCAGGAAGGCAGGTGGTTCTGCGACGCCGGCTGCTTCGCGGCAAAGATCTGCGCCGTGCCGTTGCCCTGATGAACGTCGCAGTCCACCACCATCGCTTTTTGGATCCGGCCGTCCTTCTGCAGCCGCCGGATGGCCACCGCCACGTCGTGAATCATGCAGAAGCCTTCCCCGTGGTTCGGAAACGCATGATGAAAGCCGCCCCCAATGTTGATGCAGACCTGGTCCTCCAGGGCCTTCTGCGCCGCAAGGATCGATCCTCCTGCCGCCAGCCAGAATGCGTCCACCAGTTCGTCGGAAAAGGGAATCTCCATCTCCAGCTCTTCGCGCGCCGAGAGCGTGCCCGTCTGCAGCTTGTACACGTACTCGCTGGTGTGCACCAGCAGAATGTCCTTGTCGCTTGCCGGCTGCGGCTCGAGGAAGTCCGCCGCCTCGGCGACGCCGGTCTCCAGCAATCGCCGTTGGACAAGGCGGTACTTCTCAGCCGGAAAGACGTGCTGTCCGATCGGCAAATAGTACTTATCGCTGTAGACCAATTTAAAAGGCAGCATGACTCTGAGCCTTCATGTTTCCCGGGGTCTGCCTACAAGCCCATCACCTGCGACGCAACCGATTGTTCGACCGGCTCCATGTGCGCGGTGAAATGTCTCAGGAAGGGAGCTTCTGAAACCACCCGCATACCCCGAATCTGCTCGCGCCGGTTCCACACCTCGCCGATCACCTCGATCACATAATCAATGTGGCTCTGGGTGTAAACGCGCCGGGGGATCGCCAGCCGCACCAGGTCCATCTTGGCGGCGTGGGCGAACATCAGCGTGCCGATTTCCACGGACCGGATTCCGCCCTCGAGATACAGTTCGTTGGCCAGCGCCACCCCTGGCAATTGCTCCGAAGGAACATGCGGCAGGAAGGCGCGCGCATCGATGTAGATCGCGTGCCCGCCCGGTGGCTGCACGATGGGAACACCCATTTCCGTGATGTGGTGCCCCAGGTAGCCAGTGGAGACGATCCTGTATTTAAGGTAGTCCTCGCTCAGCGCCTCCTGCACGCCGATGGCGATCGCCTCCAGGTCTCTTCCTGCCAGACCGCCGTAGGTGGGATAGCCCTCGGTCAGGATCAGCAGGTTCTTTTCCTGCGCCGCCAGCACATCATTATTCGTGCACAGGAAGCCTCCGATATTGGCCATGCCATCTTTCTTTGCCGACATGGTGCAGCCATCGCCGAGGCGAAACATCTCCTGGGCAATCTGCTTCGGCGTCATGTTCTCGCAGCCGGATTCCCGCAGCTTGATGAAGTAGGCATTCTCGGCAAAGCGGCAGGCATCGAAATAGAGCGGAATCTTGTGCCTGCGGCACAGCTCGCTTACGGCGCGGGCGTTCTCCATTGACACCGGCTGGCCTCCGCCGGAGTTGTTGGTGATGGTCAGCATCACCAGCGGAATGCGCTCTCGTCCCACCCGCGAGATCAACTCTGCCAGGGCAGCTACATCCATATTGCCCTTGAAGGGATGGTAGATGGCGGGCTGCTTGCCTTCCGGAATCGGCAGGTCCACGGCCTCGGCGCCGACGAATTCGACATTCGCCCGCGTCGTGTCGAAGTGGGTGTTGTTGGGAACCACGTCGCCCTGCTTACACATCACGCTGAACAGAATTCGTTCCGCCGCCCTCCCCTGGTGCGTGGGAATGACGTGGCGATAACCGAAGATGCTCTGCACGGAATCGCGAAAGTGATCGAAGCTCTTTGAGCCCGCGTAGCTCTCGTCCCCCTCCATCATCGCGCCCCACTGAGCCGTGGACATAGCGCCCGTCCCGGAGTCCGTCAGCAGGTCGATGAGAACGTCATCCGCGGGCAACAGGAAGAGGTTGTAGTGTGCGGCGCGCAGCAACTCTTCCCGCTGCGGGCGCGTGGTCCAGCGGATCGGCTCGACGCTCTTGATGCGAAATGGCTCAATGATCGTGGTGATGGGCATAGAGTCCTCCACCCGGTGCCGGCATCAGCATATCCCTTGGGCCGCCCGCCGACGTGACGTTCGTCACTGCGACGCGTGCTGGCTCACCCGAGCCGCCCGCGACCCGGCCTCTCTCAGGGTCGATCCCCCGCCGACGCCGTACCGTACCGCCCTGAAAATAAAGGAGTCCGCGGTTGAGGTGGGAATGAGATGCGTTTGACCTGCACTGCATTGCCCGCCGCACTGCCAGGGGCGAGATTGGCTTCGAGTTCAGGAGAACTAGGTGAACGCGAAGACTTACATTTCCGATCTCCCCTATTCCGACCTGGGAGGAGCGGCCCTGGGCCAGCTCACAGCGGCGGAACGCAAGAAGCTGGCCTTTCAAAATGCCCGCCGGGTCCAGAGCAGCGTGCTGACCTCGGCGGAAAAGCGCATCCTGCTCTGGCTCGCCGAGCGCACTCCCCTGTGGGTGGACTCCGATCATCTGACACTGCTGGGACTAATGGCGCAGCTCGCGGTGGGAGCATCTTATGCTCTGTCGCGCTGGGACCGCCGCGCCCTACTGCTGGCAACCTTCTTTCTAGCCGTCAACTGGCTGGGCGACAGCCTGGACGGGACCCTGGCCCGCTATCGCAACCGCCAGCGGCCGCGCTACGGCTTCTACGTCGATCACATCATCGACAGCTTCGGCGCACTCTTCCTGATGACCGGCCTTGCTCTGTCGGGCTACATGCATCCCCTGGTTGCCATGGCCCTGTTGACTGCCTTCCTCATGCTCTCTATCGAGGTTTACCTCGCCACCTACGCGCTGGCCAGCTTCCACCTGTCGTTCTTTGGGCTGGGACCAACGGAAATCCGCCTGGTGCTGGCCATCGGCAATCTTGCTCTTTTCATGCGCGGACCCTGGGCACACATCGCAGGCCACGTCTATAGCCTCTTCGACATTGGCGCCGTGGTCGCTGTTGCCGGGATGGGAATGATGCTGATCTCTGCCTCGCTCCGCCACGCCCTGCAGCTATACCGGGAGGAGCGGCTGCGGTGAACCGCATCTCCGACCGTATCCCATGGCGCCGCTGGCTCAAGTTCAACCTGGTGGGAGCCATCGGCATCCTGGTGCAACTGGCGGCGCTCGCTATTCTCAAGGGCGTGGCGGGAGTGCCCTATCTTGTGGCCACCGCGCTGGCAGTGGAGTGTGCGGTCGTGCACAACTTCGTCTGGCACGAGCGCTTCACCTGGGCCGATCGCCCGAGTCTCGACGTCAGTCATGCGATTCAACGCTTCGTACGATTCAGTTTGACCAATGGCATGCTGTCCATTTTGGCCAACTTGCTGATCATGCGGATTCTGGCCGGACAATTGCGGTTGAATTATCTCGCAGCCAATGTCATCAGCATTGCGGGTTGTTCCGTGCTGAATTTTCTGGCGAGTGATTGGCTGGTGTTTCGTGGATCGCCGTGCTCGGATTCCGCCACACAAGAGAAGTGGCAACCGGACTGCTGAAAGCATCTCGTTCTGCGATCTGCTCATCCCGGCATGTGTCTATAATCAGCGCCGATGACAGCGCTGGGCGGGAGTCCCCAATCTCGCAGAGCTTTCATGAAAAGCGCCTTAGCCGGAGCAGCAGGTGTCCTCATGCCCGATATCTACAAGACTCACGCGGATAACGGCCCTTCGCAGGTGCGACAAGGGACAAATCTCAACCAGCTGAGCCTGAGCGAGGCTTCTAAGCTGCTGCGCAGCAAGAGAGTATCACCGGTCGAACTCACACAGGAGTGTCTGCGCCGCATAGAGCGGCTCGGACCGAAGTTGAATGCCTTCATCCTGGTCACTGCTGATTCTGCTCTGGCTGAGGCGCAGCGGGCGGAAGCAGAGATCCAGAGGGGCAACTGGAGGGGGCCGTTGCATGGCATCCCGATAGCGCTAAAGGACCTGGTGGATACGGCGGGCGTGCGCACCACAGCGGGCAGCGGCCTGTTCAAGGATCGCGTGCCCGCCCAGGACGCAGAGATCGTGCACCGCCTCAAGGCTGCCGGCGCAGTGTTCCTGGGCAAGCTGAACATGCACGAGTTCGCCTATGGAGGCAGCTCTGCGATCAGCTATTTCGGCGCAGTGCACAATCCCTGGGACACGGCTTACAGCCCGGGCGGCTCTTCGGGAGGTTCCGCCGCAGCGGTTGCTGCGCGACTCTGTTACGCCGCCATCGGCTCCGATACTGGAGGCTCCATCCGGCAGCCAGCAGCTTATTGCGGCATCGTTGGACTCAAGCCGACCTATGGACGCGTCAGTGCTTCGGGCGTGATTCCGCTGTCATGGTCGCTGGACCACGTGGGCCCGATGACGCGCACAGCACGGGACGGGGCTTTGATGCTGCGGGCAATCGCTGGCTACGATCCGCAGGATCCGGCGAGCTTAAATACCCCTGTTCCGGATTACGCTTCGACCATCGACGCCACGACCGGCTCGTTACGGCTTGGAATTCTGCGCGATTTTTTCTACGAGGGAGTCCATGCGGAGATTCAGGCGGCCATGGGGTCAGCGCTCTCTGTTCTGAAGACACTCACTGCCACGCAGCGCGACCTCGCGCCGCTGGCTACGGATGGTACATACGCCTCTGTCACGAGCCCATACCTTCCCATCATCCAGGCGGAAGCATACGCATACCACAAGGAGCACGTATCCAAGAGTCCTGAACTCTATCAGCCGCAGACACTCAAGAGAATTCAGGCGGGGGCGGAGATTACAGCGTCGGGTTATATCCAGGCCCGGCGTCAGATGGAGCTGATGCGGCGTTCCGTTTCGCGAGTGTTCGATGAGGTGGACGTTCTGATTACTCCCACCACCCCAGTGCCTGCCTTCGCGATTGCGGACCTGGAGAGCGATCCCAGCAGTGTTCGAGCGAAGGAATTGCTGATGCTGCACAACACCCGGCCGATCAACTTTTTCGGGCTGCCGACTATCTCTGTACCTTGTGGCTTTACGCGCACAGGGTTGCCGATAGGGATGCAACTCACCGCTTCAGCAGGCGCGGAAGATACGCTTCTTCGTCTCGCTCACGCTTTTGAGCAGGCGACAGACTGGCACAAACGTGAACCAAATCTGGGCTGATCCTTCGCTTGTATGCGAGACGAACTTCGAAATTTTCAGCTTGTCCCTACGGACACTGGCCGGGAATACAGTTCACTATTGGCGATACCGGCGTAACGCGCGACATTACTGGTGTGGTTTGACGCCCTCATTGGTCATCCCCTACGTTGGCTGGGGATGCGGTCTTCTTTCTCCCTGAAAAAGACATTCAGGAATGGGGCTGCTTGCCTGCTCATCCTCGCGCAAGCGCCAGTCTCTACGGGGCAAACCGCCGGGCAAGATACCACTCCCACCTCAGCCTCGCCGCAGGTTGCTCCACCGCACGGGACACCAACTCCCCCAGGTACGACCTCCACCGCCGGCTCCGACCAGGAGAATGGCTCCGCTGTTTTGTATTCCACGGGCTCGGTGCAGGTGAATCACACCCCGGTGGCGGATGTCTCCCTCGTCTTCCCGGGTGAGATTGTACAGACCGATGCCGACGGAACTGCCAGAATCACCCTCGCGGGCAGCACCATCCTGCTCTCTCCGAACACTGCGTTGACCCTGCAGAAGGGGAAGCCCGAGATGGCCTTTGGCGTAGCGCAGATCGCTACCACTTCCGGGCTGTCCCTGGTGATCCGCGAGATCACCGTGTCTGCGGCCAAGCCCCCGTCCGCAAAGTACGACGTCTCGTCCAAGGGGGACGAGATTCGAATCACAGCTCACGATGAGGCCCTCAAGGTCACCGAAGGCAACTGCTCGCAGACGGTACAGCCGGGGACGACTCTCATCATCAACAAGTCCATGCGCACCGACGGCAAGTGCACGGTCGGCGCCAAAAGCCCTAATACCAAGGCCATCCTCGGGGCGGCAGCCGCCGCCGGCGCAGTGGGGGTGGCGCTGGCTGCCAGCGGCGGAGGAAAATCCAAGCAGGACCCGGCCAGCCCGGTACACCCCTGAGAAGCGCAAATTGTCCATCGAGCGCGGAGGTAGGATGCGGGCTCAATGGCAAGCCGCCCGAGGCAGAAACCTCGGCACTCGCCGCCTCGGGTCGTTGCGGCGAGCTGCATTCCAATACACTCTGTGAAGAATACTTGCGCGGCGGTTGTGCCATCGCGAAGTCCACCAGCGTTGGCTGCTGGTGCAACGATTGCCGCGCGGGATCCAAGAGAAGGATCGACTCAATTCCTAGTCCCTGCCACCTGCCGACATCAGCAACTCGACCACTCGGGTTCCAGGCAGGCGTGTGTCCGTGATGCGAAACAGCGCTGCATACAGGCATGCTGTGAATAAGCCGATGCTGACCAGCAGTGCCGCCGGCAACCGCAGTCCGCCGGGCTGGCTGAACCAGACTCCGATCAGCCAGAACAGGGTCGCTGCCGCTGTTACGATCAACAGGTCCACGGCCAGAGCGAAGGGTCGCATCCAGCGCGCCAGCAGGCGCACACGGCTGGGCAGGACGCCCGCATTGGTCACTGCGGCGATGGCGCCGGCCGTCGAACCGGCTTCGCGAACGCTGCTGGTCACCCACTGCTTCAGGCGGCGGCGATCGCTGTCGCTGATCTGATCGAATTCAACTCCGGCGCGGCCGGAAGAGTCGGACCAGACCACATGCCCTCGCGCCTGGATCCGGGTCCCGGTACCGGGAACGAAGAATGCCAGGGGCAGCACCGCGCCGGTCTCCAGCGTGTCCAGGGCCTGGAACATCATTCCGCCCTCGCTTAGATCGATGATCACGGCGGGCTCGGCAGAGCCCAGCAGACTGACGTGCGCCACGCTTTCGACTGCAATCCTCAGAAAGCGGCGGACCATCCGCGTGATCAGGCCCTTGGTCACGTTCAGAATGCGATTCGCATCTTCCGCGGACACCGGCTTGCTCAGCACGAAGTTCGCTCCCTGGGCGAAGGCCGATTTCATGAGCTGGTAGTCGTCCACCACCCCGACGGCGATGGTCCCGCGGTGGACTTCGTCGTTGCGCAGCTGTTGCAGCACGTCAAGACCCGTACCCGACGACTCCACTTCCACAATCACGGTGTCGAACTTGCGCTTTTGCAGCAGGCGGCTGGCGCCGGTGAATCCCAGGCAGATCTCGACTCCAATGTTCAGCTCGAACAGCAGGGGGCACAAGACTCGAAGGACTTCCGGATCCCTGCACAAGACGAGGGACTGCGCGGCCATTGCCGCTCATACTAGAGCTACTGCAAACGTAAGAAAGTGTCAGGGTTGATTCCTGGGGGCGATCGTCGGCCCACAAGTTTCAGTAGCCGAAAGCCGGCTGCTGCATCTAAACTACGAGATTCGGTCGTGATGACCTCGCTTATTCTGAAACCTCAGCTGATGCCCGATTGCACCCAGGGGTGCTCTCGCCAACCCGCCCAGCTTTACTTCGAGATTCGCGCCGAGGTGAAGGCCATTGCACCGGTTGTAGACGCGGTCACCGATCTTGCACGGGAACTGATGGGAGAAGAGTCGGGCACTCACCTTGAAGTGGCGCTGGCGCTGCAGGAGGCGCTGGCCAACGCCGTGCTCCACGGCCGTGCGGACGACGGCACCAAGTCAATCCAGTGTTGGGTGGCCTACGATGTCTACCAGGGCATCACGATGGTGGTCCGGGACCCAGGACCGGGCTACGATCCCAGTCTTCTGCACGATCCTGTCAGCCCGGAGAACCTTCACCTCACCCACGGCCGCGGGCTCTACCTGATCCGCACTCTGATGGACGAAGTTCATTTCCAGAACCAGGGCGCCGAAGTTCACATGCGGAAGGCGAATCCCAATTTCTGAGTGCTACTTCTTGAAAAGGTTTTCGAACGCCCGGCGGGCGTCGTCGACCCGGCTGGCCGCAGTGGACGTCTCTCGCTCGACCGCAGTCTTGACGGCAAAAAATTGGCAGTTGTTGAGCGTATCTTTGGGCGAGATGCGCTCCGGGATCGGCTGCCGGCACTCAAAGCGGCTGGCCGGATCGAAGTAGGTGCACTGCTTGCAGGAGTGCAGCGCAAAGCCGCACTTGGGGCATTGCCCCAGCGGCTCGCTCAGCATCTGCAGAATGGTTCCGCACTGCGCGCAACGCGAGACCGTCCGCGTTCCCGGCATCTGCAGGGCACGAGGTCCGAACGTCTCCTGCTTCTTAGGCCGCGGCTCTGGCTTCTTGGATCCCTCTTGGCCGCGATCCTGGTACCCAGGCTGCCTGTACTTTCTGTCGCTCATGGGAATTGTCTCCGGAGGGCAGGGGGTAGCTTCTCACTTCTGCCCGTGCTGTGCAACGGCCTCGGTTTGGGATGCCTTCTCCGGCCCGGGTGCACGCTCCGCCAGGGCGATCGTGCTAGCATGGAAAAGGCTGAGTGGGCTTCTTGAGCCCGCTGATGAAATCCCAGGCGAAGCGAAGAATCTTCCGCTCTTGCTCGTGCAAGAGGCGACGTATGGGCCGCCGGCTCCAATCCCGTCTTGCGCTCCTCTGCTTCCTCCTGCTGGCTTTCTCCTCTCCGGCCGCAGAACAAGGATGGATCGAAGTGCGATCGCCGCATTTCGTCCTGGTAACCGATGGCGGCGAGAAGGCCGGACGAGCGGTGCTTCTCCGCTTCGAGCAGATGCGCTCCGTCTTTGGCACAATTTTCAATAAGACGCGCGTCAACCTCTCCATACCGCTGCAGATCGTTGCCTTCCGCAACACCCAGGAAATGATTCCCTACGCGCCCATGTGGAAGGGGCAACCCGTCTCGTTAACCGGCTTCTTCCAAGGAGCGGAGGACGAGAACTTCATCGTGCTCGATCTCTCCGTGGAGTCCGGCTGGACGACGGTTTTTCACGAATACGCTCACCTGTTGCTCAACGCCAACCTGCCGCCCATCCCGCCCTGGTTCGACGAGGGCTTTGCCGAATATTTCTCCACCCTGCGCTTCGACAGGAAGGAAGTGCAATACGGACAGGTGCCCGAAGGCCTGCCGCAGATACTCGGCGGCTTCCCCTGGCTGAAGGTCGTAGATCTGTTCGGCGTGCAGCACGATTCTTCCACCTATAACGAGGGCGGCACCCGCTCCATCTTCTATGCGCAATCCTGGCTGGTGGTGCACTGGCTGATGTCGAGTAACAAGATGCCGCAGGCAGCGCAATACCTGCAGCTGGCTCAGATTGAAAAGATGCCTATTTCCGAAGCCATCCAGCGGGCCTTCGGGATGGACCCGGCTCAGCTCGACAAGACGCTGCACGAATACTTCGACGGCAAAGGCAAGTCGTTCCGCCTGCCCGCGCCGGCGATGGATGAAACCACCTATGTCGTGCGTCATCTGGATGATCTGACGGTGCAGGCGACGCTGGCCGACCTGCATGCTCACTCCAAGGACCACAGAGACCAGGCCGTGGCTGAGTTCCAGAGGATCCTGAAGGAGGACCCCGAGAACCCGGTCGCCAACCGTGGCCTGGGATACAGCTACCTGTCCAAGAATGATTTCGACACCGCCGAGCGTTACTTCCAGCAAGCCACGCAGAGAGACATCCGCGACGCCCAGATCCACTACCTGGTAGCGCTGCTGATGAACCGCCGGGCGGTGCTGGCGGGCCGCCCCCCGGACAACCTGGCGGAGATGAAACGGCAACTGCAGCTCGCCATCGAGATCGATCCCACACTGGCCGACGCCTATAACTTGCTGGCATATGCCGATAGCATGTCGGGCGATTATTCCGCTGCTATCGCGTCAATCAAGAAAGCCATCGAGCTGAATCCCAGCAAGGAGCTCTATGGCGTCAATCTCGCGAACCTATATCTGCAGACAAAGAACTGGGATCAGGCGGAGGCCGTTCTGCTTCGCCTGGAAAAGAGCGCCAATCCCAAGATTTCGCAACTTACTGCACAGCAAATGAAGACCCTGGAGCTGGCCAGGCAAGGCAAGGCCACGGTAGGCATCGGCCCCGGGCTGGGAGTGGCCAAGAATGAGCCCACCAAACCCAAGCCCAGGGACGACATTACTGCCCCTCAATGGCGCAAAACCGCGCCTCTGGCCGGCGAAGAGGAAAAACCCGTCGTGGAAGAAGCCCCCGACACCCGGCCCGTGAATTATCTCTACGGGAAGCTGATCGCTTGCGACTGCTCGGCGCCGCCGGTTGCGGTCCTGACCCTGATCGCCAACGGCAAGACCATGAAGATGCGCTCTGCCGATTACAAGAAGATGCTTCTCATCGGCGAAGACAGTTTTTCTTGCGATTGGCGCAACCGCAATGTGCTGGTCAACTACCGCGCGGGGGGCAAGAACGACGGCGACATCGTCACCCTGGAGCTGAAGTAGCGGCGCGGCCGCAAAGAAAAACCCTCCCTTTGGGGGAGGGTGGTACTTCGGATGAAAGTTGCTAGACGCGGCTGACGTTGGCTGCCTGGTAGCCCTTCGGGCCTTTCAACAGATCGAACTCCACCATCTCGCCCTCATTCAGGGAGCGGTATCCCGATTCCTGGATCGCCGAGTAGTGGACGAATACATCCTCTCCTGTGGAGCGCTGAATAAAACCGTAACCCTTGGCTCCATTGAACCACTTTACCGTGCCTTTTTCTCTCACAACTTACTCCTTTCGCCTCTGCGCTGGGTGTCAGTTCTCCTCCCGATCATTAAGGCTTTCCTTTATTGTCAGAAGGCGTTCCCGATTCGGAAGTACCAGGCTGTGTTTCCGTGTCTGAACGTTGCCGCAAAACCAAAAGGCTCCCCGCCATCCGCCTGTGGATTTCCGCGGAGCAGGTGAGCCCGAATCTTTGCGTCAAGTGGCGCTGCAGAGTACCGAAACATCAACCAAGTCCGCTGGCCTCACGGCCAGATTGCCGGCGTTGGGGCGCCAGCAAGCTGTGGATGATATTCAGGAACCAACATGCTTGGCAAGACTTTTTCTGCGCGGCCCGTCGCGGAGATCGCCATCACGTCGAATATCGGCTTCCACCACGGCTTTCCACCGCTCAGTCGCTTCCCGATATTGTCGCGAAGGAATCAGGCCCGGTTCGCTCCGGGCCTCCTGGGAACCTCGGTTGCTCGCCTTGTCCGCAGCCTGCGGTCAGTTCAACGATCCTCAGCCTCCGCGGAAGTCGGGGACCTCTTCGCCGGCTCGAATCACATTGATTTTACTGGTATTTACGCGCTCAGCAAGCTTCCTGGCAATGTCCTCCAGGTCGGCGCGCGACCAGCCCACGCTGGCCACCTCGATTCCGCCTCCCGGCGCAATGTAGAAGATGGTCGGCACCGTCGTCAGCCCGTAGGCGTTCGACACCGGATAGCGGTGCGGGTCGTCGAGCAGCACCGGAAATGTAATTCCGTATTCCCGCAGGAATGCCGCCGTGTCTCGCTTATTGTTCTGCGACACGGCCACGACGCTGGCATTCTTTCCTCGGACGGCGTGATGCACCCGCTCCAGGTAGGGCAGAGCGAACTGGCAAACCGGGCAGGATATCTTGAAGAAGACCACCACTACTGGGCCTTTCTTGAGAGCCTCCTGCAGCGAAAACTTCTTGCCCTCCATGTCGGGCAGGGTGATGTCGGGTGCGTTTGTTCCAGCCGTCAACGCAGGCATTTATGTTTTTCCTCCTCCTGCAGGTTGGATTCTAGATAAGGTCAAAATGCCGCAGGATCTTGCGGGTCAAGCCGGTCAGCGGGATCTCGTCCAGGCGTGATCTCTTTACCCACCGCCCTCCTCGCGCCTCGCCATCTCGACGAAAAACCTGCACGCGGTAGTCGGTGCTCAGAATCGAATGATTCAAGACCGCGGCCTCCCCGGATCGGTCGCGCGTAGGCCGGTGCGCCGGCAGTTCCCACATTCCGGGCATCAGATTGGCGGCGCCGCTACGCCGCACCAGGTACACCCGATCCCGGTCAGCGTGCAAGTCACAGCGCAGCTCCGCCTTGCGTCGTATCTCCTTCGCCGCGCGCCGTGCCAGTTGCCCGCGCGTGCGGCACCAGGCGTAAAGGGGGCACAGACGGCAACGAGGCTCACGCGGCGGACAGATCGTGGCCCCCAACTCCATCATCGCCTGGTTGAAATCACCCGGACGACGACGGCTGAGCAGTCTTTCCGCCACAGCCCAGACCCGGCCATTTCTCGCCAGGGGCTCCGCCACGACCCGCTTGATCACCCGCTCCACATTGCCATCCACCAGCGCCACTGGTTCCCGAAAAGCGATGCTGGCGATCGCCGCCGCCGTGTACCGCCCGACTCCGGGCAGCAGCCGAAGTTGTGTAATCCCTCGCGGAATCTGGCCGTCAAATTCAGCAACCACTTTTTTCGCCGCCGCCTGCAGGTTGCGGGCTCGCCGGTAGTAGCCTAGCCCGCTCCAGGCGGCAAGGACGGTCTCTTCTTTCGCCGACGCCAGGCTCGCGAGGGTCGGAAACCTCTCGCAGAAGCGGCCATAGTGCTCCAGCACCGCAGCCACGCGCGTCTGCTGCAGCATGACTTCAGACACCCATATGCGATAAGGGTCCGAGGTCCGGCGCCAGGGAAGATCACGCTGATCGCGGTCGAACCAGCGCAGCAGCACCGAGCGCAACTGGCGAATGCCGGCGGGGTTGTCAAGGAGAGCCGGGGCCATCGAACTGACCAGTCATTCTATGGGCCATCTGTCCTTATGTGCAATCCGCCGTTACCACTTCGGACACATCCGTGACAATTTCTTATGCAACTCCGGAGGCTCGATCGCGTTTCTAATGGGTATGCTATGAACCAGGGGATACGGCCGTGTATCGATTAGGGGCAATTCTGCTTTTCTGTGTGGTCCTGGCAGCTTGTGGCGGCGGCGGTTCTTCCGGAAACTCGAGCAGCAGCGGCGGGAGCGGCAGCACCAGCTTTCCTGTGGGTGCGCCGACCACGGTGACGGTGGCTGCCGGTCAGCCGACCACCGGCATCGACATCACCTTGGCATCGCCAACCTCCACCACGGCTCCCAATGCCGAGGACCTGGGCGCCAACACCCAGGGCATTGCCAGCAATACGGGTGACATCATTCATCGCGGCGCAATCGCGCAGGTAATCCTGTTTGGTCCTGGCCTTTCGGGAAACATGCAGGTCACCATCTCGGGGCCAAGTGACATCGCAATCAGCAACCCTGTGACGATTCAATCCACCGACCGCCCGCCGATTCCAGGCATTCAGTTCACAGCGACCGTTGCCAGCAATGCTGATCTGGGAGCGCGCACGGTTCGCCTGCAGGACTCGAGCGGCAACATCACCACCTT
>DATHDM010000059.1:0-3989 GCA_035319065.1 Terriglobales bacterium
GGGAAGGGCACGAGTTCACTCGTGCTGCCAAGCCGCTGAAAATACAGTGGCGCTTTAGCGCCTGAGGTCCCCTCTTTCTCTCGCAGAAGGTTTTTTCCGCAGCCTCTTCAGTCGTGCCGCAACCCACTTACTTGACTGGGGTTTAGCCTCTGAGGCGGGCTCGTCTCTTTCCAGTGAACGCGCCTCGAAAAGATTCCCGGAATGTGACGCACGTCATAGCAATTGCGCGGCCCTTCCCACAATCTGGACGCAGGAGTCCACCATGATCCAAGTGCTGGTGCACCATGAAGTGGCCGACTACAACCGTTGGCGCGCCGTCTTCGACGCCGCCCTCGATTTTCGCCACAAGGGCGGGGAACAAAGCTGCCGCATCTTCCGTAAGGCGGGCAATCCCAATGATCTCACCTTGCTGTTCGACTGGGACAGCCTCGAACACGCGCAGCATTACCTCGGCTCTCCGGAGTTGCGCTCCAAAATGAGCGAAGCCGGCGTCAAGGGCGCTCCGGACATCCAGTTCTTGGCGGAAATGTACACGGTGCGCAGAAGCGCAGCCGACTAAGTGGGAATTGGGAGGGAGTGGCGAGGCTTTCGAAGAAAAGCCGCCTACCCGCACGCGCGGATCATCGCTTCTGATCCGCCGGCTGGGCATTGCCGGCATCATCCAGGAGTATGCGGCTGGCGCGCTGAGTCTCCTGAATCAGCGAGCGTTTTTCGGCTGCGTCTGCTTCGGTTTCGCTGGACATCACTGATCCTGCCGCTAAGGCGAAACGGAGCGCATCCTTCTGATCGTCGAAGTACAGGATCACCTGCTTGGCCGCCATACACACTGCTCCTGGGTAGATTCGTGGCGCGATCCTGCCTCCATTTTAGGAATGTCATTGCCGTGCGGAAGTAGCGTTCTTGGTACCGGCAAGCAGTTTGTCGGGATCGACCCGCGGTGCTTCGACCCGACGTCGACGATGAGCTTTGTACGCAGATGCCTGAAACTGCATGATTCACTCTGCTTCGGGCACATGACTGCGCGAGAGCGAGAGCTTTTCCGTCTGCCAGTGGCGGATTGCACTCCCAGCTTCAACTCTGGTGCACGCGGATTGCCCATTAGAGCTCACGCGAACTCAACACATATTCGAAACGGCGATCCTGTGGGTGCGCGCTGCTTTCTGGCTGACGGTGCTGTCACTTTTGGCAGTTCCCCTTTTCACCTCCGATCAGATGAACTTCTCCTCCGCGAAGTCCCCACGAATTTGCATTAGATGAAGAGGACCGTTCCATGTTTAGGTCAGGAAAGGTGTTGCTGTGGAGTTTTTGTCTTCTTGCCAGCTCAAGCGCAGTCGGAACCTGCCTCGCACAAGAAAACGAGTTCGACAACGCCAAGTGGAAACTCCAGGCACATGTCTGGATTTCCTATCCCAGCGGCTACTTCAACGGTAAGAATGGGAACGGCTACTTTGACCTTCAGCGCGATTTCGGATTCGGCAACTACGCGACCTTCAGCGGTAAGTTGGATTGGCGGTTCAAGAGAAAACACCACTTGCTTTTTTCGACGGCTCCAGTCATCAGTTCTCGCACGACCACACTGGAACGAACCATTGAGTGGCAGGGGCAAACCTTTGATCTTGGCGCGCGCGTCGAGGCTCACATCCAGTCCCTGTTCTTCACGCCCGGTTACCAGTACGATTTCTTTCGCCGTCGATCGGGTTATCTAGGCCTGCTCGTCAATGTCAATCTTGCCTTCACCGATGCCAAACTGAAAGCGGCAACCACCGGCGGCGCCGCCGCCCAGGCTGACGGTTCCTTGTTTGCGCCGCTTCCCGCCATCGGCCCGGCGTTTCGCTGGTATCCGCTGCGGACCTCAGATCGCTTTTATCTCGATGGAACGCTGGTTGGCATGTCTTTCTTCGGCTATGGGAATTTCGTTTCCGGCAGCGCCGTGCTGGGCATTCCCATCTCCCCTCATTGGGACGTGCGCGCTGGTTACCTGATGGGTAGCCGTTTGAAGATCAGTGGGTCGACCGACAATATTGCCATCCGCTTGACCCAGAAGGGACCAGTTTTCGGCATCGAACGCCATTGGGGAACGCGCTGAGGACCTCTGTGATACATAGAGATCGAGTCCTTCAGGGACTGTACTCCTTCCCATCAGCTTGCTTCTCTGCTTCCTCCCGAATGTGCCGTAGCACCCGCAAATGGATCCGGTGAATCACCGCGTCTGACCACAAGTGCCAGTACGCTGCCGGCCACAAACCATGCTGATACCAAGTCGTCCCTTCCAGCCGGGTCCCTCCCTGCGGCAGCGGAGTCAGCAGGAACTGCCCACCCTCTGACAAAAGGTACCCGTGCAAGTGCGGAGGCTCGATATGTCCAAAGGGGCTCAATTCCTCTAGCGGCGGAGGATTCGACCTCACCGAGAACTTGAGTTGCCGCGGCGCATCCCAGATCTGGATCGGCTCGACAAACGATCCGGTCGAGAACACGCAGCGCCGCTCCGCGCCGGGACCGCTGCCCAGCATTTCTGCCCGGATCGGATAGGCGATTCCGGCCCGGAACATCAGCTCGGTCGGCAGTGGGATCTCCGTAAAAGCCACAACCTGCTTCCACACCACCTCCGGCGCCGCCTGCACATCGATCGCCGTCCGCACTTCATACACCCGGGGACGGGCGGCCACCGCGTGTTCAATCCACTGCACGCCTAGCGCAAACAGGAGCAGAGCGCCCATCATCGCGGGTGCTTCTTTTCTCCAACCCTTGCGCAGCGCGTGGGCAACGGCGCCCCCAAATCCCGCCAGGGGCAAGGCCAGCGGCATCACCATCAGAAGGCAAATCAGGCCTTCCGCCGCCATGGCGAACAGACCGATTCCCAGTAAGGACACCGATAACACCGCAACCACCACATCTCCATACATCGTTTGCGGGCGCCGCAGTTCGTAAATCCAGGCTGCGACAAATCCCATGGTGAATGGAACCGCCACAAACAGACCCCAACCATAATTGCCGAGGTATTGCACTCCCAGCCACGCCATGCCGTAACCGGCGGGAACTGTGATCAACAGCGACAGGGCAGCGTTTCCAATCGCACTTTCAGGCAAGAAGTGGGTGGGCTGAGAGTTGCGGGATAGGCCGCCCTGTCGCTGCTCCGGAGCTCGTTCCGGCACCACGCACAGGAGCAGAAAGAAAAACAGATTCACAAACGGCGCGAAAAACAGAATCACCAGCCGGTGTCGGCCAACCCGCGCTGCGCAGCCGCTTCACGGTGAACGCGAGCCCGACCCAGATAAAGGGAAGCGCTATCGCAACCAGCGTCGCCAGAAACTTCGCATCGGTGCCGCCCAGCTGACCGATGCGCACGACATCCTTCAACGGAATCCAGTAGTTGAATGTTCCCCAGTACCGGTGGAAGCCGTATGCCGCGATCAGCCGGTCTAGATTGTGCTTCACCGCAAACCCCACCAGCCCCACCAGCGTATAGGTCGCGCGATCCACTCTTCCGTTCATTCGCCACAGATCCGAAAAAGAGATCTTCACAGGCGCCTCCCCCCTTCGTCTGCGCTGCAAGTGAAGTCCATCTGGGAGGGGAGATGCCGGCAACGCCGGTGTCTCGCGACCCAGTCGTACCCGGCTCGAAGCACCGTCGCGCCGCCTGGAACCTTCGATACCCAGACAACAGGTCGTCCCCACCACAACTCGCGCGCCAGTTCTACGAAGGCGTCCGCTCCTACATATTGATTTCCGTCGGACATCACCAGCCGGATCGCTTGCAAGAGTTGCTCTCGCGTCAAGCCGAGCAGCGCCGCCACGCGCGGATCCTGCAGGGGGGCGATCGCCAGCCCGCGCTTATACAACGGGCGCGCCAGCCAGCGTGCCGTGCGCCTGCAGAACTCGCAGTCGGCGTCGTAGAAAACCCAGCCCCGCGCATGCCTCCCCTTGCTCTCAGTCATCTCCGATGCCAGCGAAATCATGGTGCCCTCACTTCGGAGCAGGTTTCTTCCCGC
>DATHDM010000060.1:0-2059 GCA_035319065.1 Terriglobales bacterium
CGTCCGCGCGCGCTTCCGGCAGATTCTCGTTCGCCACATTTCCTCCCAGGGGAGAAATCTACGCTCCCGACTACGGGGAGCCGCAACCTTCGCTGCCGGATGATAGCAGCTAGCCATGGCGAATGTGTGAAGGCGAGGGGCGATGGCAACTGGGCGTCACCCATCGTCTGATCTCATATGCGAAGAATCATGACCTCGGTCGCCTTAATCAGCGCGGCGGCGGTCTGGCCGGGCTTAAGCTTCATTTCGCGCGCGGAACTGGCCGTGATTATCGAGGTGATTTGCTGCTCGCCGACGGAAATCTTCACCTCTGCCATAAGCCCGCTGATGCGAACCTGGTCGATACGGCCCACCAGTTGATTCCGGCCGCTCACACGGCGCATCGCTCGCGTCCGTTCCGGGCCCGTCTTGCCTCGGGTCCGAAATAGAAGGCGGTCCACCTCGCTTTGCGGTATGCGGTGATGGCCTCCCGCCGTTCTCACGCTTCGAATCTTATGCTTGTAGATCCACTGCTTGATGGTCGGGAAGCTGATGCGCAGTGCCAATGCTGCCTCACGCAACTTCAGCAGCTCGCCGGTCTTCTGCTTGCCAGGTCGAGACTTGGGTCTCTTGGGCATTTGGAGATGGAATGCTACCGTCAGGTCCGACCTCCGTCAATCAGCTCCAAGTCCGGCAGAGCTTCCTGTTTCTGCTGGGACGGGGGTTCACACGCGATAGGGACGTCCTATAACCATACATAATCACGTATAAGTAGACACAATAATCGTATTTAATATACACTGTCGCCTTCTTTCCTCCCTTGCGTGGGCCCCATCAATCAGCAAACCTGGAGGAATCGCCCCATGCTCGTCCGAAAGGTCCTGTTCCTGGCGCTGTTGTTCTCACTGGCCGCGAACCACGCATTCGGGCAGGCCGGCAGCGCCGAGTTGACCGGAGTGGTATCCGACGCTGCTGGCGCGGTGCTGGCGGGTGCGAAGGTGACGGCGACGGATACGCAAACCGGACTGGCCAGGGAGACGACTGCGAGCGACAGCGGGGTCTACGTCTTTACCAGCCTGCGCCCGAGTGTGTACACGCTCGCCGCCGAGGCGGTCGGTTTTCAGAAGCTGGTGCGAACCGGAGTGACTCTCCCGACCGGCGAACGGACGCGCGTCGATCTCTCCATGGTCGTCGGAAGCGTCCAGGAGAGTGTGACGGTTGCGGGAGATGCTTCCCTCCTGCAAACCGAGTCGGGGAGCATCACTCAATCCATTGACCATGAGAAGATCGTGGAACTCCCCTTGAACGGGCGGACGTTCATCCAGCTAGCCACGTTGTCGCCGGGAGTCGCGCTGCCCCCAGGCACGCTGTTGCCCAGGATTAACGGCGGGCGCCCGCGAACCAACGAGTACCTGTTCGACGGCATCAGCGCACTGCAACCCGAGCCCGGCCAGGTGGTTTTCTTTCCCATCGTCGATTCCATTCAGGAATTCAACATCCAGACCAATGCGGTTGCAGCGGAATTCGGCAGGTTCAACGGCGGGGTCGTGAACCTGTCCACCCGGAGCGGATCGAACCAATTTCACACCACGGCGTGCGTCAACCCGGCCAGAGTTTCAGTGATTGTGTGGATCAAAATGTCGCTGCGATGACCTTCGGCACAGTCGATCCTGAGAAGCTCTTCAGTCAAGCTCTGGGGCAGTTGGAGAGGGCTGCGGCTTTCCTCTCGACAGCCACAATACCAGCCAGGGGACCTGGTGGAACGGTGAATGTTCCTCTCGGTCCAATGATGGCGGGCAGTTTCGCCCGAGCGATTGGGCTGAGTGGCCAGAGCGCTGCCACATTCATGCGAGCCGCCGCTGCAGGGATGCAGGCATTTGCCATAGCCGGGGCAGCCACCCTGGGAACGGGAATCGGGTCTTCGATAAACTGTCGATGACAGTCTGACCGTGAGAATACGTCAACTTAATCCCGGTGCTGCTTGGAACGAAGCTGAGCGCAGAGCGATACCATTCGGATTCGTTGGGTTTTTCCTAGCCGGCATAATTGCTGCTTTTGGTCTTGGCCTTGGAATCAAGAC
>DATHDM010000061.1:0-3991 GCA_035319065.1 Terriglobales bacterium
GGCCGATTTGCTCCACCTAAATATCGCCGCCATCGGACCTGCGACCAGCAAGGCCATCGAGGACTATGGTCTGCCGGTGGACGTGGAGCCCGAAGAGTATGTTGCCGAATCGGTGGTCGCGGCTCTGCGCGACAAGGTGAAGGGCAAGCGAGTGCTCCTGGCCCGCGCCAAGGTCGCCCGCGACGTCATCCCCAACGAGCTCGACAAACTTGGCGCCCGCGTCGATGTCGTAGTCGCCTACGAGACGGTCCTCCCCGAAGCTTCCCGCGCCGCTCTTCTCCAGGCGCTCAAGGACTCCGCCCACAAGCTCTTCGCCATCACCTTCACCAGCTCCTCCACCGCGCGCAATTTTGTCGAGCTGCTGGGAGACGAGAAGACCAACTCCACCCTGCTGAACGGCATCAAGCTGGTCTCCATCGGGCCGGTTACCTCCGGCACGCTGCGCGAGCTGGGCCTGCGCGTCGATGTCGAGGCCGAGGAGTACACCATCCCCGGTTTGATCAAAGCCCTCGCCTCGGCCAGGTAGTCGGATTTTCGCTGTTATCAATACGGCGGAGGGGTTTCCAACCTGCGCGGGGCGACTTACAATCTTCGCTTCAGATTATGACCCCGGCAGATTTTCGCCGACTTGCGCTCACGCTCGAGGGTGCCGAAGAGGGCTCCCACATGGGAGCGGCCGACTTTCGGGTTGGCGGCCGAATCTTCGCCACGCTCGCCGCGGAACGCCAGGGCTACGGCAACCTGATGCTCACGCCCGAGGTGCAAGCCGAGTTTGTCTCCGAACTGCCCAACGTATTTATCCCCGTGGCTGGTGGCTGGGGCAGGATGGGCGCCACCCACGTGCGCCTGTCCGAAGCCAGCGAGGATCTCCTGTCTGGCGCTCTGCGCGCTGCCTGGAAAATTCGCCTGGAAAAGAACGTTAGGACTGGAAAATCCGGCAGGAAATCCACGCTGCGACGGACTCGTCCTCGCTCATAGGGCAGGAGCTGCCACCTGGCGGAACCATCACACGAATGCGTGACCCCACTCACAGACGGCCCCGGTGTCCAACGTTAGAGTATGGTCAAAATTAAAACGAAGGCGCGCACTGATGCCATCCTCACCCCACATCTTCTCGGTGCGCGCTTCTTTTTCTTCTCGCATCTGTAGCCGCACCTGAAACGCACTCCCCCCCAACTACTCCAGGGTGCACCCGCATCCCGGCGAAGGCACCTGCATGCGCAGAAAATCTCCTACCCGCTTGGAGGCATCCAGCCGGTTCTCCAGGCGGGCGAATTCGTGCCCCTCGTCCTCGTAGATCTTCAACTGCGCGGTTCCACCGTGCTTCTTGATGGCCTCCGCCACCTGCTCGGCCTCCGACTTGGGGCAGCGCGGATCGTTTCCCCCTGCGATCACCAGCAATGGCGCCTTGATCCGGTCCACAAAATTGATCGGCGAGCGTTCTTCCCACAGCGCCTTGTTCTTCTCCGGATCGCCCATGGTGGCCGCGTCATACTCGCGCAGCAGCGGATCCTCGTGTCGAAATTCCGTGAACCAGTTGACGAAGGGCACGATCGCCACTCCCGCCGCCCACATCTCGGGAGCCTTGGTCACCGCCATCATGGTCAGGTAGCCGCCGTAGCTGCGGCCCATCACGATCAGCTTCTTGGGATCGACATAGCCGGTCTGCTTGGCGAATTCCGCCGCCGCCAGCACATCCTCCAGGTCGCCGCCGCCCATGTCGAAGCGGTTGGCATCCTGGAACCGCTTGCCGTAGCCGGTTGAGCCGCGGTAGTTGGGTGCGATCACCACATACCCCTGGTTGATCATGTACTCGACCAGCGGCTGGAAGGCGTTCTGGTACTGCCAATCCGGCCCTCCGTGAACATAGACAATGGCCGGATAGCGCCCGTCCTTGGCGATGTTGTGGGGCATGTAGAGGAAGGCCGAAATCTGGAATTTGCCGTCGCCGCTGGGAAAGCGCACCAGGTAAGGCTGCACCAGGAACTCGCTGCGCAGCCCCGCGGTGCCCGACTGCGTCAGCTGCCTGCTGTTGCGGTCGGCCAGGGAATACACCCACAAATCATTCGGCCGGTCCGCGCCTTCGTGCGTGTACAGCAGCCGTGCTCCATCTGTAGAGAATGCGCTCTCCGCGCCTCCCAGCTCATTCACTCCCTCCGGCAAGTCAAGCTTGCGCTGACGCTTCGCCGCCAGATCGTACAGAAAGATTTGCACGTTGCCATCGACGTTGGCGGTGAACGACACCACCTTCCCGTCGGGAGAAAAGCTGCCCGGGGTAATCTCCCACTTCTCATTCGTCAGCCACGTGATCTTCCTGCTGGCGACATCCAGTATGCCCAGATTCTGATAGCCGTTCTGCGCGTTGGATTGCATCAACAGCTTCTTCCCGTCCGGCGACCACGCTGCGGCCAGATACAGTTGCTCGCCCTCGTGGGGCGTCAGGCTGACGCTCTTGCCGCTCGCAATCTCGGCCAGCATCACCCGGCTGTCTTTCTCGTCGGCGCGCTGCTGGGTGTAGACGATCCACTTGCCGTCAGGCGACCAGTGCGGATTGATGTTCCGCCACTCCTTGGCCGTACTGGCGGTCACCTGGGTCACGCTCCGCGTCAGAATGTTGAAGATTACGATTTCATACGTCGACGAATCCCGCGGCTTCACCTGGTACGCCAGCTTCCGCCCATCCGGCGACCACGCGGGGCTCTCCTCGGAGACTTCGGGCGTGTTGGTTAGGTTGAGTACGTCCCCGGTCTTGGGCGACACAATGAAGATGTCCCACTGCTCGTCGCCGTCGTGGTCCGACTGGTAGGCGATCCAGGCGCCATCCGGCGACCATGCGGGGCTGGTCTGCCGCTGTTCGCTGATGGTCAGTTGCGAAGGCCAGCCGCCCTGCGCCGGCACCAGCCACAGATTCTGGCGCCCGCTCAGGTTCGTGACCACCGCCACGGTCTTTCCGTCCGCCGACCACGCGCTCTCCCCGATCTCTCGGGTCAGAAAGAACTGCTCCAGCGAGTAGACAGGGAGATCCGCTACCGTCTTGCTGGCAGCTTGTTTGGGATCGGTGATTGCCGGCGGCGGCTGGAGAAGTTGCTGCGCCGCGGTCAGAAGGGTAGTGCAGATAACCAGAGCAAAGACGAGACGAGGCCGCATCGTTTCTCCACACCGCCAAAGTTCAGGGGGAGGCCTTCGAAAACAGTGTACCGCACTCAGGGAGCGTATCAGTTTCCGCCAAGGTGTGATGCAAAACGGCTTTGAACCGCGCCGAACTCCCTTCGCTGACTGGCGAGTGCTGACTCCTGAGTGCAGATTGCTAACCGAAGATTGCTTGATTGCTCCCCGCTTACGGCTTCGCGTCCTTGTGGATTTCCACCGTGCTCCAAGTCTTGTCGGCGGCGTGGCACAGATTTTCCAGCGGGCAGTCTACGCACTTCGGTTTCCTGGCTACGCACAGCGCGCGGCCGTGCAGGATGATCTGGTGCGAAAACAGCGTCCACTTATCGCGCGGAATCGCCTTCATCAGGTCCTGCTCAACCTTCTCCGGCGCCTGCTGCTGGCTCAGCTCCAGGCGGTGAGAGATGCGATAAACGTGGGTGTCCACCACTACGCCTTCATTCTTCCCGAACCACGTGCCCAGCACCACGTTGGCCGTCTTGCGCGCCACCCCCGGCAGCTTGAGCAGCGAGTCCATGTCGCTGGGCACCTGGCCCGCGAAGTCGCTGAGGATTTTCTTGGCCGCGCCGATCACCGCTTTGCTCTTGTTGCGATAGAAACCGGTGGAATAAAGATCGGGCTCCAGTTGTTCCGGCTTGAGCGCTGCGAAATCCTGGATGGTGGGGTACTTGCGAAACAGCCCAGGTGTGACCATGTTCACGCGCGCATCCGTGCTTTGCGCCGACAGAATCGTGGCCACCAGCAGCTCCCACGCGCTGTGGTGATGAAGCGCACAGGTGGCCGCCGGGTAGCGCGCGTCCAGCCGCTCCAGAATCTCTGCAAT
>DATHDM010000062.1:0-10223 GCA_035319065.1 Terriglobales bacterium
TGAACAGCTCGGTGCCGGTGCCGACGAAGTGCTCGGAGATTCGCACGCTGGCGCCGGGGCTTACGAACTGCTCGAGCAGCTGCTTGCGCTGGTCAAGAGCGACGTGCATCAGATTGTAGCCATCGAGGTAGATGAGATCGAAAGCGTAGTAGAGCACCGGGATGCGGGAATCGGGAGCGGTGTGGCGGCCGCCGTGACGAAGACCCGTCCGCTGCTGCATCAGGCTGAAGGAGGAGCGGCCATGAGCGTCGAGGGCAACAATCTCGCCATCGATGATGGCAGTGCGGGCTTTGACATGGGCGGGCAGGTCGCGAAGCTCGGGATAGCCGGCAGTGAGGTCGTTCTGGTTGCGCGAAACCAATCGCAGATCGCCACCGTTGATATAGGCGAGCGCGCGGTAGCCATCCCACTTCACCTCGAACAGCCAGTGGTCGTCGTCGAAGGGCTTCTCGGTGAGTGTGGCTAGCATCGGGGTAACGCCTTTGGGCATAGGACCAGGTTGCGCGCCTTTGACTTGCGCAAGCGCCGAGGAGGGAGAGCCGGCGATGCTACCCGAGCCGTTCAGCGATGGGGCATCTATGGAGGAGGAAGGCGAGATCAGAGATGCTTCGTCCTTCGGTGGATGGCCCTCCGAGGTTGACCCGCCGGATCCCGACCTGGCCTTAGGGGAAGATTTCTTGGAGCGTGACTGCTTTGCGCTGGATGTCGTTCGTCCGCTCACTGCCGAAGGCGACTTCCTGGTGGTAGCGGCCTCGCCTGCGGCGAGCTGCCTGCGCGCGGCTAGGGCTTCCGCCAGCCAGGCGTTCTTCGGTTTGCTGCGGCTGGTGGCGGGGCGGCTCAGCCACTCGGCTGATCCCCGGTCGCCGGCGATCTCGTCGAGCGAGCGCTTGGTGAGGGCGGAGTAATCGAAGTCGTTGGCGTCGTAGGGTGACTGCACGTACTGATCGCGATGCTTGATGAGCAGCCACTCGGTGCCCTTGGAGCCGGGACGCCGCGACTTCATGTGCGCCAGCACGAATTCGCCATTCAGCTTCTGGCCATGCAGGCGAAACTTCAGGTCGCCCTTTCTCAGCATGGCATCGGCATTACCAAGCGGCTCCCAGGTGCCGACGTCCCAAACCATCACCGTCCCGGCGCCGTAATTGTCGGGCGGAATAATGCCCTCGAAGTCGAAGTAGGAGACAGGGTGATCCTCTACCTGCATGGCCAGGCGCTTATCGGCAGGGTCAAGGGAGGGGCCCTTGGGAACCGCCCACGATTTCAGAACGCCATCCATCTCCAGGCGGAAGTCGTAGTGGAGATGCGTGGCGCGGTGCTTCTGCACCACAAAACGGTGCTTGTCGTCGGGCTCTAGCTTGGGCGGAGGCTCGGGCGTATCTTGAAAGCGTCGCTTGCGCTTGTATTCTTCAAGAGACATAGCAATGGTCGTCGGGCCTTCGGGGCCAATCTGCAACTATCAGTTAAGCACAGATGGCAAAGACTGGCATGACGTTGAGAAAGATTTGGAGAGTGGGCCGTTGTTCCGCTCAGCCAGCAGCAGGACTGGCGCGAGCCCCACTTGCTTTAATTCTCATCCTGGTGGCCGGATTGATTCTGGCTGCTGCTCCGAACTTCGAGGCCGGCGCTACCCGGCAGAATGCGTCCGATCAGGCACCGGCGGAGAAGAAAACCGACAGCAAGTCTGACAAGCAGCCAGATCAGGTCGCGCCGGAGTTCTCCGAACAGGCAACGCGCGCCGCTCTGGGCGATCTCCGCGACGGACTCGAGGGCCATAGCCTGAAGCTCATGCTGCGCGCCTTCGACGGTGACCGTATGCCCGACTATCCCAGGTTCGCTAGAAATCTGCAGGCCTTCTTTGACAGCTACGAAATGTTCCGCATGCACTTCAAAATCCTGCAGAGTTCGGGGCAGGGACCGAGAGGAGCCGTGCTCTTGGACTTTGAACTGGAGGAGACGCCCGTGGCTGGCGGTCCGGTGGTGCGCAAAAGCAGGCAGGTGCGCTTTGAGATGCAGTACGGGCAGAAGGGATGGCGAATCGTGGACTTTCAGCCTCGAGGATTCTTCTCCTAGGAACATGAAACGCGAATACCCGGAGCATCCCGTAGTGGCGGTGGGAGCGGTGATCATTCACGAAGGCCGGGTGCTGATCGTGGAGCGTGGAACGGCGCCGCGAAAAGGGGAATGGACAGTTCCAGGCGGAGTCTTGGAACTGGGTGAGACGCTGCGCCAGGGCACAGAGCGCGAGGCGCGGGAGGAGACCGGGCTGGTGGTCGAAGCGGGAGAGATACTGGAGGTGGTGGAGAGCATCTATCCCGACTCCCAGGGCGGCGCCGAGTATCACTACGTGTTGATTGATTTTCTCTGCCGGGTCATTTCCGGGGAGGCCGAGCCACAAAGCGACGTGAGCCGGGTGCGCTGGATCCGGCCGGAGGAACTGGGAACCATGCCGCTGATCGGCAAGACTGAGCAGGTGATCGCGAAGGGATTCGCGCGCTGCAACCCTCAGGGATTCGTGGTCCGCAGAGCCGGCGAACGCGATGCCGAAGGAATTCTGGCATGCCTGGGAGCGGCGTTCGAGCCCTACCGCGAGTTCTACAGCCGCGAGGCGTTCCAGGATACGACGCTGACGGGCGAGACAGTTCATTCACGGCTTCAAAATATGAAGGTATTTGTGGCGCAGGATGCCAGCGGCGAGGTGATCGGCACCATCGGATGCCAGGTGGTTGACTGCGAGGAAGGCCATCTACGCGGGATGGCAGTGCGCTCTGCCTGGCAAGGACGCGGTGTGGCAGAGCAGTTGTTGCGCGTGGCAGAGTCGGAGTTGCGGGCGCGCGGCTGCCAGCGCGTAACCCTGGACACGACCGCGCCGCTCAAGCGAGCGATGCGCTTCTACGAGAGAAACGGCTACCGCCCTTCGGGGAAAGTCGGCGACTACCACGGCATGCCGCTCTTTGAATATGTGAAGGCGCTGGGTAGCATGAGCGATTAAGTGACCGGCTCCCTTCCTCCACCAACTCGCCTTTCTCTCGAAGCGGAGATCCTGACTCCCGCCCTCGTCCTTCTACTCGGCCCTCGCTCAGAATGACAAAGATCAGCGCTGCCTCAGAGATGGCACGACCCGCAGCTCGGAGCAGGAACTGCGGGTCGCCGGTAGCTTGTGGAAATTGGCCTGAGGCGGTCACTCAAGCTGTGACCTGTCCCACGGCCTTCGGGTTGCGGCACCTGTCCCGCCGCCACCACTGACTGATCCGAAGGTGTGGCAAAAGGGTAGAGCGACCGGGCTCTAAGCCTCAAGCACCTCACTGTGGCTTGAACTATGACTGTCAGAACTCATTGGATTCTGGATCACCTCCTTTCTCAGTGTAGGCAAAGCCTATCGCAACACGGGCGGGTGTCAATGGGATTTTCGGCCGCGGAAGTTACCGGAGAGATGCATCTCAAACCGCAGATCGCAGCTCCGGAGCCGCCCTGCCTACTCGCTCTCCGCCTTCCAGCGAAAGGCACCGGGCTGGGGCAGCCCCACGTGCTGCAAGACGCGCAACGCGAACTGGCGTGCAATCTCCTCCACTGTCTCGGGACGATTGTACAGAGCGGGGATTAGCGGGAAGATGGTGGCGCCGGCGTCAGCCGCGCGATACATGTTGCGGATGTGAATCTTGTTCAACGGCGTCTCACGAACACAGAGAACCAGAGGCCGCTTCTCTTTGAGGCACACGTCGGCGGCGCGCTCGATCAGGTGACTGGCGATGCCGTTGGCAATTCGTGCCAGCGTCCCCACCGAACAGGGCAGCACGATCATGGCATCGGAGGGGTAGGATCCGCTGGCCACGTTCGCACCGATGTCGCTGTTATTTTGCAATCGAATTTTGTGGCTGGGCCTGCCCAGCACCTGCCTGACCAGGTTGCTCCGCCCGGTGATCCCCAACTCCTCCGCCATTACCCGCAGGGCGCTGTCAGAGGCGATGAAGTTGACGTGGCTGATGCGCGCGTCTTGCTCGACCGCCAGTAGTAGTTGCCGCAGGAAAATGGCGCCGCTGGCGCCGGTGGTAGCCACCGTGAGATTGCGTGCGTCGGAGATCATGACGGGGGCGCCCGAAGGCGACGGTCGAGCATAGGGAGGAACCCAGCGGGAGTCAAGCAGGCAGGATCGAGATCGAGGATCCACGATTGCGATCGGCGGCTTTCTGTGATCTGGGGAGGCTGGGCTGATAAGCTGACACAGGATGAAAGCCGACGAGCTCAAGCGACTGTTGCAACAGGTGCGCCGCGGGTCGATCTCGCCCGACGAGGCGGTCGAGAAGATGCGGCACATGCCCTTCGAGGATCTGGGCTTCGCCAAGGTGGATCACCATCGCGTGCTGCGCGCGGGCATGCCGGAGGTGGTGTTTGCCCAGGGCAAGACGCCCCGGCAGGTGGCGGGAATTTTTCAGCGTCTGGCGGAACATCGCACCAACGTGCTGGCCACGCGAGCGACGGAGGAACAGTCAGCCGCGGTCAAGGCGGTCCTGCCCAACGCCGACTACCACGTCCTGGCACGGGCCATCGTGCTTCGCCAGGACCGCAAGAAGTACGGCAAGGGCAGGATCGCGGTAATCTCCGCCGGCACCAGCGACATTCCTGTCGCCGAAGAAGCGGTGCTGACAGCGGACGTCATGGGCAACGACGTGGAGCACGTCTACGACGTGGGCGTGGCGGGCATCCACCGACTGCTGGCAAGCCGGAAGGTACTGGCGTCCGCCAGGGTGGTAATCGTGGTAGCCGGCATGGAAGGAGCTCTGCCCAGCGTGGTGGGGGGCCTGGTGGGCGCGCCGGTAATCGCGGTGCCGACCAGCGTGGGTTATGGAGCGTCGTTCCAGGGCCTGGCAGCGCTGCTGGGAATGCTGAACTCCTGCGCGTCGAACGTGAGCGTGGTGAACATCGACAACGGCTTCGGCGCGGGCTACGTCGCCTCGGTGATCAATCGCGGGTAAGGCAGGAGGTCTCCGGTCCTCCACCCCCTGGCGCCGGGGTTTGACACATTGTCGTTATAACAAGTATCGTTGACACGTTGACTCCGCGCCTTCAGGACGAGATCAAGCAGCGCAAGCCCTTCGCCAGCCTGGAGGAGGAGGTGTACCTCAACCTGCAGCGCACTGCCGATGCCTTGGCGCGGCGGGTGGCGGCGGCCCTGAAGCCGCACGGCCTCTCGCTCACGCAGTACAACGTGCTGCGCATCCTGCGCGGGGCAGGGAATGCGGGTCTGGCCTGCGGGGAGATCGGGGAGCGCATGATCACGCGCGATCCCGACGTCACCCGCCTGCTGGATCGGCTGGAGAAGAGGGGCCTGCTGCAGCGGGTTCGCGACAGCCGCGACCGCAGGGTGGTAATGGCGCGCATTCTGCGGCCGGGGTTGGAACTGCTCGATGCACTGGACGCTGCCCTGGCGCACCTGCAGAAAACATCGCTGAAGGGACTGAAGCAGGAGGAGCTGCGGAATTTGTCGGAACTGCTGGAGCGGGCGCGCGGCGGATGAAACACGGCTGGAGGCAAGTGGGGTGAAGGGCACCCTCAAGATTTTGCAACGATAGTTGTTGTCGCGACATTATTGCGACAGGAGGTCGCTTATGACGAACTGGCGGGCTCAGGATTGCGGGCTACTGGTGCTGCGGGTGGTAGTGGGGATTGTATTTCTGATCCATGGAGGACAAAAGCTGTTCGTGTTCCACTTGTCGGGAACGGCAGCCTTCTTCGGGACGCTGGGTCTGGCTCCGTGGATGGCGTATTTTGCAGCCTTCGCCGAGTCCCTGGGCGGGGCCTCCCTTCTGCTGGGCGTGGTGACGCGTGTGGGGGCGGGGCTGTTGGCGATCGACATGCTGGGAGCGATTTTCGCGGTGCATCTGAAGAACGGCTTCTTTAATCCGCGCGGGTACGAGTATCCCTTGACCCTGCTGGCGGCGGCTCTCTGCTTACTGATTGCCGGAGCAGGAGCGTTTTCGCTCGATGCAATGATCTGGAAAAACAAAGCGAGCTGACGCCTCCGGAAACGTCGTTGTACTTTGACCTAGAACAGCACGCCAGTCGCAGAGAGTGGTATTCGCAGCTGCTAAATGAGGCGGCGGCAATCTTTCGAGATCGCCCACACCAGACCCCGCGCAGGCTGAGCTGCACGGGGTCCGATGGCCACGACTTCAGGCAATTACTCGGTGGAGATCTTCCAGCCCTTGTCGCTCTTTACCAGAGTCAGCGCTTCCTGCGTGGGTGCGCCGTGATAGTAGTCGGCGCCATATTTTTGAATAAGAGTGCCGCGGTCCCAGGTGTTGAAGGTCTTGATGGCCGAGCCTGAAAGATCAAAGACCTCGCCCAGGCGCGTGGGCTCCCACTTCCAGGAGAACTCCACCTTGGCGATGCTGGGGCTGACCATGGTGATCTTGGACAACTCGACCAGCTTGCGCTGAGCCAGCGGGACCACATACGTCTCGGTGCCATCGGTGTTCTTGAACTTCTTGAAGCCAGGTAGCTCCGAGAACTCCTTCTGGCCAGCCGGGGTGACCACCACATAGGTGCCGCCGCCGACAGTCGGTTTCAGCGTGACGATGCCGGCTTTTTCCAGCAGCTTGTAATGCGGGTCGCGCGGCTTTTCGTCCACGCTGGGCATGACATTGCCGGCGTGGAAGTGCACGATCGCCGGTCCCTTGGCGTCAAGGTAGCCATTCACCACGGCCGTGGCCTCCTGCGAGGACAGGCCGATGCGGCTTTGATAGTAGAAGTAGCCGATGCTGCCCACAATCACCAGCAGCAGGGAGAGAACCAGCAGCAATGGGGCTATGGAGGAAGACTTCTTTTCAAGTTCAACTTCTGCTTCAAACACGGCACCCTCCTCTGAGAGTAAGCCACGATCTCTGGAGGAATCATAGGGCCGAGGCAGACGCGCGTCGCGGTCGCCAATCACAGGGAAATGTGACCCTGAGGCAGGCCAACCCGCAAGACAAGCCCGATCGCGCGGTGGACAGAATCTCTGCGGCAACCAACGACATACTCAAATCTGAGTTACTGCCCGACTTTTACCCCTTTTCCCGCTTTGGGACTGGGCGGTTTGGGAGCGGGTTCTGCGCCGAAGACCCGGTCAAAGATCTTGTCGACATTGCGCAGCTGCCGATTGAGGTCGAAGGCATGCTCCAGCTCCGCACGGGGGACACGCGAGGCGATCTGAGGATCGGCCAGCACGAGTTCGCGGAAATTCCCACTCCCGTTCCAGGCGCGCATAGCATGGTCCTGCACCAGGCGATACGCCTCTTCGCGCGGCAGCCCGTGCTCCACTAGGTCGAGCAGCAGCTGTCCGCTGAACACCAGTCCCTGGGTGCTGTTCAGGTTGGCCAGCATGCGCTCGGGATAGACGACCAGTTTCTCGATCAGATCGCTGCTCTTGGCGAGCAGGTAATCGAGCAGGATGGTGGAGTCAGGGAGAATGATGCGTTCGACGGAGGAGTGGGAGATATCACGCTCGTGCCACAGGGCGACGTTCTCGAATGCTGCCTGGGCATTGCCGCGCACCACCCGGGCCAGTCCGCTGATCTGCTCGCCGGTAACCGGGTTGCGCTTGTGCGGCATGGCCGACGAACCCTTCTGCTTCTCGCTGAAGTACTCCTCGGCTTCACGAACTTCGGTGCGCTGCAGATGGCGGATCTCGGTGGCCATTCGGTCGAGGGTGCAGGCCACTACCGCCAAGGTGGCGACATAGTTGGCGTGACGGTCGCGGGCGATGACCTGTGAGGTCACCGGGGCCGCGCGCAGATCGAGCCGCCGGCAGATCCGCTCCTCGAGGGCGGGATCCAAATGCGCGCTGTTGCCGACCGCCCCGGAGAATTTGCCGACCCGCATCTCCTCCGCGGCGCGGTCGAAACGCTCGATGTCGCGCGTGACCTCATCGTAGAAGTTAGCCAGCTTGAGGCCGAATGTGATGGGCTCGGCATGCACCCCATGAGTGCGTCCGATCATGGGAGTGTAGCGGAATTCCAGTGCACGGCGGCGCAGGATCTCGTGCAGGCGCGCCAGGTCATTTCGCAGGATGGAGGAGGCTTCGCGAATCTGCAGCGCCTGAGCAGTGTCCACTACGTCGTTGGAGGTGAGGCCGAAGTGCAGCCAGCGCGCATCCGGGCCAGCCTTTTCCGCAACCGCAGTGGTGAAGGCGATGACGTCGTGCTTGACCTCTGCCTCGAGGGCATAGATGCGCTCCAGGTCGAAGTCGGCCTTGCGGCGGAGGGCCTCGGCGGCTGCGCGGGGCACCAGGCCTGCCTCCGCCAGAATTTCGGTGGCGGCCAGTTCCACTTCCAGCCACTTGCGGAACTTGTGCTCGTCGCTCCAGATCCTCCCCATTTCGGGGCGGGTATAGCGGGGGATCAAGAAACTTTCCTCTCCCGGGGTATCGAACCCCGTGCACGGCCCGATTGCGGAATCCGCACCATCCTATTGTAAACACAGACCCGGAATCGCACATCCAGCGCGGGGGGCAGACTCACCTCGTGTCGCAATACGACTGATCGCATTGACTTCAGGAAGCGACGCAGGTAGGCTGCCTGTAAGACTGGTGCAGGAGACGCGGGGCAGAGCGAGATGCGCCCTGCGGGTTCTGCAAAGGACCAGTGCCCAGGGTTGTCTTCCGCGAGTCCCCGCGACAAGCAAAGCAATTTCAGTTTTGTATCGCTAAACGATACAATGAGAGTGGATCGATGGCATCCAGACGCGACGTCTCCCAGCCCGACTATCAGGCCATGGCGCAGTTTCGTTACCAGATTCGCCGCTTTCTTCGCTTCAGCGAACAGGTGGCACGGTCGGCCGGACTGAAGCCGCAGCAGTACCAGTTGATGCTGGCGCTGAAGGGCCTGCCGCAGGGGACGCAAGGCAGTATCGGAGAATTGGCCGAACGCCTGCAAATTCAGCATCACAGCACGGTCGAACTGGTGGACCGCCTGGCGGCGCAGGGGTTGATCCGGCGTCGCCGAGCGGGTACCGACCGCCGCCAGGTTCTGCTGGACCTCACTCCCAGGGGCGAGAAGGTGCTGCGCGACCTGGCGATCCACCATCGCGACGAGCTGAGGACCCTGGGGCCAACACTGGTCAGTTCGCTGCGGCAGGTGCTTGCAACTACCACGCGAGCAGGAGGCCGCCACCGATCCAAGTACTGACCCGCGACAAGTCCCTTGCGCCTGCTCAACTCGCGCAGGTTTTTCCTTCCGACGAGTCAGGGTCAGCTGGAGGTGTCGCACTTGGACGGGAATGAACGCGAAGAGCGGTTGTCTGTCTCCGGCTTGGCAACCGAAAGCGTTTCGCCGCAAGCCAGGTTTCGTATGGTTTGGGTTTCGCTTTTGGCGGCGGTCATTGGCGCAGGCGCAGGAGTGATTGCCTACCTGCTCTATAACCTGATTGGTTTCTTCACCAACCTCGCTTTTTTTCATCGCGTTTCCTTTCACTTCACCAGCGCACGACTGAACACGCTGGGGCCCTGGGTCATCGTGGTGCCGGTGATAGGCGGTCTGATCGTTGGCGTGATGGCTAAGTATGGGACGTCGAAAATTCGCGGACATGGAATTCCCGAGGCAATGGAGGCGGTGCTGGTCAGCCGCAGCCGCATTGAGCCAAAGGTTGCGCTGCTGAAACCGCTGTCGGCGGCGATCGCGATCGGCACCGGCGGACCGTTTGGCGCGGAGGGCCCGATCATTCAGACCGGCGGCGCAGTGGGCTCGCTGCTCGGCCAGGTGTTCCACACGACTGCGTCCGAGCGCAAGGTGCTGCTGGCGTGCGGAGCGGCAGCGGGCATGGCAGCCACGTTCAGCACTCCGATTGCCGCAGTCATTCTGGCCATCGAACTTCTGCTTTTCGAGTTCAAGGCGCGATCGTTTATCCCACTGGTGATCGCCAGCACCATCGCCACCGGCATGCACCTGGTGCTGATGGGCCGGGGGCCGATGTTCGTGGTTGGGGAGGTGGACTTCGGCGTCCCCAACGCGCTTCCCTGGTACCTGCTGCTGGGAGGGCTGTGCGGACTGGCAGCGGTGGGATTCACCAAGGCGCTGTACGCGGTGGAGGACGGATTCGAGCGGCTGCCGCTGGATCCGATGTGGTGGCCTGCTCTGGGAGCAGTAGGTTTGGGAGTGATCGGTTATTTCGTGCCGCGGGTGCTGGGAGTGGGTTACGACACCATCTCGGACATTCTCACCAGCAAGCTGACCCTGGACCTGCTATTGGTA
>DATHDM010000063.1:0-12685 GCA_035319065.1 Terriglobales bacterium
CCCGAGGGCGGCGAGCAACGACAACCAGTACGTGATGCCCGAGGGGGCGCGGCCAAAGCCGCGCCCCTTCACAGCCCCCAGCGCTGTTCCTCCCTGCGCGCCACCTGCCTATCCCTTGAAGATGCTTCCGGCCTGAGGCGACACAGCGAGAGCGTCGGCAGCGGGCTTAAATCCCAGCCTTGGCTGCTGCCTGGCAAAGCTGTGGGCATCGGGCGGAGGCAGAAGCTACTTTGCCTCGCGCTCCGATATTTTTGCGCGCCGCTGACCCAGAATGGCACCGCCGGGCGAAGTCCAGAAAGCAGCGGTCACGCACAGGAATGTCCGTGGCTACGAATCGGGAGTGGGGGCCAATTTCCGCCCCCACTCAGGTTTTCAGTGCTTTTCACCGGGAAATGGCTTACTCTTTCCCGCCGCGAAGTAGCCCGATGTGCTCGGCCCTGCCAGGCTTCTACGAGTTGCATGCAAGCTAGCCTGCGGGCACAGTCTGTATCACAAGCGAATGGTGATCTTCATCACTGACATTCGTTTACCGTCGCGGAAAGAATGCGCGCACCCGCGTTCGATTCGGAGACGGAGTTCGTGGCTTCGCTTGCGTGATTCTGGCTGACCCAGGCCCAGGTTCGTGCCACTCGTACTCCTTCCTTGCGGGCCCCACCGCCTGTTCGTGGGTGGCATCGGTGCTCTCTGCAGCGGGCCAGGAATCAACGACCAGTCCCAACCCAACCCGTAAGCGAGCCACCGTGACTTCTTGAGAGGAGAGAAAACGTGAGGTTCAAGAACGTAGTCGCGCTGTTGTCCCTGCTTCTGCTGTTAGGAGTCCCCCTGTTCGGCGGGGGGAGCAATCCGTCCGGCTCCTCCGCCACCGATAGCGCAGTCGCCGCCAGCCCGGAGCCTGCGGCAGCGCCTGAGCCGTCCCCTACACCCTCCCCGATCGCCACTGGCAACATGATTAATTCTCTGCTCGACCTCATGGTGACCAAGGGCGTTCTAACCTCGGCGGAAGTAGCCAGCCTGAAGGCAGCTCCAGCCAACCTGCAGATGTCGCAGATGCTGGCCCTGCTGAAGAGCAAGGGCCTGGTCTCCGACGCTGACCTGGCGGCGATGAATCATCCCAGCAACGCCTTCGCCAGCTATTCCGGCACGGCGGCGCCGAGCTACACCTCCAGCAGCTCGGCCGAGCCCGTGCTGATGGCCGAAGCCGTCGCGCCCAGCAGCAACCTGGCCGCCGAGCAGCAGGCGACGAAACCGGCGGGACCGACGGTGGTTTCGGCGGTTGCGCCCGTTCGCGTGCTGCCGGTCGATCCCCCCAAGCGCGAGGGCCTGGTTCCCGATCTCAAGATCGGACCGGTGCGGGTGAAGCCCTACGGCTTCATCAAGGCCAGCGCCGTATACGACTCGTCGCAGCCGCGCGGCGACGATTTCCCCTTGCCCCAATTTATTTTCAACGGCAATGGTGATACTGGCCCCAACAAGTCGCCGGAGTTCCACATCAAGGCCCGCGCCACCCGCTTGGGCACGAACTTTGAGTGGGTGGACATCTCGCCCAAACTGACCATCACCGGCCGCGTGGAAGCCGACTTTGAAGGCAACTTCAGCGCCGCTGACAACCGCAACGTTTCCTCCATCCGGTCCAACGCGTTGCAGTTGCGGCTCGCCTGGGCACGCCTGGACTATGCGGCCTCAGACAAGACCGATCTCTACGCGGTGTTCGGACAAGACTGGACGCCGTTCGGATCCAGCACTCTGCCCAACACGCTGGAAACCACCGGCGTGGGCATTGCCTTCGGCAGCTTGTATGAGCGCAATCCGCAGATTCGCGGCGGATTTGTGCACAACATCGGCGGCACCCGCAATTCGAAATTGCTGACCGAGTTTGCCGTGGTCCTGCCGGCGTTTGGCAATGTGCCCTCGTCCAGCAACTTCCAGATCCCGGGCACCGCAACCGGTTTGGCTAACAATGTCGTGACGGTGACCGGCTGCGCTACTCCGCCATGCGGTACCGTGACCGTCCCAACGACCGCCAACACCGGCCTGGGACTGCAGCAGCAGTTGGCCTTCGGAGAGCGGCAGGGAGCTGACTCGGCGCGTCCGGAGGTGGAAGCGCGCGCCGTCGTGCAGTTCCAGCTGGACAAGGCCCCGGGTGTAGCGCCGGCGCAGCTGATCGTGAGCGGAGTTCAGGGTGAACGCGTGGCGACCGTGCTGAAGGCCAACGTGCCCACCGCCCCCGCGCCTCTGGCAGCCAACTTCTACCAAGCTGCCTTCCCACGCGGCACGCAGGCCAGCAGCGATCGCTACGGAATTTCAACCCAGGCCCAGTTGCCCACGCGCTGGTTCACCGCGCTCGCCAGCTGGTATCGTGGCGCGGACCTGCGCTACTTCTTCGCCAACCAGCTGTTCTCGTTCTACAACAACACCGCGGCTCAGGCCCTGACCAACACCGTGACCGTGCCCTCGATCGATGGCTCGGCCGCAGTGGTGTTTGGCAACCATCTGGGGACTCCCACCGTGGCTGAACAGGAACCGATTCGCACCGCCGGCGGCTTCGCCGAACTGGGCCTGCCGCTATCGCGCTGGTTCAATGCCAACCCGTCGAGCCGCATGGCGGGATGGACCATGAACCTGCACTACGGCATCGACCAGGCAGTGGCTCGCGACGTCCGCAAAGCCGCTCCCGCCGGCGCCCGTCAGAAGAGCGACTGGACGTTCGGCAATATCCAATACAAGATGAATACCTGGGTGACGTTTGCTTTTGAAGAGGCCCTGTATCGCACGCGGGCAATTCCCAACGCCACCACTGGCGCCTTCACCGGCACGGTGTGGAAGGGGTTCCCAACGCGTGAGGCCAACGACGTGCGCTCCGAATTCGCCACCATCTTCACGTTCTAGAGACCAGGAGGGAAGCGAATTGGGAACGATTTGCCTGCGGTGAGGCGATCCTCACCGCAGGTTTTTGTGTGGGAGATCTCGGGCGCGATCGCTACAGGCCGAGATACGCCTCTCTGACCTTTTCGTTATTCAACAGCTCTTTCGACGTTCCGCTCATGGTGATGGCGCCGTTTTCCACCACGTAGCCCACATCGGAGACGCTCAACCCGTCCACGACGTTCTGCTCGACGATCAGCACCGTCACCCCGCTCTGCCCCACCTCGCGCACTTTCTCAAAGACCTCCTCGACGATCTTCGGCGCCAGGCCGAGCGAGGGCTCATCGAGCAAAAGCAGCTTGGGCTTTGACATTAATCCGCGTGCGATGGCCACCATCTGCTGCTCACCGCCGGAGAGTGTCCCCGCCAGCTGATTGCGCCGTTCCTTGAGGCGGGGAAAGAGCGTGAACTGCTCCTCGAGGAGGTCTTTGATCTTCGGCCGCACGCGTCCGATGTAGGCCCCGAGCACCAGGTTCTCCTCCACGCTCATGTAAGGGAACAGCTGGCGGCCTTCGGGAACGTGGCTGATGCCCCGGGCCACGATCTCGTGCGGCGGAACCTTGGCCAGGGACTGGCCTTCGAACTTCAGCTCGCCATGCTTCAGCCGCAGCAGGCCCGAGATCACGCGCAGCGTGGTGGTTTTGCCCGCGCCGTTGGCTCCGATCAGAGTCACAATCTGCGCGGGCAACACCTTGAACGTGATGTTGAACAACGCCTGGAAGTCTCCGTAAAACGCCCACACATCGTCGAGTTCCAGCAGTGGAGTCACAGGCCAAGCTCCTTGTACTTCGGCCCCAGGTAGGCCTCGATCACCTGCGGCAGGCGCACCACCTCCTGCGGCTTGCCCTCGGCGATCAGCGTACCGTGATCGAGTACCACCACCCGGTCCGCGGTCCGCATCACCACCTGCATGACGTGCTCGACGCCGCCGATGGAAGATATCCCCCACTCCGGCAGCCGTTTCAGCAAGGCTGCCAGGCGCAAGGCCTCGGCCGTCGGCAAGCCGGCCACGACTTCGTCCAGCAGGATGAGCTTGGGCCGGGTGGCCAGCGCGCGCGCAATCTCCAACCGCTTCAGCATGGGCAGGGGCATCCCCAGGCAGGGCAGGTGCATGACGTGACTCATTCCCAGGAATTGCAGCACCTTCTTCGATTCCTCGGAGGCTTTCGCCAAAGAAGAAGTGTGCTGGAATGCGCCCAGCATCACATTCTCCAGCACGGTGAGGTTGCGCAGCGGCTTGACGATCTGGAAGGTGCGGCCGATTCCGCGCCGCGCCGCGCGATCGGGGCTCAGGTGCGTGATCTCCTGCCCCTGGAAGTAAATCGAGCCGCTGTCGGGATGAATGACGCCGGTGATGAGGTTGAACAGCGTGGTCTTTCCCGCCCCGTTGGGCCCGACGATGAACGTGGTCTCTGCCTCGGCGATGGAGAAGGAGACGTTGTTGACAGCCAGCAGGCCGCCGAACCGCTTCGACACGTTCCGGATCTCCAGCAGAGGCATTGGTAACTCCTACTCCGCCGAAACCCGCTCGGCCTCTTCCTTTGCCCCCGGCAGCGGGCTGGCTGTCAGTGGCGCGGTCGGGGCTTTTCCAAAGAAGTGCAGCTTCCGGCTGAGCGTTCCTACAATTCCCTCCGGCAGGAACAAGACCACCAGGATCACCAGCGCGCCGTAGATGAGCAGATGCGCCTCCTGGAAGATGTTCTTGAACAGCTCGGCGGCGGTTTCCAGGATCCCCGATCCCACGATCGGCCCGAGAGCGGTGCCGGCTCCGCCCAGCATGGCCACGATTGCGATCTCGGTGGAGATCTCCATGGCGATCACCTGGTCGGGCACGATGTAGAGAAACAGGCTGGCGTACAGCGCGCCTCCGACGGCGGTGATGGCGGCGCTGATGAGCAGCGCCAGCAGTTTGTAGCGCGGCGTGTTGATCCCTACCGAGAGCGCTGTCTCTTCATCCTCGCGGATGGCCATGAGGTAGTAGCCGAAGCGCGAGCGCTCCGTCCAGATGATGATGCCGAAGGCGATCATGGTCAGCCCCAGCGCCGCGTAATAGAAGGAGCGGATGGTCGAGGTGGGGAACAGCAGCGGAACCTGGACCCCGACGTCTCCGCCGGTGACGTTGGGAAGGTTCTTGACGATCAGCCGCACTACTTCGGCGAAGGCGATGGTGCACAGCGCGAAGTAAGGTCCGCGCAGGCGGAAGGAAACGCTGCCGATCACCGCCGCCGAGACCAGCGCCAATATCACGGCAATTGCCAGCGCCACCCAGGGGTTGACGCCGAGCTTGGCAAACAGCGCCAGGCCATAGGCTCCCACGCCGAAGTAGGCGGCGTGTCCCAGGGAAAGCTGCCCGGTGTAGCCGCCGACCAGGTTCCAGGCCAGCCCCAAAGCGGCAAAGAGAAAGACGCGAAACAGCACCTGCAGGGTGTAGTCGGTGCGGATCACCAGCGGCAAAAACACGGCGACCACGAAGATGATGCCGGCAAGAATGAGCTGCCAGCGCTTCATACCCGCTGGCTCCCAAAAATTCCGTTCGGCTTCAGCGAGAGCACCAGGATGAAGATGGCAAAGTCAACGGCCAGCGCCCACTCGTTGCCCCAGTAAAGGCTGGTCAGGCTCTCGACTACACCCAGCACCAGGCCCGCCAAAGCCGCGCCCTGGATCGATCCCATTCCGCCCAGGACCACCATCACAAACGACTTCAGGCGGAACTGGTTGCCCACCTCGGGAAACAGGTAGAAGACCGGCAGCAGCAATCCGCCAGCAATGCCGGCAGCCGCGGCGCCAATTCCGAAGGTCACTCCCTGCACGCGGTTCACATTGATGCCCATCAGGGGCGCGGAATAGCGGTTCTGCGCGATCGCCCGCGCTGCCCGCCCGAACATGGTGTGCATCACGAAGAAATAAAGCGCGAAGGCCAGCAACAGGGCCAGGGCAAAGGAAACCAGCCAGGGAGCATTCAGCGAGATCTGCGGTCCCAGGCGCACATTCTTGCTCAGCAGGGCGATGTTGATCTGGTGATAGTCGGCGCCGAAGATCAGCTGTACGGCATCAATCAGCACCAGTGAGAGGCCCATAGTGAGCAGGATGACCATGAAGTCCGCCTGGCCGCGAATGGGGCGCAGAAGTCCGGCGTAGGTGAGCCAGCCAAAAAGAAAGAGGAACAGCCCGGCTCCGATGAAACCCACATAGGGATTCATGCCCGCCGCCTGGAACAGCACGTAGGTGACGTACATGCCCAGCATGAGGAAAGCGCCGTGGGTGAAGTTGACGATGCGCATCACGCCGAAGATCAGCGCCATGCCCATGGCGATCAGCCCGTAGAGCGCACCGGTGAGGATGCCGTTGAGAACCGCCTGCAACAGTGCGTAGAAGTTCACGTCTCGTCTCCGCGGACTTGCGCGCAGTACTGTGGCTTACTGTGCTCCCGGGCGAAGCGGCCGCCTTTGTCCGTGACCTGCGCCCAGCGAGGGTAGCGGAGGCGCAGAGACCAGGGACAGCTGCGCCGGGCTTCATCTGCCCAGGGCCTATCGCTTCGTCCACTCAGGCGTAGGAATAACGGGCTTGGCCTCGGCGGCATCGGGCGGCCAGACCACCTTGTATTTCCCACCCTGCACCTGCGTCACCAGCACCGGATGCGCGTTCTGCCCCTTGGCATCGAACTTCACCGGACCAAACGGCGTGTCGGGCAGGTTCAGATTCTTCAGCGCGTCGCGGATGGCCTGTGGCTGGGTCGATTTTGCCGCCTCGATGCCCGCCACCGCGGTCAGCAGCACGGCATAGGCTTCCATCCCGTGATAGGCCGGATGCGAGCCCGTCAGCTGGGCATACTTCTGGTCGAACTCTGCCGATCCCTTCCACTTCGCCGAGGGCAGCCACTGCGATACGGAGTAGGTGTACTCCGCGTATTTGCCTGCGCCCTTGTCCTGGGTGGGGAATTCCGCCGCCGCAAAGCCGGTGCCCGCCGAGGTGTAATACCTGGGGTTGAGGGTGACCTGCTCCGCCTGCCGCATCAAGGTGCTGGCATCCAGCAGGTAGGAAGCGAAGTAAACCACGTCCGGCTGTTTGGCCTTAACCCGCTGCAGCAGCGCCTTGTAGTCGGGAGAACTGGCCTGGTAAGCCTCTTCGTCCAGCAGCTTGATCCAGTCTGCCTTTTCAACCGCCGACTTCATCGACTTGTCGTTGGATTGGCCGAAATTGGTGTTCTCATACACGATGGCCAGCGTCTTGGGCGCGCCGTTTTTCTGCAGGAAATCGAGGGTGGAGGTGGCAAACGAGCCTGATCCCGCACAGATGCGGAAGACCCAGGGCGAGCCCGTCTCCATCACGTTGTCGGCCACCGCCGTAGGGATCAGCAGAGGGACATTCTTCTGCGTGACCACGGGAAGGATGGCGCGGGTGCTCTCGCTGGAGTAGGCGCCGAGAATGATGGGCACGTGGTCCTGGTCAACCAGCTTGGACACGCCCTGCACCGCCTGGTCGGGTTTGCTCTGATCGTCGTAGTAGTCGAGTTCGACCTGCTTGCCGAGCACCCCACCCCTGGCGTTGATCTCGTTCAGGGCGATGGTGTAACCATTCTTGTGGGCCTGGCCGAAAGCGGCGTTGCTGCCGGTGGCGGACGTGATGACACCGATGCGGATGGTGTTGCTGGCCTGGCTCCCTTTGCATCCGTTCAGGAGGAGAATGCTCCCCAGGCCAAAGGCAAGGCATACGCCTACAAAGCGCTTCATAGACTGCTCCTCCTCGATGGGCCGCGCTCGAAGCGCGGCGCATTCTAGTCATTGCTGATCGCGCCGACAAGGGCCCGGCCGCTGAAGCGGCCCGGCTGGGAATCTTGACCCCGGAAAGGAAACCGGGAACGGACGGGCAGGATGCTCTTCCGGGCTCAGCGGCGACGTTGGGATGATTGGTCGAGCAGTCAATCGACGCTGTGATTGGAGTCACTCCCAGCCGTGACCGACGCACGGAAGGCAGCGGTGAGCGGTCAGCGCTTCATCTCTCCCACTTATATCTCCGGATACAGGTCGAAGAAGGCTTCGATGCTGGTGCGCAGCTGCTTCTCGATGTCTTCCTTGCTGCCTTCCAGCAGATGCATGGTCACCCGCGCTTCGCGCCCGTTCTTGAGTTTGACCGTGGCGTCGCCGATCTGCTCGATGTCGTCGGCCGGCAGCAATCGCATGCCATATATTAACGATAGGTTTGCCATGCAGGGGATTGTAGCAATCATGCTCCTTCTTACCGCCATTCCGTCTGCGGCTGCGGATTTGGGCCGCTCCCCTGACGCTCCCAACCCGCTCCTGGCCCTGGTGGGAGGAACGATCTACGTCAGTCCGACCGAGGAGCCGATCCGCGACGGTGTTGTGCTGATCCGCGAGGGAAGGATCGTTGCCGCCGGCAGGCGGGCGGAGGTCCAGATTCCTCCGGCCGCGCAATTGCTCGATTGTTCGGGCGTCACCATCACCGCTGGGTTCTGGAACAGCCACGTGCACTTCTTCGAAAGGAAGTGGGCGAACGTGGGGGCAATTCCAGCGCCCGAACTCAGCCGCCAGCTCGAGGCCATGCTCACGCGCTACGGCTTCACCAGCGCGTTCGACCTGGGATCGATGTGGGAGAACACGCGGCGCTTGCGCGACCGCATCGAGTCCGGGGAGGTGCCGGGCCCGAGAATTCGCTCGACCGGAGAAGCGCTGGTTGCGCCGCACGCGGTTCCGCCGGATACCATCCTCAGAATCCTGGGGTTCATGACCTTTCCCTCCCCCGAGATCACGGACGCGACGCAGGCGGCGGCGGCCGCGAGGAAGCTCCTCGATGAAGGGGTGGACGGGATCAAGATACATCTGCAGCCGCCTCCGCCGCCCAATCCGCCGTTTCCCGAGAGCGGCATCGCTGCCGCGGCCAGCGAAGCTCACCGCGCCGGCAAGCCCGCCTTTGTGCATCCCAACAGCGGCGCCGACATCCTCGCCGCCGTGCGCGGTGGAGTGGACGTGATCGCGCACACCACTCCCCGCTCCGGCCCCTGGGATGAAACCCTGCTGGCGGCGATGAAGGAGCGACGCGTGGCTCTCACGCCGACCCTGACGCTGTGGAAGTACATCATGCGCCACGACCGCATTTCGGCGGGGGAGCAGATGGTCAGCGCCGCCGTCGCCCAGTTGCGCGCATGGGTTGCCTCTGGGGGGACGGTTCTGTTCGGAAACGATCTCGGCGCTGTTGACTACGATCCCAGCGAGGAGTACGCCCTGATGGCCGAGGCGGGCATGAGCTTTCCGCAGATTCTGGCATCCCTCACCACCGCGCCCGCCGGGCGCTTCGGAGAATCTCATCGGCTGGGACGAGTTGCCGCGGGTTTGGAGGCGGATCTCGCGGTCTTCAAAGGGGATCCCTCCCAAAACATACGCGCGCTGGCTGCGGTCGAGTACACGCTGCGTGCGGGGAAGATCATCTATCGCGCGAGCCAGTAAGGAAGCGGTTTTTTCACCCCCTTGACAAGCCTTTCCCGCCATAGCAGAATCTTCTTTCTTGGGCGAATAAAAAGCGAAAACTAGCGCCGCCGCTACCAGCCCTGGGCGGCGGCAGCTGGCTTTCCTCCCCAGATTTTTCCCGCTTCGCCCTTCCGACGAGGTCGCTATGAACTCCGGCGTCGCTGTCCCTGTTTTCGAATATTTCCCCGACGACTTCAACCAGGCTTGGGACGACAGCGAATATCTACCGGCAAAAATTCCGCCTCCAGCTCGCCGCCCGCAGCGCGTGGATTGGCAGCCGGCAGACCGCCTGGCCACCCCGGGCGTCACTCCGGCCTCAGCCATGGAGGTGCGCCCTGAGCCGACGCTGGTGCCTTGCGGGATTGCCGCGCTCGACGCGCTCATCGGCGGTATCCCCCGGGGAGCGCTCACAGAAATCGTCGGCCACGCCTCCAGCGGCCGCACCAGCCTGCTGCAGTCCCTGCTGGCGGGAATGACGCAGCGGCAGGAGGTCTGCGCCGTGGTGGATGCGAACGATAGTTTCGATCCCGCATCCGCGCAACAAGCGGGAGTGGATCTGCCGCGCCTGCTTTGGGTACGTTGCCGGAATCATGTGTGGCGCGGACACTCTTGTCCGAGTGTTTCAGCGGGTTCTGAATCACACTCGGAGAAAATACTTACCCGTAATCGTTCTCAGCTGCACACCAAGCCCGAATTTCGCGCCCTGGAACAGGCGCTGAAGGCCACCGATCTTTTATTACAAAGTGGCGGCTTCGGCCTGGTGGTCATGGACCTGGGAAGCGTTCCCGCGGAGGCGGCGCGGCGTGTGCCGCTGACCTCGTGGTTCCGTTTCCGCCGGGCGGTGGAGAAGACGCCAACCATTCTGCTGGCCATTGAGCAGGAGTCCTGCGCCAAGACGTGCGCCTCACTGGTGTTGCATCTGGCGGCGGGGCGCTCGGCGGTCTGCACACAGGCGGAAGCCGGCGAATCGCTCTCCCATGGAAATCTGCTCGCCGGGTTGGAGGTCGAAGCCGAAATCCTGCGCGCGTCCGGCTTCAACCTTCAACGCAAACCGGTGCGCGCGATGCGCGCGGAATTTGCCGCCCGGACATCATGGACCGTCGCGGGCTGACCAGGGCCGGAGGAATCTATAAGTTTGAGAGCGCAGGTATTTGCTTATGTTCGCCTGCTTTTACATTCCCGAATTCCCCGTCGCCGCGGTGACGCGCGCGGAAGCGGATCTGCGCGGGCAGGCGCTGGCGATCACCGAAGGCACGCCGCCGCTGGTGCGCGTGATCGCGCTCAACGAAAAAGCCCGTGAGGCAGGGGTCGAAACCGGCATGACCGAATCGCAGGCGCAGGATTTGCTGGATCATTGTTATGGAAAAATTCCGGAACGACGGGGCACCGCCGGGCTCAAGTGGGCACGGGAAACCGGCTGGCGCATCCGGCGCCGGTCGTTCCCTCAGGAGGCAGCGGCGCACGCCGCGCTGCTGGATTGCGTCTGCGCCTTCTCGCCGCGCGTGGAAGAGACCGCCGCGGATACGGTGATCGCCGATCTCGCCGGCCTCGAATCGCTCTTCGGACCTGCGGCGAAAATCGCTCGCGACGCCGCCCAGCGCTGCTCGGATGCGGGGCTCGAAGTGAACGTGGGAGTGGCCTCCAATCCCGATGCGGCCATGCATGCCGCCCGCGGATTTTCCGGCATCACCCTGATCGCCGCCGGCGAAGAAGGCGCGCGGCTGGGGAACCTGCCCATTGAAATCCTGCTGATGCCCAACAATCCCGTGCTGCCGGCAGATCCTGGCGCGGCGCAGCCAGCAAATACAAAGCCGGCAAAAAAGAACGCCCAGCTTCGGACGGAGGAGAAGAACTCCGAGGCATTGCTGGACACCTTCGACCGCTGGGGCGTGCGCAATTTTCGTTCGCTGGCCATCCTGCCCGAGATCGCGATTGTGGAGCGGCTGGGCGAGCGGGGCTTGCAGCTGCAGCGGCTGGCCCGCGGCACAACATCGCGTCCGCTGGTTCCGGCCGAGCCGCCTCTTCACTTTGAAGAATTTTGCGAGCTGGAAGACCCCATCGACCTGCTGGAGCCGCTGGCCTTCGTCCTCAGCCGCCTGGCGGAGCAGCTCTGCGCCCGGCTGAGCGCGCGGGCTCTGGCCACCCACCAGCTTTCGCTGCGCCTGGAACTGGATCCGGAGGTGACTGCAGATCGCGAAGGCCTGCCGGTCGAGGAGGCTTCCCCGGCTGAGGATGCAGAGGGGAACTTGTCGCGCGAATCAAGGGATCGCCGCAAGCCTTCAGAAAAATTTCACCACTGCCGGCTTCGACTGCCGGTGCCCATGCTCGATGCCAGGGTTTTTGTGAAGCTGCTGCAGCTGGAATTGAAGTCGAACCCACCGCCGGCGCCGGTATTGAAAGTCTGGCTGGCGGCCGAACCGGCGAAGCCATGCACCACGCAGCAAGGCCTGTTTCTTCCGCTGACCCCGCAACCGGAAAAGCTGGAGCTGACGCTGGCGCGCCTGGGAAGGATCGCCGGAGGCATGGAAAACGTCGGATCCCCGCAGGTGCTGGACACGCACCGCCGCAACGCATTCGGCATACGGCGCTTTGCTCCGGCCGCACCCGATTCGGAAAAGCGCGTAGATCCGGACGCCGCCGCGCTTCCGCTGGTGGGCATGCGGCTGTTCCGCCCGCCGCTCGCGGCCAGCGTAGAACAAAACGGCGGCAAGCCGGTGCGCATTTCGATTTCGCCGGCGAAATCCGCAAATTCCAAGACAGCGCCGGAAATTTCCGGCCAGCTCGCCTGGTGCGCCGGACCCTGGTACAGCTCCGGTGAATGGTGGAACCACGGCCGCTGGGAGCGGGAAGAGTGGGATGTAGCCGTGATCGGCCCGCAGCAACAATCGAGCCAATTTGCGCGGGTGCACGACATCGCCTTGTACCGCATTTACCGCGATCTGTTAAGCGGACATTGGTTCGTGGAAGGCGAATATGACTAATGGGTGGAGCAGACCTTTAGGCCTGCATTGAAAAACTCCAAAGGATCCTGGCTTTGGCCCCTAAGGGGATATGGCGCAATACAAACCAAGCGCTCCTCAGCGGCTGAAACCGGCATTTTGACGACCTGCATAAATGCAGGGCTACAGCCCTACTCCACCCTGGAGAATCAAGGGCATGATAAGGCAACGCTGGGGAAGGCACTGGCTTCTGCTCTGAATGTACGTTGAACTTCACTCCCGCTCGGCTTTCAGCTTTCTCGAAGGCGCCAGCCTGCCCGAGGAGCTGGTCAACGCCAGCAC
>DATHDM010000064.1:0-2779 GCA_035319065.1 Terriglobales bacterium
CTGAAAGACCCGATGGCAAGGGAAAGAGTGCGCTACGAGATCCTGGAGGCGTATCTGGCCGACAACCTGAAGACCCGGGTCCTTGCCCGCGACGGTTCGTATCATCGTGTGTGGCAAACTCCCGGCAGGCGAGGTAGCAGAGCGCCGACGGGGACAGCCGCCTTCAACGCCCAGGAGTTTCTGATTGCTCTGGCCGAGGGAAAGCAAACCCTGCAGGCGATCCCTGCAGTTCCCGCGGCGCGACCCCGCCGCCGGACGCGGATCGCAAAGGAAGCCTGAACTGAATGATTGTCTATTTCCTACGTCACGCCAATGCCGGCGAGAGGCTCGCCACGCCGAAGAAAGATGAGAAGCGCGGTTTAGACCGCGAGGGCATCGAACAATGCGGCTACGTGGGACGAGCGCTGGCGACCCTGGATGTTCAGGTCGACGCCATGATCTCAAGCCCGTTGAAGCGCTCCACCCAGACCGCCGTGCTGGTAGGCAATGAGATGGGCTTCGAAGGCAAGCTGCAGATTGAACCCGCGCTCCGTCCCGAAGCGACCATCGCCGATTTCCGCAAGATGCTGGAGAAGCATGCGCGGATGGAAGCCATCATGGTGGTGGGCCATAATCCCAACCTCAGCGAGTTTCTGGGCCACCTCATCAGCGGCGCCGGCTGCGAAGCTAATATCGAGCTGCGCAAAGGGGCGGTGGCCAAGGTCGAGTTGCGGCGCAGTTCCGGATCGCTTTCCTGGTGCCTGACGCCTAAAGTGCTGCGGTCGCTTCACGCCGCCGCCACAGAAAGATCCCGGCCGAACACTTCCCGGAAGTAGTCTGCGTCGCGTTCGATCGCCCACACCTCCAGGTCAATCCCCACGCGGCGGCGGGAGACCAAGGTCAAGCGCACGTTGCCGTTGCGCATTGCGACGCGCGCTTTCTGCACGGCCCGGCTTCTCCCCAAATTCATGGCCCGCGCCAGGCGCAACAGCATCGATGCCTTGGCGACGTGCTCCTGCTCCAATGGCCCAAGACCCTTCATGGGACCGTCTCCCGGCGTTGGCCGCGACTTGCCGAGATAGCGCGCGATGCCGGCGATGATGCGTCGCTGATCGGGCGTGTATCCGAGCAACTCGGAGTTGGAAATGATGTAGTGCGCATGGCGGTGCCGTCCATTGCGATTCACGAAGTCTCCGACCTCGTAGAGCATGGCCGCCGCGGAGAGCCACTCGCGATATTCCGGGGGAAGGTTGTGCAAAGCCCTCAGGGCAGAGAACAGCTCCATGGCCGATGCCCGCACCTGCAGAGCATGGTGCGGGTCGACGTGGTAGTGATGCATGGCATGCTGGATCGAATCCCAGCGCTCCGATTCGATCTGGCGGCCGGAGCGCGTGCTGCGGTCATACTCAGCAGCCATTTGCGCCAGCAGACCGTCGCGCAAGCCCAATGGCGAATAACGGAAGGAGCGCAGTTGACAGCGCTCCATCAGTTCTTGGTACACCAGTGCGCCTGCGACGATGATTTCGGCTCGCCGGGGTCCGATGCCTTCGATCTGGCGGCGCTCTTCGAGCGAGAGTCGACTGATCGACTTGCCCAGTCTGCGCATCTCGGCGGCAGAAACGACTGGGCTACGAGCTCTCCCGGGCGGACGGATCAAATGGCTCGCTGCTGCCGACAGCGCTGCCGCGGTTCCTGAAGTCGCGATCGCGGCCTGCACCCTGGAGACGGCGATTTTGCCCGACACCCGGCCTACCTCGCGCGCTACGAAGCTGCGCAGTCGCAGGATTTCTCCTTTGCGCGGAGGATCGTGGCCCAGAAACTCATTGGTGAGGCGTACGGCGCCCAGGGGCAAGCTCGCCGTTTCCCGGATATGACCGCGCTTGGAGACCGTCAGCTCGCAGCTTCCTCCACCCAGATCGATCATCAGCACCGAAGACGATTGCAAGCGCAGGTTGGAAACCAAACCGAGGTGAATCAGACGCCCTTCCTCAAGACCGGAAATCACTTCGACGGGCCATCCGGTGGCGGAGCGCACCCACTCCAGAAAAGCTTGCGAGTTGCGGGCATCGCGCAGGGCACTGGTGGCTACTACGCGCACCGAATCGGTTCCCACGCGCTGCACGGCACGATGAAAGCGGCGCAGAACTTTCACCGTCTCGGCCATCGACTCCGGGGAAAGGAAATTGGAGCGGAAGACGCCTTCGCCCAGTCGGGTGACTTCGCGATCTTCGTGGATAGCCTGCAGCTTGCGCCCGCGCAAGCGCGCCACTTTCAAACGGACGGAGTTCGATCCAATATCAACGGCGGCGAAGACGGGCATGCCTCTAGGATCATAAGGGCAATTCTGTCGGTTATGAAAGGTCCTCGCGAACCGTGGATCGTCGGGCCAACTTCGCTTGCATCAAATCTGCACGAAAGGCAAGCTTTTCGTAATGACAGCGCTGGCAGATGACGGGCCATCTGCCAGCAACGTTGGTACTGCCCTTTTAACATTCCTGTAACAAGCTTCTGTTAGCTTGCCGGCATGGCCAACCAAGCCCTGTTTCGACAGCCAGTGACGGGCCCACAGCCTGTTGCGGGGCAGGGCGCCAAGGCTCGCATCCGTCCGCTGGAGCACTCTTCCGACGGGGTCCTCGCCGACCAGATCTTCAGTTGGTCCATCCTGGCCTGTGCCCTGATCGTATTGGCCATTCTGGCGCTCATCGTTTGGCAGTTGGTGGCGCGCTCGCAGCTCTCCTGGCACGCCTTCGGATGGAAATTTTTCTGGGGACAAGACTGGGATCCGGTAAACGACCAGTAC
>DATHDM010000065.1:0-9905 GCA_035319065.1 Terriglobales bacterium
GGCCTCGACCGCAGCCTTCAAATCGTGGACGCGCACGATGTGGGCTCCCTTGAGGATGGTGATGACAACGGCCGCCAGGCTGCCGTAGAGGCGCTCTTGTGGCGAAGGTAACGTGCCGTCGCCAAGCCGCTGGGCCACGGCTTTTCCGACAAATGACTTGCGCGAAGTGCCGGCGAGGATGGGGAGACCGAGGTCTTGCAACTGCTCCAGGTGCGCCAGCAGCGGATAATTCTCTTCGTAGTTCTTGCCGAAACCGATCCCGGGATCGATGACCATCCGCGCGCGCGCGATGCCGGCCTTCTCCGCCGCGCACACCCGCTGCTCGAGTTCACGCTTCACGGTCCCCGCTACGTCATCCAAGGGCGGCAATTGACGCCAGGTCTCCGGCAATCCCCGCATGTGCATCACCACCAGGCCACAGGGCAAGCCGGCGACGGTCTCCGCCATCCCCCGATCCCAGAGCAGGCCGCTGACGTCGTTGACGATGTCCACCCCGGATTCCACCGCGGCGCGGGCCACGCAAGCCTTGTAGGTGTCGATGGAGAGCACAGCCTGCGGGCGCAAGCCCCGCACTTGACCGATGACGGGCATCACGCGGCTCAACTCTTCTTCCGGGCTGATGGGTTTCCGTTGCGGATCCGGAGGCGGCGCGGACCCCGCAGAGCTCTCGACGCGTGTGTCCGGGCGTGTGGACTCGCCGCCGATGTCGATGATGTCGGCGCCCTCATCCAGCAACCGCAGAGCGTGTTCCACGGCGCGAGCCCTGTCGTGGTGCTGGCCGGCATCGGAGAAGGAATCCGGGGTGACGTTCACGATGCCCATGATCAGGGTGCGCTCGCCCAACTCGAGCGTGCGGTCACCCAGATTCCAGCGGTAGGGAGGGCGCATGCACGTCGATTCTAAACTGCCGTAGCCCCGCGGGCTGCGACACAGCCTTGCCTGTCCATCGCAGTTGTGCGTGACCTGGCCCACGCATGGGGCGGTCCATCATTCCTGCTCGCACGCCACAAGGAAACACTCACTGCGATCTGGGGGAAAATGCTAGAATTCGATTGCCCCCATGTATGCAACGTGTGGTGCCGCCTCTCGCCGGGTCGCTCTGCTTCTAACCCTCGTGTTGGCCTTGTCTGCGGCCGCGAAAGACAAGAAAACCATAGCTTCCCCGCCTTCGCTGCCCGAGCGGCTCGAGAAGATTCTGGCTGATCCCGAGGTCTCTCGCGGTTTCTGGGGCATCGAAGTCATCTCCCTCAAGAAAAACCAGTTGCTCTACTCGCTGAACGGGGAGAAGCTGTTCACCCCGGCTTCGAATACCAAGCTGTTCACCACCGCGGCGGTGCTGGCGCTGATTGGCTCGGATTACAAGTTCCGCACCACCATCGAAACCAACGGCCAGGTGGACCGCCACGGACGATTGAGCGGCGATCTCTACGTGGTGGGACGGGGCGATCCCAATCTTTCGGGCCGCACCCTGCCCTACAACCTGCGCACCGAGCGCAAGCAGCCGCCCATGTGGGTACTGGAGCAGTTAGCCGATCAACTGGTGCAGAAGGGCGTGAAGTACGTGGACGGGGATGTGGTCGGCGATGATTCTTACTTCGCCTTCGAACGTTACGGGGAAGGCTGGGCGCAGGACGACATGGTGTGGGAGTGGGGAGCTCCCGTCTCCGCCCTCACCCTCAACGACAATGTGGTGTTCGTCAGCATCCTGCCCGCCGATCTTCCGGGGGATAAGGCTTTCGTCACCATCAATCCCGCCTCTAACTATTACCGCGTTGACAATCGCATTATCACCACGCCCGCCTCAACCGGCCCGCGCCGCGTTTACATCACGCGCGAACCGGGCGCCAATCTGCTGACCCTCTGGGGCAACATTCCGGCAGACGACCCCGGCGCGAACGAGGCGCTGGCCATCGAGGACCCGGCTGACTTCACCGCTCAGGTATTTCGCGAGATGCTGGAAAGGCGCGGTATCGTGGTCCTCGGCCGCTCACGCACCCGGCACACCGAGCTGGCCTCCCTCTCCACATTCACCGTAACCACTACCGCCCCGGCAGGCGGAGGCGAAGATGTGCGGCGCGCCCCGCAGGCGGCCGCCAATGTTGTCCTGGCGAACTACGATTCGCAGCCGGTGTTGCAGGACTTGCGCGTGATCAACAAGGTCAGCCAGAACCTGCATGCCGAACTCATGCTGCGCTTGCTCGGCAAGGAGAAAGGAACCGCCGGAACCATCGAGGCGGGCCTGGAAGTGATGCGCGGATTTCTTGCCCAGGGGGACATTCGGTCGGAAGAGTACGTGTTCTTCGATGGCTCCGGCCTCTCCCGCCAGAACCTGGTTACGCCTCACGCCGTGGTCAAGCTGCTTCGGTACGCCGACATGCAGCCCTGGGGAGGGAAGTTTGAAGATACGCTTCCCGTCGCCGGAGTGGACGGGTCGCTGGCAGACCGCTTCCGCGGCACCAACGCGCAGGGGCGGGTGCAGGCCAAGACCGGCTCCCTCGGACACGTTAACTCGCTCGCCGGCTACCTCACCACCCTCAGCGGAGACCGGCTGGCCTTCTCCATCATGTCGAACAATCACAACCTCCCCAACAAGCGGGCGCTCGAAACCATCGATGAGCTGGTGGAAGTGATGGTGGACGATCGGCCGAAGAAGCCGAAATAGAAGCTCCTTCCCTTCCAGCGCGCACCTCGCGCCTCAGCACAACTCAAAGTTCAATTGCCTGATCTCCGGGCCCTTGGGGTGCGGGTAGCGGCTTGCAGGCACGCTCAGGCGGATTGCCGATGAGTCCTGGCTTCCTTCTCCCTTGAATGGAGAAGGATCGAGCTTGAAGGCACCGTGGCAGAAGCGCAGGCGGATCCTGCGTCCGCCAAGCTGCTGCGGGAACTCCACCGCCTCCTGCGCCCCGCAGCATAGGTAAAGCGAGAGCACATCGCAAAACTGCAGCACATCCACCAGCGCATCGGCTTGCTCCGCGGAGATGGGAATGCAGGCCTCGAGGCGGTGCTGGCGCCGCTGCTCCGCCTGCAGAAATTCCTGCAGCCGGCGGCGGTTGCCGCCTTCATCGACCTGCGCCGCCAGGCGTCCCTGGCCTAGGCGGTAGAAATGACCGCTGACCATGCGGCCTCCGACTCGCGACGCTTGCTCCGCGCGGTCGATCGAAAGCGTCCAGGCAGGCAGAAAAAAATCCGGACCGAAATCGAGAAAGCTCATGGGACGGCCGTCGCTCCCAGTCGGTGGATCGACCTGCAAGGACGCCTCAAACGGAAACGCCGCCCAGCCCGAGTCGTGCCCGGCAATGGCTGCGATGGCATCGGAATTCGGCAGCGCGAACCCGGGTGCGCGAAAGCGGGCCGCAAGTTCGCCCGAGAGGGCTGCATGGTCGGGCTGGCGGATCAGCCAATAGCTGGCCGCGAGCAGCCCCTGCCGCCTCGCCACCGGCTCCCACGCCGGTGAGAATTCGGCGGTCTCACTCTTCTGAGAGGCAATGAAAGCGTTGGGCAGCGTGATTTGACCCGGAGCCTCCCACCCTGCGGGATCGTCAACTTCGGGTCGGATGACCATGCGCGCTAGCGATTCTGCATGCGCGCCCGCGGGCGCCCGGCGCTCGTCCTCACCGGGCCGGTGTTGGACGGTGGCTTGCGCAGGCCTTCCAGCAACTCCTTCAGCACCACGGCGCTGTTGTGCTCGGGATCGCGAGAGGCGAACACCAGGGTCAGGGGTTTGCCGCTGCGTAAAAGGGCATACAAGCGATCCAGAGCCTGAGCGGCCTCCGGCGCGGATAGTTCGTCAAGATACTTCTTGCGGAAGCGATCGAAGTGCGCGGGATTCTGATGAAACCATTTGCGCAGCGCATCGGAGGGCGCCAGGTCCTTCAACCACTCTTCGATCCGCACCGCGCTCTTGCTGAGCCCGCGCGGCCACAAACGCTCGACGAGCACGCGATAGCCGTCGCTCGCGGCCGGCTTTTCGTAGGCGCGCTTGAGGGCAACGGGCATGACTCTGGTATTTTACTCGTTCTGAACCCCGATGATGACCCGCCACGCTGAAGCCCTCGCCGTCGTCCTTCTCTTCGCCGCCCTGCTGTTCGCGCTGGCCGGCTGCAAGTCCTCATCGCACGAAAAAGAAGTCGTGCTCACTCCTGCGCAGGTAAGGGGAAAAGAGGTCTATCAGGAATACTGCGCGCTGTGCCATCGCGAGGGCAAGCAGGGTCCGGAGCTGGCGGGGTTGTTTCAGAAGCAGTACCTGCCGAGCGGAACACCGGCTAATGACGATCGCGTCCGCGATGTGATCACCATCGGACGTGCCACCATGCCCGGATTTGGCCGCATGCTGAGCCCGGCGCAGATCAACGATCTCATCGCCTACCTGCACGCGTTCTGACTGGACCCTGCCTCATTCCGCTGCCAGCTTAAACAGCGGCTCGACCGCGGCCAGGTTCTTCATCAGCTCGGGCGGAAACCCGTGACGCTGCTGCAGGTACTGGGGGCTATTCCAGGAGAGCCACACCTTTCCATCGCCGTCCTGCCATGCCAGGGCCTTCATCGGCAGGTCGATGGCCACGGTCGGGGTGGCGACCATCAGCGGTGTTCCCGCCTTGGGGTTTCCGAAGATCAGCACCTGCGTGGGATTCATCGTCAGCCCCGCCTTCTGCGCCTCGGCCGCGTGATCGACGAGCGCAAACACCTTTACGCCGCGAGCTTCAAGCAGGTCTTTGAGCCGGCCGATGGTTTCAGGTACGGTGTGACTGCTGGCAGTCGTTACCAGGCCTGTGTCTGCCATGTTCGCTTCCTCCATGTGCGAAGCTAACGATCGAGGGTTCTGGGCTTCTCGTTTTTTTTCTCTTCCACAGGAGCCGGCTTCGCCGCCGCCGGCGGGGCAATCTCATTCCAGATGCTGCGGGCGATCAGCCAGGAACCATCCGGCTGCCGCTGCAGCAGCCGCGCCACTTTGTAGGTGAGCTGCACCTCCTGATTGCTGGCGGAGGCAGGACGCACGCGGCTGGAGATGGTTCCCCATTCCCAGGCCCAGTCGCCGGAGATGCGCATTTCGCTCCATTGCTGATCGTAGGAGAGAATTTCCATCGTGGGCGTTCCCTTCTGGCTGCTCTTCACCCACTCCAGGTTGGCCTCGCGGCCCACGATCGGAGGCGAATTCGGTGGAAGGGAGACGATGTCCTCCGTCCACAGCGTGGAAAGTCCGACCAGGTCGTCGGCGATGCTGTAACGGATGTCGCGCTGGTGCAACTCCTCGATGGCGTGCTGGTCGTCCTTCTGCTCGGCGGTCAAGGGCCGTGTCCCCTGCGCAGGTGGGCGCTGGCGAGAACCCTTTGCCTGCGCCGAGGCCGGTTGTAACCATGCAAGAAGCAGAACCGGAATCGCCAACAACGCCAGAGGATGGATTGGCCGCATAGCATCTCCCTCCCCCAGGGCGCCTCGGGACCTCGGATTCGCCGCCCTCCGCCCGGGCGTCGTAGAATAGGTTTTTGCCATGTCCTCTCCGTCGCAACTCGTGCAGATCGAGACTGGGCCTCGGCCACGCGCGCCGAAACCAGAGTGGCTTCGCGCCCGCGCTCCCATGGGGGAAAACTATCACGAGCTGAAGAAGCTGGCACGAGCTCTGGGGTTGCACACCGTTTGCGAATCGGCGCAGTGCCCCAACATCGGGGAATGCTGGAATCACAAAACCGCGACTTTCATGCTGCTGGGCAACCTCTGCACCCGGCGCTGCGGGTTTTGCGCCGTGCCTAAGGGCGCTCCCGCGCCGCTTGACTGGCAGGAACCGGCGCGCGTGGCCGGGGCCGTAGCCACCCTCGGCCTCAGGCATGCGGTGGTGACCAGCGTTAACCGCGATGACGACAACCTGGGCGGCGCCAGCATTTTCGCCGAGACCATCCGCCAGATCCGCCGCCGCGCGCCAGGGTGCCGGGTCGAGGTTTTGATCCCCGACTTTCAGGGCATCGAAGAATGTCTGCGCATCGTGATGGATGCCCGGCCCGACGTCCTGAATCACAATACCGAGACCGTGCCCCGCCTTTACCGCGCGGTGCGCTCGGGAGCGCGATACGAACGCACTCTGGAGCTGCTCGGGAAAGCCAGGCAGATGGATCCCTCAGCAGTGACCAAGAGCGGGTTGATGGTAGGAATTGGCGAAGAGGCCTCGGAGTTGCTAGAGGTCTTTCGCGACCTCGGGGCGCGCAAGGTGGATATCCTGACCATCGGGCAATATCTGCGGCCCTCCAGGGATCAGCTTCCCCTCACTCGCTTCTACACGCCCGAAGAGTTCCGCTGGCTGAAGGAAGAAGCGCTGAAGTGCGGCTTCCGCCACGTGGAATCGGGTCCCCTGGTGCGCTCCAGCTACCACGCGCACGAGCAGGCCGACGCGACCAGCCCCTCCCGCAACCTCCCGCTGCAATAACCTCCCCTGTGGCAAAGGCCATGCTATCCCAATGCAATTGCTAACTTTTCAACCCGCCTGGAACTCCTCAGCCATTCCCAGCGTCAAATTAAAGGAGTCCCAGGTTCCCCTGCTTTATGTCTGGAGCAAGGGCAGGTTCCGGAATCAATGTCATCACGCTGTTCGCCCGCCTTTATCGCTACGTGCGCCATCCCATGTATGCCGCCGTCGCGTTATTGCTTTTCGGAAGCGCTCTTCTGCTTGGATCGTGTTGGGGCGTAGTGGGCGGATTGGTGATTGTACTGATGGTTGCACGACGCGCGGTGCCTGAGGAGCGCACGCTGCGCCAGGGCTTGGACGGTTATGACGCCTATGCGGAGCAAGTTAAGTATCGGCTGATTCCAGGGATATCGTGGTGTGGCCGAGGGTGTTGGTACCGAAGGGACGTTGGCTACCCGAACACGATGGGTTAACTACTGGGTTGGGTCATTCACCGGATTTTCACTTGCCCGTAATCATTTCGTAACCGTGCCCGCGATAAGTCTGGCTATGCAGTTGTACTGGTGTCCTGCAAGAAGGAACAAAGCTGGGTAGTCTCATGGCCCGTCAGAAGCAAGCTGTAGGGGGTCCCAACCGGCTGGTGCGGAGGCTGCTTTTTCCGCGCGGCCTGCAGAAGCTCTATCGCCGTTTACAGCAGCGCCCCGGGGAGCCGATTTTTCAGGCCCTGCTGCGGGAAATGAACGTCGCTTACCAGGTCGCACCCGCTGATCTCCAGCGCATTCCCACCTCCGGCCCGGTCGTCGCCGTAGCCAATCATCCATTTGGATTTCTGGAAGGAGCGATCCTCTGCGACCTGGCGCTCACTGTGCGCCCCGATGTGAGGGTGCTGACCAACTATCTGCTGGCAGAGGTTCCCGAGTTGCAGCGATACTGCATCGCGCTCGACCCCTTTCAAGGCAAGCGCGTCGCTCCCATGAACCGGCGTGGCGTGAAAGAGGCTATGGCGTGGCTCGCCGGCGGCGGCATGCTGCTGATTTTTCCCGCGGGGGAAGTAGCGAGTTGGCACATGCGGCAACGGCGGGTAACCGATCCGCAATGGAGTTCCACCGCCAGCCGCCTGATCCGCAACTCGGGAGCAACCGCCTTGCCCACGTTCATCGACGGTGGCAACAGCATTCCCTTCCACCTGCTCGGTCTGGTGCATCCTCGCTTGCGCACGGTGCGACTGCCGCATGAGTTGCTGAACAAGCGCGGGCGGACGGTAAAAGTGCACATCGCCAGCCCCATACCTCACGCGGAGATCGCCAAGCTCCACTCCGCGGAAGAAGCCACGTGTTACCTCCGCTGGCGAACCTACCTGCTGCATCAGCGGGACGCGTTGCGCCCGCATCGAGTCCGCTTGCCGCTGTTTCCTCGGCCGCGCCCCCTGCGGCCAATTGCCGCCCCACCCGCAGCCGGCGCGGTTCGCGCCGAAGTGCGCAACCTGCCGCCTGCGCAGCACCTGATTGAAGACCGCGATTTTCGCGTATTTGTTGCCGCGGCAGACCAGATCCCCAACCTGTTAACTGCGATCGGGCGGGCCCGCGAGATCACCTTCCGGCAGGTGGGCGAAGGCACCGGGGAAGCGACAGACCTGGATGAGTTTGACCGTCACTATCAGCATCTGATCCTGTGGCATCGCTCCAAGGACGAGCTGGCGGGCGCTTATCGCATCGGCCGCATCGACCAGATTCTTGCCCGCTGGGGAAGCAAGGGCCTGTACACCAACACCCTCTTCCGCTACCGGCCCGAGGTGTTCGACCGCATTGGACCGGCGCTGGAGCTGGGACGCTCCTTCATCCTGGCGGAATATCAGAAACACTATGGCTCGCTGCTCTGCCTGTGGAAGGGCATTGCGCGCTACGTTGCCATCCATCCCGAAGCGCCGGTTCTGATGGGTGCGGTCAGCATCAGCAGCCGCTACAACCGCGCCTCGCGGGAACTGATCGTGCGCTTCTTCGAGGCCGACAACCGCCGCGACGACTTGAGCCGCTTCGTGCAGCCACGGCTTCCCTTCCGCGGTTTGCACCTGCGGGAATGGGACCTGCCGCTGATCTGCCGCGCGCTGGAGGATGTGGAAGCCCTCTCAGACACCATCAGCGACATCGAAGCCGACGGCAAGGGCCTTCCCATCCTGCTGCGCCAGTACGTGAAGGTCGGAGGACGCCTGCTGGGCTTTAACGTCGACAGGAATTTTTCCGACGTGCTTGATGGGCTGGTGATGGTCGATCTGCGGCAAACAGATCCTAAGATTCTGGAGCGCTACATGGGATCCGAGGGGTTGAAGACTTTTCGCGCCTATCACCGGCTGCCCTAGAAGATCAGGAACTTTTTCTTCTTCTTCGTTTGTTTGCCCTTGGGCAGATCCTCATTCGCGGTTGCCATCATCACCGGCTTGGTCTGATTGGGGCTGGCTGCGGTATCCGTTACGTTGGACTTGATGTCGATGTAAGCCTCTTCCCGCAGTTTGGTGAGATACGCACGCAGCGCCGGCTGCAGCTTCTCCATGTAGAGCGCTTCCTGGACCTGCGCCTCCACGTCCTTGTCCTTCAACGGCGGGATGCCGGCGGCGTCGTGCTCGGTCACCTTCAGGATGATGAAGCCCTGCCGGGTGCGGATGACGTCGGTCATCTCGTCCTTCTTCATGCTGAAAGTCTTGTCTTCCAGCTCCTTGGCCAGCGTGCCCCGCTTGAAATAGCCCAGGTCCCCGCCCTGGGCCGCTGTCGGTCCATCGGAGTTCTTCTTCGCCACTTCGTCGAACTTGGCGCCCTTCTTCAGCTCGGCCAGCAGGTCGTTGGCTTTTTTCTCCACCGCCGCCAACTGCTCGGGCGCAGGCTCATGCGAAGTCGCCTGCTTGGGATCGGCCTTCACAGGGGCAATCAGGATTTCGCTCAGCCGCACCTGCTCGGGTCGCTCCAACTCCGACTTGTGCTGATCGTAATATTTCTGAGTTTCCTCGGGGGTCACCTGGATGCGGGAACCGACCTCCCGCCCGATCACCGCCTGCGTCAGGATGCCATTGCGCAGGTTCTGCTTGAACTCTTCGTAGCTGACACCCTGGGCCTGGGCCGCCTTCTCCAGGTCCTCCATGCTTTCCAGGTTCAGCGATTTGCGGATTTCGTCGAGGCGCTTGACCAACTCCGTATCTCCCGTGATCCCCAGGTCGCCGGCTTTCTGGATGAGCAGTTGCTGGTCGATCAGGTCACGGAGGAGGTCCTTTTCCCGGCTGGCCACGGCCTGATCATTGTTAATGCCCTTCTCATGCATCTCGCTGACCAGTTGGTCGCGCGCGCGATTCAGATCCTGGCTCGTGATGATGGAGTTGTTCACCCGGGCCACGATCTCTTCCACAATCGTGGAGTCACTCGCCACACAGACCGCGGGAAGGAGCATCAGAACAGGGAGTATCAATACAACGGGGAAGAACTTCTTCATGTCCATTTCCTTGGGGACCACTCGGTCAGAGTGCAAT
>DATHDM010000066.1:0-2555 GCA_035319065.1 Terriglobales bacterium
CGAGGGAAACAAACCTGGGGCGGCGGAATCTGTCTAGGCCTCCATCGCACCTGCTTCCCACGTTCTTCTAGTTCTACAAGAACGGAGAACTCCACCCCTACTCCCCGAGGTGTCTATTTATGGGCGAACAAAAAGCGAATATGTTAGACTTCGTTTTTGTATGAAGTTGCTCGAATTAGAATTTTCATGATCTGAACGGTCTTCCATGACAGGCGACCTAGAGTGGTATACGGCGGAGAGCACAAGGAGGGGGCTGTCATCCCCTCGGTGCCCATTTGCCACGTTGGAACAACGCCCCCGCTATTACCAGAGCCTTTCCTTGTTGGGTGATGATGGACAGGTACCTCTACATGCTTCATCTCCAGCAGCCCTTTGATCCGAAGGCTCATGGTTGCCAGCGGAGACGGCTCCCTTAGTGCCTATACGCCGCCCACATGTCATCCACGAACGAGTATTGTGGAAACTCGCCCTGCAGCCAGTAGCGCGTCTGACCCTGGCGCTCCCAGTTGGCGCTGTAGTCGAAGCCGCTTTGCGCTTTGATCGCGGCTACCGCCGCCGTGTCGTCTTCGGTCATCCAGCGGTCCACGTAGTCGAAGAACGCCGGATGATTCCACACGTTTTCCGCGTGCAATAGATGAATTGCCAGCGCCTCGCCCACCCACGAGACCGAGGTGCAGCATCTCCGGTAGGCCTCCCCTAGCTGCTCGTTGCCGTTGATCAGCGGCCAGTTCGCCGGCTGCAGTTGCTCGTAGGGACCGTACAGGCCGGCGCTGACCGGCTGTCCATTGCTGGTCACCCCGTAGTGTCCGCCATAGATGACGGTCGCGCCCTGCCACGCCTGCTGATATCCGCCCGGGATCTGATTGATGTACACCGTCTGCATGTCCTCGCCGAACTGGTCGGGGTGCGTGGTGGAGACGTTCTTCATGCCGTCGTTATTCAGCAATATGCCAGCCAGCAGGATCGGGAGCTTGCGCCCGCTGCGATGCCCGCCAAACGCAGGCCACCCCACGCCCGCCTGCAGGCAGCCGTAAAGATCGATGCCGTACTGCACCATGTAGTTCGTCAGGTTGACTTTCTGGCTGTCGGGAAAATTCAGCATCAGGAGCAAAGCAGCGTAGGAATCGGCGAAAGCGATGTGCTGCCCATAGCTTGGCATGTATTCCGCGGGCGCATCGAAAAGAAACGGATTGGTGTCAATCCACGGCCGGCGGTACCACGACTCGAATTGCGCCAGCGTCGGCGTGGAGGCGGGATTCGGCGGCGCCAGCGACGGCAGCAGGTTTCTCTGCAGCGAGCCCGCGTGATAAATCGTCTGCCCTCGATCACAGTACGAGGGCCGGAAGGCATCGGCTGAGGGCGCGGCGGCAACCACGGTGAGCACGGAAACAGTGCGCACCGGGCTGGCGCTCATGTCAGAGGCGCGCATCACCTCGGGCTGGGAGTGAATGCTTGCCAGGCTGATGGAGGAGACCAGCGCATCTCCCGCTTTCAAGCTGACGGGAGGATAGCTCCGCAGCGAGGCGTCGAACCACCAGGATTGATCGGTGCCGTCGTTCAGGCGCGAATCGAATCCGCTCTTGCTGTTGGCCGAAGGAAGATTGACGACCGATCCGTTCAGATAGGGCGCCGACGTCGTCGGCGCCGGGCTGATCGCCGTCACCGTGACCGGACCGACAACGTAGTAGTCGCCGGTGACAAACTGGCCAGCGCTCACGGGCTGGCTGAAGGTCCAGGTTATTCCGTCCTTGGTGATTGAAGAAGTCATTCCCGGAGGCGGCGCTGCCGTGGTGATGGTGACTGCGGAACTCGCAGACTTGGAACTGTCCGCCACGCTGGTTGCTGTGACGGTGTAGCTGCCGGGGAGACTTCCCGCCGTGTAGAGGCCTCCGGAAGAAATGGTGCCGCCGGTTGCCGACCAGGTCACAGCGGTGTTGGAGGTCCCCGTCACAGTGGCAGAAAACTGCTGTGTCCCCCCTACCTGCAGGGACACGGATGCAGGCGCGATCGCGACGCCGATGGTCTGATTGCCGGAACCGGTCCCGGCCGGTCCCGAAGAACCCGCACAACCCGACAGGGCAAGGAGCAGGTAGAGAACTGGCAAGCAACCGAGGATCGCCATCAGCTTCCGCATGGTCGGCTCCGGAGTTCTTATGGGTTTCGGGAATGTGGCGCGCCAGCCAGAATGCGGCATTCATCCGGCGCTCCCAAGTATCGGAGGTGCATCCGGAAACGTCCGATCAGGCAGTCAGCTGCCGTTCTCGTTGAAAATGGAAGCAAGGACGCAATTGGAGGTAAAAACCATATATACAGTTACTTACCAAGACACGAGAGGGCGAATCGAGAAACCGCTTGACAGATAATTAGTGTTATAGTTAAGTATAACAGAACAGCAGATGGAGGGGATATTGCTCCTGCTGATCTTGAACCGAGTGCGGCCGCAAATCACCTTCGTCGCAAGCCCAAGTCGAAATCATTTTCTCGAAGGAGACTGAAGATGAAATCGCTTCGTTTTGCCCTATCCATCCTTCTGATGACACTTTCCACCGTGGCCT
>DATHDM010000067.1:0-17447 GCA_035319065.1 Terriglobales bacterium
GCCGGTGATCGATGGCGATATCAAGAAACCATTGGTTTCTGGATGAGTCCACCCCTTCAGAGTACCTTCTTAGTCGCGGCGAGGGCCTGGTCGCGGCCAGCCTATTGCGGCCCAGGATTGAAACAACCCACAGAGTTAACAGGCGGGATGAAACATTGGAGAGGAGGGATTTATCGCCGGCTAGGCAGATCTTCCCCCAGCGGGATCTCCTCTTGGAGGGCGCTCATTTCCTCCAATATCTGATAGGTGCGTTCGGCTTCTTCCCGGTCCACCTGGCTGATAGCAAAACCGACATGCACCATCACGTAGTCACCCACCTTGGCCTCGGGGACAAAATCCAGGTTGGTCTCCCGGACAATACCGCCAAATTGCACCCGAGCGATGCGCAAGCCGTTTCGCTGCTCCTCCGCTACAATCTTTCCGGGGATGGCCAGACACATGATGCATCTCCCTCCTCGCCGGGCAGCTTACGCTTGCGTCTCCACTTCTGCCCGAACACGATTACACAATTCGCCAATCACGGCCTCAATCATGGAGTCCATCGCCGCCTCAACCGCGGGCGACAACTCTGTTCCCCATTCGGTTGTGGCCGGCTGCACACCAATCAATACGGCAGCGGGCTGCCGCCCTGTCAGGACGCGCAGGGCCACGAGCAGATCGGCCACCCCCAATTGATGCACACTTCCCTTGCCCACCAATGTTTGCAACTCCTGCCCTGACATCAAAACCAATGTGCCTGGGGGCTGGCCGCAGTCGACTGCATCCACCACCAAGAGGTAGGAACAGTCCCAGATATAGGTGAGCAATTCAAGACCCAGCGTACCGCCCTCAACCAAGCTGATGCCCTCAGGTACTCTGCTCTCATCTCTCAGCCTTTCGATCGCCCGCGGGCCCACACCATCGTCTGAATGCAGAGTGTTACCCACGCCGAGCACAACGTATTGCGCAGGTATGAGCATTCAATCCGTCTCGCGTAGAAGCACATCCTCTTCCAGTTCGTCCTTGGGAATAAACTTGTAGCCTGTGAAGATGCTCTCGATCAGTCCATTCCGCTCTTCCCAAGAAACCAAAACTGCGCTGTAAACGTGGTGAATCACAAAGGCAAAGAAAGCAAACATGATGCAATAGTGGATGAGGCGGATGTTTTGGATGTCGATGATCCTAGGCAACCAACTAAAGAGCGGAGCCAGTAGCCATCCCCCTCGCACCTGGGTATACAGCGTCAAACCGGTGATGATCTCGAGCAGCATGAGGGTGAACATGATCATGTAGGTCACAGCGGCTAGAGCGTTGTGCCCCACTTGATGCACCAAGTCTGTGCGCAGAAAGCTGTAATAGGCGACCATCTGGCCCATGCCCCGCCATTGGCGGCGGTGGATGGGGACAAAGGCGCGCCAGTTTGACCAACTGTTGCCCTTGAAGAACCAGTAAAATCGCAACAGAAATGCTCCAATAAACACAAAGCCCGCGACCACGTGAACAAACCGAATGGTAGCCATCAGGAAAGTAGTGGTGCTCTTGGTGACAATGAACGGATTATGCATGTAGTAACCGGTGAAGGAGAGCACAACTACAGGCAAGAATATGAACCAATGTGAGACCCGCACCGGCAACTCCCATACATACACCCGCACCGGAGGAAATGCGGGTTCCGGACGGTGGGCCTCGCCCCACCCATACTTCCGTAACTCAGCCATCGCAGCCTCCTTCTAGCTCGCCTTGAGCACCGAATAGGGCCGCCCCTGAGCGTCGACAACGTGCACCGCACAAGCTAGGCAGGGATCGAACGAGTGGATGGTACGCAGGATCTCTACCGGACGCTCCGGTTCGGCGATCGGGGTCTTTAGCAAGGAAGCCTCGTAGGCGCCTCGCTGCCCCTTGGCGTCGCGGGGGCCAGCGTTCCATGTCGTGGGTACAACGGCCTGGTAGTTCTTGATTTTTTTCCCTTCGATTTGCACCCAATGGCCGAGCGAGCCGCGAGGCGCCTCATGGAAACCGAAACCCTGAGCTTCGCTTGGCCAGGTGTCGGGATCCCATTTATCACCGTTGTGCACGCGCAAATCCCCATGTCCGAGCTTTTCCCCCAGTTCCGCGATCCATTTGCTGACTTGGCGTGCCATGAGCTGCGCTTCAATCGCACGGGCGGCGATGCGGCCCAGGGTTGAGAACAGAGCGCTCGCCTGCGCGCCTAGCTTGGCTAATGCGCCATTAACCAGGTCTTTGACCTCCTGGTGTCCGGAGGCGTAGGCCACCAACATGCGGGCCAGCGGTCCGACTTCCATCGCGTGGTCCTGATAGCGTGGTGCCTTGAGCCAGGAGTATTTCTGGTCGGTTTGCAAGTGCTCAAACGGTGGTTTGGGCCCGGTGTACTTGGGGCTGGTCTCACCCTGGAAGGGATGTTTCGCGTTCTGATCTCCATCGGAATACTGGTACCAGGAGTGAGTGATGTACTCCGCCACTTGGCCGGGATCGACCGGGTACACCTTGGACAGGTCGCGGCTAAGAATGGCTCCGCGAGGTAAGAAGAAGCGAGACGGGTCCTTTACGCTTCCCTGAGGATAATCGCCGTAGGAAAGGAAATTCCCCAATCCCTCACCGCGCCCAAACCAGTCGCGATAAAAGCCGGCGACCGCCAACACGTCCGGAACGTACACCTGATCCACAAAGGCTTGTGCTTTATCGGCCAATTCCGCCAGGAATGTGATCCTCTCCGGATTGATGGTCGCCTGCGGCTCGTTGGGATCCATAGCGGTGGACATGCCGCCTACCAGATAAGTCTGCAAGTGGGGGTTCTTGCCCCCTAACACGGCGTGGATGCGGATGTAGTCTCTCTGAAATTCCAGGGCTTCGATGTAGTGGGCAACGGCCAACAGGTTCGCTTCGGGTGGCAGGTGATAGGCGGGATGCCCCCAATATCCGCTGCTGAACAGGCTCAACTGCTTGCTTTCAACCAGCGCCTTTACGCGATCCTGAATGCCCTTGAAGTATGCCCGGCTAGACTTCGGCCACGGGGAGATGGATTCGGCGAGCTGCGAGGTCTTGGAGGGATCCGCTTTGAGCGCCAGGGTCACGTCCACCCAGTCCAGCGCGTGCAGATGGTAGAAATGGATCACGTGATCTTGCACGTATTGGCTAGCGCCAATAATGTTGCGGATCAGGTTGGCGTTCGCCGGGACCTCGATGCCGAGGGCATCCTCAACGGCGCGCACCGACGTTAGAGCATGGACAGTAGTGCATACCCCGCATATGCGTTGAGTCCAGATCCAAGCCTCGCGTGGGTCACGATCGCGAAGGATCAGCTCAATGCCGCGAAACATGGTTCCTGAACTCCAAGCGTCCGATACCATGCCAGAGCTGAACTCGGCCTCGATCCGCAGATGGCCTTCAATACGAGTCACCGGGTCAACCACAATGCGTGCCATAGGCTCCTCCAGTTACTTCTTCGGTGGCTGGTTGCTCGCCTGCGGTGGGGCTTTGGGCACAGTCCGCAGGCGATCGCGAACGGCGCTGGCGATTCCATGAGCGATAGTGCCGGCTGCTACGGCAGCAGTCACACCGATTCCGATCTGGCCTGCGGTTACATCTGCTGCGAACCCAGGGACCTGCGGCAGCCGCTCGTAGAAGGGAGAGCGAACATCCCAGAAGCGGTGTGAAGCACAAGCCAGGCAACCGTGCCCAGCCTTGACCGGCCAACTGGTGCCATCGTTCCACCGTACTGAGGGACAGTTAAAGGTGGCCTGGGGCCCTTTACAACCCATCTTGTAAAGACACCAGCCTTTGCGATGGCCTTCGTCACCCCACTCCTGCACGAACCGGCCGGCATCGTAATGAGCGCGGCGCTCACATTGATCGTGGATGATGCGCCCATAGGCAAACAAGGGACGGTTGTACTGGTCCACTGCGGGCAACTCGCCGAAAGTGAGGTAGTGCACCAGCACGGCTGCGGTATTAGCCGGATTCTGCGGACAGCCACCCAGATTGATCACTTTGGCTTCGGGCACAGCCTCCGAGATTCCTACCGCACCGGTGGGATTAGGATGGGCCCTCACCAGCCCACCATCCCAAGCGCACGCCCCTGCCGCAATCGTGGCAGCGGCATTGGGACAGACATGGCGGGCAATGTCGAGCGCGGTCCGGCCACTGACCGTACAGTACACGCCACCATCGGCCAGAGGCACCGCGCCTTCCACGACAGCCAGGAACTTGCCCTTCTCTTCCCGTACCACCCGTTCCAACGCAGCTTCGGCCTGGTGTCCGGCTCCCGCCATCACCAGTTCGTGATATTCCCAGGAAAGAAGGTCCAAGACCACTTCCAGTACCGAAGGGTGGCTGGAGCGCAAAATAGATTCAGAGTTACCCGCGCAATCTTGGAACTGCAGCCACACCAGCACAGGCTTGCGGGATTTTTCTAAGGCAGCTGCAACCTGAGCCACATACCGCGGGGGAAGCGCCAGCGTAGCCGTCATAGCAGCACAGAATTTGATAAACCGCCGGCGGTTCACACCTTTCTCCTGCAGGGCTCCGGAGAATGTCTGATTCGGTGGTAGCATGGCCTACCTCCATCGTGTCTTCCAGCCGGGGTGTCAAGCAGTGCGCATTAAGGGAAAGGCTCCTGGGATTCTTCCCCGGTGGCATTATTCGCGCTCGAATATCATCAAGGCGGTACCTACCGAAGTGATGGGAATCACCTATTGAGGTGATCCCATGCCCCAAAACGATTTGTTCAGCTTGGGTTATCGGATCGATGCGAAAGAGTCCCGAGCGCGGAACGAATCCATAGCGTCATCGAATTCGCTCATGTCTAGCGACACGAACACTTTCGCGTGAGGACATTCGCAAGTCAACTTGCTGGCTCAGCACCATCCACCTGCGAAGTCACCACGCCTTACAAATTCGCGCTAACACTAAACTTTCCACAAGCGGACTTCACAGCGGTACCAGTCAGCGCAGCGCGCTTGCCAAAACCGTGAATGAAACCCGTTACGCGCATAGGTTGATAGCGTTGATCCCAGCATTTGGGATCAATAATGGTACAAGTCTCCAAATCGAGGTGATTCTTGATGAGACGCCATCTGAGCTTGCTCATGGCTCCAGCGGTTCTGTTCGCAATACCACTTTGCGCCCAACAGGCGGGGGGAGTTCCGACCGCCGGGGAGCAGTCAGAAAACATTGCTCTGACGCAGAGAGTCCGCGACCTGGAGGACCGGGTCATTGCCTTGGAAGGGCAGATCCGGCAATTGAAGGGTCAGCAGGCTGTACTAGGGCCAACAGCAACGATAGGACAAAGTGGGCCGACTTCGGAAGCCGGTGCAGCCCCGCCTGCCCCCGGACCTCAGACTCCCACACCCTCCGTCTTGACAGCAGCCACCAGTGATGCTGCAACTCAGGGCCCCGTGCTGGGCGGGGCCGGTGGCAGTGCTGCTAAGGCACTGAACCCCGACATAAGCATGATCGGTGACTTCATCGGTGTTGCAGGACATAACCCGGTGGATCCGTCTCCGTCTTTTCAGATGCATGAGTCGGAACTCGGAGTACAAGCCATTATTGATCCCTACGCTCGCGGTGACTTTTTCCTGTCGTTCGGAGAAGAAGGTGTGAATTTGGAGGAGGGCTACATCACATTCACAGCGCTGCCCGCCGGGTTTGTTGCGAAAGTGGGTAAGTTCCGTGCTGCCTTCGGCAAGGTGAACACCATGCACAATCACGTGTTACCTTGGGTGGATCGGCCGCTCGTGTCCAACAACCTGGTGGCGGGCGAAGACGGCATCGATGATGCCGGTCTCTCCGTCCAGCGCATACTGCCTGCACCCAAAGGAGTATTTGTGGAGCTGACCGGGCAGGTTTTCCGTGGTGATTCTGGCGACCAGCAGCACCCCCTGTACCACGCCTATAACAAAAGCGATCTGAGCGCCGTCGGACACCTGCGCACATACAAGGACATAACCGAATCAACCAATATTGATCTCGGGGCATCCTATTCGCGTGGCTACAACACTGCGAGTCCGGACTTTTTGACGCACCTTTACGGCATTGATGCTACGGTACGCTGGAAGCCGCTCCGACGATCGATCTATCATTCTTTCGTGGGTCGCGGAGAGTTTATCTGGAGCCAACGCCAGCAACTTCCCGCCGAGCAGCGCGCCTTCGGCTTCTATACCTCGGGTGACTATCAACTGGGGAGACGGTGGTTCGTGGGCGGACGCTACGACCGTTCTGGCAAAGCCGAGGCAGCTCATTTGATCGATAAAGGTTTTTCGGCAGTGCTGACGTATTGGCCGAGCGAGTTCAGCCAGATACGAGGACAGTATCGTTTCACTCGTTACGGTGAGAACATCGACACACACGAATTGCTCATGCAAGTGCTGTTCTCATTAGGTGCACATGGCGCCCATCCCTTTTAGGAGACAAATGGAACAAGGGAATGCCTTTCCTCGGTTGGCTACCCTGCTGCTGGGCCTGCTGGTGGGGGCTTTGTTTTCGCCAGCAGCTGCCGCGGCCAAGAAACTCAATGTCGTGACATCTACGACGGACATGGCTGCACTGACCCAAGAAGTTGGCGGCGACAAAGTCAATGTTGAGTCCATCGCCAAGGGGTATCAAGATCCGCACTTCGTTGAGGCCAAGCCTAGCTTCCTTCTGCGGCTGCGCCAAGCCGATTTGCTGATCGCGGTGGGGTTGCAGTTGGAGATCGGTTGGTTGCCACCGCTCATCACCCAAAGCGGCAACCCGAAGATTCAAGTGGGCGCGTCTGGATATCTTGATGCTTCCCAGTTTGCAGAGATCTTGGAGATCCCGCAAGGGACTATCACGCGGGCGGAAGGCGACGTACATCCCCTGGGCAATCCGCACTACTGGCTCGATCCCGATAACGGTCGTCGTATTGCCCGAGGCATTGCCAACAAACTGGCTGAGATCGATCCTGAGAATGCCGCGAATTTTCAGCAGCGCTTTCAAGATTTTGATAAACGCCTGACTGCGGCAGAGCAGAAGTGGGATGGGGAGATGAAGCCTTATCGGGGACGCAAGGTCGTTACCTACCACCGTTCATTCCCGAACTTTGCCAAGCATTTTGGGCTGGATGTGATTGGCTATGTGGAACCGCGGCCGGGCATTCCGCCCACCCCTAGCCACACCATCGAACTCATCAAGTTGATGAAACGGGAGAGTTGCAAGGTAGTACTGGTGGAGCCGTATTTCGACCTGAAGACGCCGCAGTCCATCGGGCGGGAAACAGGCGCGGAGGTGGTAGTGTATTTGCCATCGGTGGGAGGCGAGAAGCAGGTAACCGACTATTTCGCGCTGTTCGACTACGATATTGCGTTGCTAACCAAAGCCTTCGAGGCGACTCAATAAGGAACCCCATTGGAGATTCTCCCATTTTTGTTGCCGCCGTTTCTGGCCAGCCTGATTCTAACCGGCATTCACGCCTATCTTGGCGTTCACGTTGTGGAGCGCGGTGTGATCTTTGTGGACCTAGCGCTAGCGCAGATCGCGGCGCTGGGCGCGACCATCGCCATCCTTATTGGCATGGACCCGCATGGAGGGGGGGCCTACTGGCTGAGCTTGGCATTTACATTTGTGGGCGCAGCCATCTTTGCATTCGCGCGCACACGCCGAGGTCATATTCCGCAAGAAGCCTTTATTGGCATTGCTTACGCAGTGGCGTCTGCGACGGCTATCCTCGCCATGAGCAAAGCTACCGGCGAGACGGAGCACCTCAAGGACATGCTGGTGGGGAACATTTTGGCCGTGTCGATGCACGATGTAGGCAAGACGGCGCTGCTCTACGGCGCGATTGGAATTTTCCACTACGTTTTCCGCAAGCAGTTCTTGCTGATCTCAACCAATCCGGAAGCGGCTGAGGCGAGTGGGCTGAGCATCCGTTTTTGGGATTTTCTGTTTTACGCGTCGTTTGGTTTCGTGGTCACATCTTCGGTCGCGATCGCGGGTGTATTGCTCGTGTTTTGCTACCTGATCGTTCCCTCGGTCGGGGCCATGCTTTTTGCTGAGGGGATCGGTCGACGATTGGCGATTGGTTGGACCATGGGAACATTAGTTTCGGCTCTAGGTGTGTACTTTTCTGTACTGCTCGACCTCCCCACCGGCGCAACCATTGTCTGCACCTTTGGCGCTGTACTCATCACTATGTTCTTTGTTCAATTGTTCCTTTCCCATCGACAAAAGCTGCACTCGCTAGAGAAGGCCAGGTCGGGAAAGCATCCTCAGGAGCGCGTGCCCCAATGACCCATGCTGAACCGTGGTTCAGCCACTTGGATGTACAACTCCTGCTCGCGAAAGCTTAATCTGCGGTATCCCCCGGGGTTTTTGGGTTCGCTTTTTCTCCTGATCGATCTAGACGAAAAGAGTATGACTGCCCCGAAATTTCGCGCTGTCAATACTCCCCCTAGCACCGAACTGGTGCGGGGCCTGGAACAGAAGGAAATCGATGGGATCTTGGCAGCGGCCACCCCCGCCGATTTTCGTCCGAATCCGTGATGACCCACCAAGGTGAACCTGCCGACCAATCGTCTTGGTTCCGGGTTGCGCTGCTTCACGTTCTCTAAGTCCCTCAGTGGGACTTCCTCCACTGGCGCTGCATTCGCCGGCGACGTCGCGGGCGCCGCCCGAAGCCTTGCCTCCCAGTTGTCAACCGTACCGCTTTCTACCAATTGCACCTCAGCCATTGCCAGGGGTTCAAAAAGACTCGACGAAACCCTCGTGCGAACTCGAACCTGCGGCCAGTCGGCGACACGACTTGTTCAGCTGGGGGATGTCTCGAGGAGGCGGTACTCAGACGAACGAGGCAGAATTAAGGGCATCGGGATCGAGGCGAGACAGTCCTGCGGCGCGAAACGCCTCCATGGCCAGTTGAAATTCGCTCGTGGTGAGGCAACGGTCAATCTCTGGATACTGCATCGCGGTGACGTGGCAGGCGGGACGGTATTGAGCCATCAGGTTGACATACGTTTCAGATCCCAGCTCGCGAGCAATCCAGCGCATGATGTCCGGGGTTCCTGCTACGTCGTTGGGCATCACCAGGTGCCTCAGAAGAACTCCGCGTACTGCCAGTCCGTGTTCATCAGTGACTAGCGGGCCCACTTGGCGGTGCATCTCTTTGATTGCACGTCGCGCAGCCTGAGGATAATCGGGAGCTCTTGCATAGCGGCGCGCATGGACCGGCTCCCAAAACTTGAAGTCGGGCATGTAGATATCCACAATACCGTCCATGAGCGCCAGCGAATCCAATGAGTCGTAGGCGCTGGTGTTGTACACCAGAGGAAGCCGCAGGCCACGTTCGACAGCAAGTAAGAGTGCCTCCAGAGTTTGTGGCACGACATGTTCCGGGGTCACCAGATTGATGTTGTGACAACCCTCATCCTGCAAGCGCAACATCATGTCGGCGAGTTGGTGGGGTTTGGTGATGCGGCCTTCCCCCAGCCAGCTGATCTGGCAATTTTGGCAGAACACGCAGCGCAGATTGCACCAGCTGAAGAAAATAGTTCCCGAGCCACGGCTGCCACGCAGACAGCGCTCCTCACCGAAGTGCGCAAAATAGCTGCTGACGACGGCGTACCGCCCGGTCCTACACACCTTGGTCTTATCGTCGAGGCGGTTGACGTGGCACTTGCGCGGGCAGAGAACGCAGTCGGCGAGCTTCTCGAGGGCAACTTCCACCCGCCTCGTTAATTCTCCCGATTGCCACAGCTTGAGATAGGCAGGCTCGAAGCCCTCCGCCATGGGGTAAGAGATTGCCATGACGACGACTGTCACTCCGGGAACATCGGTATCACCTCCCCAACGGCTCGGGGGGAGATACACTATTCTGGTTTCTTCTCCGGCTTGTCGGTCTCGTTTATGACAGACCGAAAACCACGAATCGCTTCTCCCAAACTCTTTCCCACAGCACCGAGCTTGCTAGGCCCAAACACCAGCAGCGCTACGAAGAGAATTAGGAGGAGCTCAGGTACGCCAAGCTTCCCTCCCATTTGGCTCCTCCTGTCATCTATGTTTAGTATGCAGCGACGGCAGAGACGGAGCAGTGATGGCAATCACCGTTGGTTCTGCGACATTAGGTGGTCGTCCCCCACAGTGCTGGCGCGTTGGTGAACCAGCTTCTAGGTGAGAGGTATCCGAGGTCTCGAGATTCTAGCATTGCGCTATGTTTAGCGACATCTATTGGAGGAAGACTCCACTGCTTAGGGCACCAATCCGCTTCCCCAGCCGTTGGCAAGTGCCTATCCCCCGCCCAAAAACCTCGACCAATCTCTCTCAGGTCGCGGTTCTGGCCCTCACCGGTATGTGTGACCCGACTAACCTTTCCACCCACATCCTTCGGTGAAAAATATTTCTGCCTAGAGGATTTTCGGCAGCAGACTCTCCCATTTGCTCTCTCTCAGGCTCACGCACTCAAAACCCCACCCTGTTCTGCCGGCTTGAACTACAGCAATTTGCCGGCTGCGAGATTTCCCGAGACTCCGGTCTACAAAGCTAGGCAACGCAGTCCAAAATTGCGTGATCGGCATTCTTGCAATCCGAAGTGGCTACCAGATCTTGCCGGAGTCGCTCCATTTGTGCGGATGCTTCCTTGATCTCTTCGGCGCATTGGTGGCCTTGTCGCGGCAGAAAACCTCCATAGGTCTGCAGCAGCAAGCGAGCGTTCGCCTCGATGGTAAAGGTCTTCGAGCGGGCTTGATCGGAAAGAACGGATGTAAGTCTTGTCAGCCGTAGGTCACGCGCCGCGAGTTCTTCCTTGTTCTGCGCGGCTTCATGCTCAAGACCTCGGGCGTGACGGCGGGCAAGTCCAAACAAACACGCGGTCAGCATCAGCAGGCATAAATTCGCCACGACAGTTTCTGCCAAAGCCTTTCTCAGGCTCTCAGTCCTCTGTTTGTCGAATTTTGCAAGGCTGCTCGTTTCTTCACTTGCCAGCGACGTCAGAAGTTTGCGAGCGCTGTCCATGTATTCCATTCCCTCGTTTGAGGCCACCAACATGAAGGCGCGGTGGCGATAACCGCGTTCTCGCAAATCAATCGTAACGTCCATCTCAGCTTGTTTTGAATTAGTCAACGACTCGATCTGCGAAAGCAGCGACCGTGCCTGCTCTCCTTTGCTAGCCAACTTCTTTCGAAGGTCAGAAAAATCGTTTCCGATCCTGCCTTTTGCGTCTCTGTACGGCTGCAGGTACGATTCATTGCCCGTCAGCAGGAATCCCCGCTGGCCCGTTTCCATATCCGTGAGATCTTGAAGGACGGCGGAGATACCGGCCTGAATCGCGGAGCCCTCCAGTGTGAGCACTACCGAATTTTGCGTGTCCTTTAGATGCTTGACACCAAGGTACGCGTTCCATGCCATCAATGCGAGCAGGGCAACCCCACCGATTTGCAACGAAGTTTTTGCAATCATCTTCTTGTCATCCCTCAGCCTTTATTCAGAACGCCCTCAGCCGTAGCCGTAATGCGGGTAGCTTTGCAAACCTCGGCTGCAAGTTTCCCCGCTGCGTCACTGCTGAAAACAGATGGTTCTAGCGACATGGCCGAACTAGCAGCCAACGTAAAGCGAAGAGCATCCTCCTGCTTGTCAAAGTAAAGCACCACCAGATTCGCTTCCATGCGCTTACTCCGAATAGTTGTTTCCGGGATAATAGGCCCATTTCCCACGGGGATGAGGTTATCTCTCTTGATGCACCCACCGTAGATTTCGGCAGCAGGCAGACGGACTCGTCCAAAGGGATGGCTTTGAAATCGTTCCTGGACGCCATCGAGGAAGAAGCCCGGTGGTTCTCAAGGGCTGGTCCCACTATGATCTGTACGACAAGACCGAACCTCAAGCTAGCTATATCTCGGGAACCACGCTTAGACCCCATGGAGCGATCACTCTGACGATCTGACTTGGATTATTTCGCAATATCAGTCCTGTTCGTGGATCTTTGAAGGGGAGAGCTTGATGAAAACACCTGCGTTACGTAGACGATCGGGTACGCTCCTTCCGTCTCACTGCCGGCCTTCAAAATTGACAAACAGTTAGGAAACTGTTGGCACTCCAATTGTAAGAAGGAACCATGAGACTCATCACCTACTGTTCGAAGAGCGAACACGCATCGAATCTGGATCATGTTGGAGCCCTCACTTCGGACGGCGAGCGAATCGTCGATCTGACGCCCGACTTCGGCAGCCTGCTAGCGCTCATCGACCGGGGTGACGAGGGGCTAGCCCTGGCGCGTAAGCGCGTCGCTGAGGCGAAGGAAACCGTCGCACTTGCTGACGTAGGGCTCCGGGCGCCACTGCCTGAGCCACGCCAAATCCGCGACTTCATGACCTTCGAGCTCCACTACCGGCAGGCGATCGCTGCTGCGACACGCATGCGCGTCGGCCCGCTCGCGCCCCTGGCTCGCGTTCTCGGGATCGCGCAGTTGCCACGCGTCTGGTACGAACAGCCCATCTACTACAAGTGCAACCGCTTCTCTGTCGTCGGTCCCGAGGCGGACGTGATTTGGCCACGCGGCGCCGAGTTGATGGATTACGAGTGTGAACTTGCCGCCGTCATCGGCAAGACCGGTAAGGACATCCCGCGCGAGCGCGCGCTGGAGCACATCTTCGGCTTCACGATCTACAACGACATGACTGCGCGGGATCTGCAGCTTCGAGAGATGCAGGCCCGGCTCGGCCCGGCCAAAGGGAAGGATTTCGACAGCGGCAACGTCTTTGGACCCTGGATCGTGACTCGCGATGAGATCGACCCCTACGACCTGACCATGATCGCGCGCGTGAACGGTGAAGAGCGTGGGCGCGGCTACTCGCGGGATATGCACCACCGCTGGGAGGACATCATCGCGCACGTGTCGCGCAACGAGACTCTCCACGCCGGCGAGATCTTGGGCTCGGGCACTGTGGGCAACGGGTGTGGTCTCGAGCATCGGCGTTTCCTCGAGCCGGGCTCCGTTGTCGAGCTCGAGATCACCGGCATCGGCAAGCTGCGCAACCGTTTGGTCAAGCTATGAGCGGTCCGACGGCGGTGCCAGAGCTGCGCGAGATCGGCGCAGGCCTTTTCGCTTACGTGCAGCACGGAAGCTGGGGCTACAGCAATGCTGGACTCATCACGAGCGCCGGCGCTTCGCTGCTCGTGGATACGCTGTACGATCTTGCGCTCACGCGCTCCATGCTCGATGAGATGCGTCGGGCAACGCCGCTTTCCTCCACGCCCGATACGGTCGTCAATACACACGCAGACGGCGACCACTGCTGGGGAAACCAGCTTGTCCGCGGCGCCCGGATCGTCAGCTCGCGGGCCGCGGCGCTCGAAATGCAGGAGCTCTCTCCGAAGCTCATGGCAAACCTGGTCGGGAGTGCCCGCGCTCTCTCTCGGCTCGGGCCTGCCCGACGGTTTCTTGCGGCTCTGTCCCGGATTCGCGTGCCCCGCCTGCCAGCGCTCGCGGAGGCTGCGGAGTTCGTGGTCGAGTGTTTCGGGTCTTTCCACTTCCGAGGTATCGAGCTGACACCGCCGACCGAGACCTTCGACGGACGGTTTGCGCTCCAGGTTGGCGACAAGACCGTCGAGCTTGTCGAGGTCGGCCCCGCGCACACGAAGGGCGATGTTTTCGTGCACGTCCCATCCGAACGTGTCGTTTTTTCCGGCGACATCCTGTTCGCCGGAAGCCACCCGATCATGTGGCAGGGACCCGTCGAAAACTGGATACGCGCCTGCGATCGACTTCTGGCGCTCGACCTGGACGTGGTCGTGCCCGGGCACGGTCCCCTTACGGACATCCGCGGTGTGCGCGCCACGAAAGATTATTGGGAACGCCTGGTGGCCCTTACGGACCGCGGCCGCCGCGCCGGCGCATCGACGGAGGAGATCGCCCGGCAGGCGCTACAGGAGGACTTCGCCGGCTGGTCGGAGTCCCACCGCCTCGTTGCCAACGTGGATAAGATTCGGCGTGAGCAGGAGGGCGATCGCTCGCGTCGTGATCCGCTCGACATCATGGCGATGATGGCGCGGCTCGAGCACGGCCTGAAGTGAGTCGCTTCGAGCGCCAGACGGCTGACAGCTGTTCCTGTCGATAGGACCTGAATGTGTGTTCTCGAGCCAGTTTGGGCTACCTCCCCGCGATGCCATCCTTCCCCACCCACATCCTCCGGTGTGCGCTTCTCTTTTCTGACAAGATGTCCATTGGACGGGTACTCCGACATGGTGAGAAGGATTGCGATGAGTTCGCCCCCCGTATATGACCGGTCCTCCCGCATAGGCGCGAGGACACCGATGCGCGTCTGTGGGTTTACTTCTACAATGCCAAGGTACGTCAAAGACCTGGAGCTGTTTCGCTTAACCTGTTGCGAAAGGGGGAGCGATACCATTATCGAAATAAACGTAAGATGCCATCTCTTCTAAGAATCGTCTTGTTATGGTCAAGCATCGTTATTTCCTTCTGACAGGCGCGTTCGGCAGCGGGAAGTCCACACTGCTGGAACATCTGCAATCGCGTGGCATTCGGGGAATCGATGAACCAGCTCGACCGATACTGGCGGAACAGCGAAGCATTCAGGGAAACGGACTTCCGGAAAAAGACCCTCGGCTCTTTGTCGAACTGATGTTCTCTCGAATGTTGAATACCTACCGGCAAAGTGAGGCGTTACCAGGACCGGTTCTCTTCGACCGCGGAATACCGGATATTCTTGGCTATGCCGCACTCTTCGGCTTTGACTTTCCGCCCGGTGAAAATGCCGCCCATCTCTATCGCTACAACCCTCAGGTATTCGTCGCTCCCGCCTGGCAGAAGATATATTGCACGGATGACGAGCGCAGGCTGCCGTTCTCCCTGGCATGCAAGCTTGGCAACGACCTTCGAGCGATCTATGAGCGATTCGGTTACACCCTGATCGATCTCCCCTGCGTCTCCGTGGAGGAGCGCGCGGACTTTATCCTCGATCGCCTCGTGGTCCGCTAATCACCCAGGGGTTGTTTCTGGGCGATGCTCCCGCTAATCCGGCCTATGGGCACCGACACTGCACGGTTTATGGCCAAATCGGAACTCAACTCTAGTAACAGGCATCCTTCCAGTTCCCTATAAAACGGCGAAGGCTGCATCTGGGGCTGTCGAGGTCCCCCTTAGTCATGAGTTAGAATGCGCTTCATCAAGAAACCCGAAAGAGGAAGAGGCTGAAAAATGAATCATCGTAACGTGGCAAGAACCTTGGCTGTGTGCCTGTTGCTTACGGCCGCTCTGGCTGTGGGTACCGATGCGGGTAAGCCGATTTCTGTAAAGGGCTATGTTATCGATTCGGCGTGTGCGTTCACGAAGAACCTCAACAAGCCCATCAGCCGAGAGTGCGCTGTGGCTTGCGCGAAAGCTGGATCTCCACTGGTGATCCTATCGGACGACGGTACCATCTATTGGCCGATCGCGGATACCACGCCTTCGTCCGGTCAGAACGAAAAGCTGTTACCCTTTGCGGGAAGGAAGGTTTCTGCCAGCGGCAAGCTCTTTCAACGGGGTGGTTCGAGCGCGTTGGTGATCGAGAAAATTGAGCCACTGTCCGATCAGAAGTGAGATTTCGTTTCTATTGGAATGGCTTCAAGAGTTCAGAACGCTCGCTCCCTAGCTTTCCGGAGTTTTCTAGCCAGCTCGACCAAAACCGGCTCCTCTCCGCCTCCATGCTGAATCGGTTGCACTGGTTTGCCATCTAGGCGCTCAGAAACGCATCAACACCTCCGACCGTAGTGACTCGCTCGCTTCCAATGCCAGCAAAATGAGATCTCGCTGACGTTCCAATAAATCACCGTAGGAACTCTGGGCAGCTGGTATTCGTTCGCTCAGAAATTCAGATAGCTTCCCGTTTCAGGTAATCGGCCAGCCGGAGCGCCAGTGCCACAACCGTCAATGTGGGATTGGCGAAGCCAGCGGTGGGGAAAATCGAGCTCCCGGCGACAAACAAGTTTTCGACCCCATGGACCCGTGAGTTTTCATCCACGACGCCTTGACGAGGATCGGTGTGCATACGGGTGGTCCCCGCATGGTGGTGCGCGTTTGGGTCCGGCCTAAGTCCGGGTTCGAGCTCGACGCGTCCAAGGTTTGACTGCTCAAGCTCAGAAATTACGATTCCACGCAGGCGTCCGAGATTCTCTTCGTCGAGTGGACGCCAACGCCAATGGATTTCAACCTTGGGGAGACCGAGCGCATCACGTTTACGGCCTAACACAATTCGGTTCTCCTGGTTCGGGACTTGCTCAAGATTTATTAGTAGGCGGATTTCCCCGAAATTCCGCGATCTCTTCCCTGCCACCGACCATCCCGAGTGACTTCGTGGAAACCTTCGTCGCCGACGCCACAAATGGTCCAAGCCGAGCGCGGAAACGAGCCATGCTTCCTTGGGCTGCGGCAGAAGCGTAACGCACATGGTCGGCAGCCGAGCTTGGCGCATGGCTTCCTGGTGAAGGGTGAGTCGTCCCATTACGACGACGCGCGACACCTGGGCAGCCTGATTGTCGGACAGCCCTGGGGGCAACCGTCCGAAAGTCCTCATCGAAGATCGGGACCTTGGAGGGCATTAATGAGTGGAATCGCTCAGGTGAGCATCGGATCGAAGGTATGTTTATGGCCAAAGGTCGGGGCATCGCGCCGGGACACTTGAAACGAACGACCTCCATCTTAGACTTCGCGCCAACCTTTACCCGTCTATTGGGGACAGACTTCAACGATTATGATGGGCAGCCCATTCCTGAGCTGGTCGGGGTGGCGGCTGCATCCCCTGTTGCAGGTCGATGTCCGATGCCCTGATCGAGTAGGCCCGTCGCAACCGCAGCCTGTTCGGCAGTGCTCCTGTAGTGGATTGCCAACACAGCTCGCCTTCGTTGCCTTATCCGTTTCTCTTCTTCTGTCTCGACCACCTAGCTAGGGCAGCTTTCCGCGCAAGCAATTTCCTTTGCTCTGGAGTCTGTCGCTGAGCTCGCAGTTTGCCTCCCTTTGATCCCCCAAGCTTGCCGAGCGCTACCGCATGGGGGTTCTTTTCCTTCGCCATGAATTTCTTATGCCTACGCGGTCGCCAAAAATCAAGCGCTTTTATTCTTGACAATGCTAAGGCGCTTTAGCATAATTAGCTCTAAACTGTGCTAAGGCGCATTAGCATAAGCAGTTGAAAGTCGGAAGGATAAAACTAGCAATGAACCCAAAGGTCGCAAACTTGGCTGCAGCGCGGAACAGATGGCCGGGCCAGTTAGACAAAGAGAAGCTGTCTTGGCTGAAGGCAATTACCCGAGAGCATGAACTCTCAGTTAGCTCAGGAGAGCTGACGCTGCTTGATGGCAACTGGTATGTCACCCACTCTGGGCTATTGAAGCTTGCGCGAAAGAATAGGTGCGCCGGCATTCATGTCGCCCAACTAATCAAGCAAAGCGACCCTGCTAATTCGAGGTGGGTATTCAAGGCCACTGTTTTCCGATCCAAGGCGTGCAAA
>DATHDM010000068.1:0-53141 GCA_035319065.1 Terriglobales bacterium
GCTTTTCTGTATCTCGGCAGCCTTTGGATCTCGGAGTGGGGCACCGCGTGGATCTGGGAATTGCTGGTTCCGGTGCTGGCATCGCTCGGCCTCGCTATCGGACGCGCGGGCCGGGGATGGGGCGTTGACGCGTGGCTGTCGCAACGATGGCCATCTTCTCCGTGGTGGTGATCGGGCCAGGATCACGTGCGAGTGTCCGTCATCATCCCTACCCACAATGAAGCGCAGGCGATTGAGCGTGTGCTTGCCGATCTGCCGTCCAATCTCGTCACCGAGGTCATCGTTGTCGACAGCAACTCGACTGACGGCACGCCCGAGATCGCCCGAAGGATGGGGGCTCGAGTCATCCACGAGCCTCGCCGAGGTTACGGGCGCGCTTGTTTGACCGGGCTTGCCAATACCGATAACCCTGATGTAGTCGTCTTCCTCGACGGTGACTATAGCGACCGCCCATCCGAGTTGCCGATTCTCTTAGCTCCCATCATTGAGGGGCGCGCCGACATCACCCTCGGCTCCCGCCTGCAGGAGCGGCCTTCTGCTGGGGCCTTGCCTTGGCATCAGGCGTTTGGCAATCGTCTCGCCGCCAGCCTGATCAGGCTACTCTATGGATTGAAAATCACCGATCTCGGCCCGTTTCGTGCCGGACGCGCAGAGGTGCTGCGCGCACTCGCTCTCGAAGAGACCACCTATGGCTGGGCGGTTGAGATGATCCTCAAAGGCGCTCTGGCTGGATTCCCCGTGGTTGAAGTCCCCGTGAGCTATTACCCGCGCATTGGGAAATCCAAGATCGGCGGTACGCTCAAGGGTACGGTTGCCGCCGCCTGGTTCATTCTTAGTTTGATAGCGCGATATTATTTCCGCCACCGAAGAGCTGGGACACCACGCCCAGCCTAGGTCCGCATCAGGATTTTATGAAAGCCGCCAGCGAGACTGTCGTGCGTTCGTCCGGCACTGACCGTGTGCTGGTAATCATGGCGAAAGCGCCGAGGCCGGGCACGGTCAAGACCCGCCTGGTTCCCAGCCTTTCACCCGAGGCTGTCACTGCTCTCTATTGCTGCCTCCTCGTCGACACGCTGGCGCTGGCGCGGTCGTTGGGTGATGTGGAAGTTGCCATCATGTGCCCGGACTCGGACGTAAACGAGCTGGCGCAGTTAGCAGGCAACCAAGCGAGCGTAGTTGCGCAGAAAGGTGACGGTCTCGCCGCCGGCCTCATTTCCGTATTTGCGCACTTCGCGGAACATCATCATCGACGCACCATTGCCTTCAACAGCGACAGCCCGCACCTGCCGCGTTCTGTCCTCGAAGGCGCATTCGAAACGCTGGCCACACATGACGTGGTCGTGGGACCGACGCACGACGGCGGCTACTATCTCGTAGGAGCAAAGGCTTCTCAGCCTGCGCTTTTCTCACACGCCGGAATGAGCACCAGCAGCGCTCTGGACAGACTCCTATCTCGCGCGAGAGCTCTTGGGCTCTCCGTAGGCTTTGCAGATCCTTTTTTTGACGTCGATGTGCCTGACGACCTGACTCGCCTGGCAGCGGAGTTGCGTATGGCTCCGGCAAGGGCGCCACGCACGGCGCGGTGGCTCAAAGAGTGGGAGCTTATGGCGGCACAATCAAGGACGGGCACGGGACAACCGTGAAGGTCACCCCCGAGTGGAGAGTGTACGCACTCGGCGCCACGTTGTGCGCGGCGCTCACCCTCTGCTCACGCAACTTCGGTGACAGGGGTGGACCGTACTTCATGGCCTCTTTGACCCTTGCGGGCATCGCATACCTCCTAGCCATTCGTGAGTTGTTCGCTGCGCCAGGATTTTCGCGACGCGTTGTCGTCATTGGGCTCGTCCTGGCTGCCACGTGGCACATCGAATTTCTTCGGCTGCCCGCGGGCGCCGACGACGATATCCATCGATATGTTTGGGATGGCCGCCTGCAGAGGCTCGGCTACAACCCCTATATTGTCGTTCCCAGCGATCCTGCCGCTAAGGGGCTGCATACCCCGGAAACCCGCAGCTTGAACAACCCGGATCTGGGGAGCCCATATCCAGCCGGAGCGCAGTTATTCTTCCGCGCCATCACGGCAATTCACGAATCCACATCTGCGCTGAAGGTAGCATTCGCAGTCTGCGATTTGCTGATTGTGTTCCTGCTGCTTGACGAGTTGCGTCGTCTGCGGCAGGGAGCGCACCTGGTTCTGGTGTACGCCTGGAGCCCGTTGTTGGCCATTGAAGTGGCGGGAAGCGGTCACATTGATATTGTTGGCGCGCTGCTGTTGCTGGTCTCCGCCGTTGCGCTAGCGCGGCGATGGCGGGCGACCGCGGCCGTCGCACTTGGGCTGGCGGTAGCGGTGAAATTGTTGCCCATCGTGCTGTTGCCTCTCTACTGGAAGCGCGTTCGCATTCGCGACGCTGTGCTGGCGGCAGCCGTGGTCGGACTCCTCTACGTGCCATTTCTCAATCACGGCCGCATTCCCGTCGGCTCCTTTGGTACCTATGTGCAGAGTTTCCGCTTCAACGGCCCTGTGTTTGCAGTACTCGACCGGGTGGCCTCTCCGCAGTTGCTGGCTGGGCTGGCAGTGCTGGCCGGAATGGCGACTGCAACCTGGCTAAGAAGGGCAGCAGCTGAAGGGTCTCCCGACGAATTTGCCTGGCCGATGGCGGCGTCGCTTTTGTGCGCCCCCGTCGTATTCCCCTGGTATCTTCTCTGGCTGGTGCCGTTTCTGACGTCGGCCTCGACGCGGCTGATCATCCTCTGGACTGTGAGCATTATTCCCACCTACGTCCAATGGCACTCCCGCACACTTGGGCGGCCCTGGGGGGCGCTTCCCGGTTGGGTAATGCTGCTGGAATACGGATGCCTGGCAATAGCTGCAGCAATCATCGTTATCCGCCGGAGTACGCGACCGGCCGCACCACTATGTTCTGCGGACCGGGTAGAGTAAAGACAACCGCACCTTATAGATTCTTGTATCCAGCGGGCTTTGTGTGCCATCGAACACAGCGTTTGTCGTTTGTCTTTTGTCGTCTGTTTCATTCTCTGAGGAGGACCTCCATGACAAAGTGCGGCCGTTCAACGATGATTCGCTTCGTGGCTTTTGGGGTGCTGGTCCTTGCTGAAACTTCCTGGGCGCAGTCGCGCCCGCCCATTCTCGAACAGATCGCCAAAACCTATGGTCTGGATTCCTTTGGACAGGCGGAAGCGATCCGCTACACCTGGAACGGGGAAATTCCTGGGGTCTTCAAACTTTCTCACGCGTGGGAGTGGGAGCCCAAGACCGGCAAGGTCTCCTTCGAGGGCAAGGATAAAGACGGCAAGCCGGTCAAGGCCACATACGACAGTTCTCACCTCAGCAGCCAATCCGAGCAGGTGAGGAATGAAGTTGAACCGGCTTTCGTGAACGATAACTACTGGCTTCTGTTTCCCTTCCATGCTTATTGGGACACGAGCGCTACCGTAACCGATCAAGGCATGAAGAAACTGCCGATCGGTGCCGGCTCGGCCACGCTGGTTTCGGTGAAGTATCCCGCGGAAGCCGGCGGTTACACGCCCGGCGATACCTGGGACCTCTACGTCGGCAAAGACCATCGCATCCAGGCAATGGTTTACCACCGCGGCGGAGAGAAGAAACCGAGCCTCGTCACCGCAACCTGGACGGGTTACAAGAAGGCAGGTCCCCTGCTGATCTCGACGGAGCACCGCGGCACCGCCGATGGCAAGCCCCTGCACATCTTTATATCTGACGTCGCGGTTAAGCTGACAGGGTCAGACAAGTGGATGAAAGCGCAATAAACGGAAAGCGGCTTGTTCGAATCATTGATGTCCTTGGTCACAAGCCTGACCATCTGGCGATCACGACGGTGGTGCAGGAGCTGCTGAGCTTGGGCAGATCGCGATTTGCGGCCATGCGGATTGCGAGCCGCGGACGCTCGCCGCGAACAACCGGACAGTAAGAATCGGGTTGTAGTACTGCACCTTGCAAGCGTCGCCGTCCGGCGCATCCGCCGTGGCACGACTCGCGGAACTCGCAGGCCTGGCAAGCTTCTGGAAGGGTGCGCGCCTGCTCAAATGGCGCGGAGTTCAGAATTCCGGACCCTGCCAGAATCAAATTCTCTAGTGGCTCTCCGGAGCCGGGCCAATAAACGCAGGGTTGTGTCGTGGCCCTTGGTGTCACTCGCACCGTGCTCACGCCACAACCGGCTCGGAGCGGTGGGAGCCCGCCATCGCGCGAACCAACGGCTCACCAATAGCGATTACATCGGTCTGCTCAAAAAGCCGCCGGAACCCTTCCCAGTACTCTTCGTAGCTGAGCGCATAGACGTCCGATCGTACGGCCTGGTACACATTCACTCGCAAAGGAGCGTCAAATTGTTTGGCTGCGCGCGCCACATCCGCCAGACGCAGGTAGTTCGACTTCATCATCACGGCAATAATCGTCACCGGTACACCCAGACGCACACAACGCCTGGCCTGCTGATGGATCAGTTCCCAGTTCCCTGGGCCGCGCTGTGCATCCTGTTCCGCTTGCGTTGGGTAATCGAGGGAAAATTCGATGTCATGGAAGGCGCACAGCTCATCGTCTTCCAGAACTGCGACACTATGACCATTGGAAGTAATGGTCAGCTTCACCCCTGTGGTTTGCAGGTAGGCCAGTATTGCCTTGAAGTCTGGATGCAAACCGTTCTCACCGGTGCCGAGATTCACCGACCGCACGGGCAAGCTTTCGATGACTGCCTTCACCTGATGCAGGGAAAGACGATCCACACGAGTCGGATCGCGGTAGCAGAAAGCGCAGGCGAGATTACATTCGTTGGTCAGCCCCAGCCCCAGCGCGATCCCGGCGGTCGGCTCGGGTGTCCGCGCGGAGAATGCCGCCGCGTTGACGTCGCTCATTCGGCTTCCTCCGGTCCCGCTGCTTCAGAGCGCGCCAGATAATGCAGGTAGCGGGCAATGCCGCAAAATTCACGTCGTTTGCTGAGTTTGCGCTCCAAAGCGAGGATGCGCTCATAGTCTGCCGATGGAGAGATCTTTGCCGGCAGGTAATCCGACACTACGCGCACTCCTCTCCTAGCGGTGATGGTGAGCGAGGCGTTTCTCAGAATCGTGTCCAGCATTTCCGGCCTGAACAAGCGTACTTTGCCTCCGTATAAAGATTCCTGTCCCCAGTCCGCCGCCAGGTTATTTTCGGCTGCCGCCAAATCGCCGGTCTGAAGAGCCGCCTTCAGCACTTCACCCGCCTGATTGCGTACCAGGAGGGACAATATCGCCGACGAAGGCCTCATCAGGCGCGCAACGCTGCGCAACACGGCCTCCGGATCGTCGACGTATTCCAGGAGATTGTGGCAAAGAATGACATCGAAAGATTGCGGCCTGAAAATCTCCGCAAGCTGGGCGGCATCGCCGCACTTGAGCGCGATCTTGTTACTCAATCCCGATTCGACGACCGTCCGTTCTGCCAAATCCAGCATCGCCGGAGACGAATCGAGCAAAGTGACATGCATACCCAGATGGGCCAGACGAACCGCAGCGGCGCCTGTTCCGCACCCTAGATCAAGCGCGCTTAATGACTCGCTTTCGGTAGCAGCGGGAAGAAAATCCTGGAGGCCTGATAGAGTCAGGTCCGTCCGAAGCCGGCCCTCAGCAGTGTCAAGATATGCGGCATAGCGGCTGGCATCGTTCTCAAAGCGGTTGTCGCCTTTGACCGTTGCATTCATGCATTCCTCAATCGAAGTCGTTTCCGGCGCAGCCCGGGACCCGTATGGCAGTGATACCAGCGCTCTTGTCGAAGAATCGTAAACCGAAAATGTTGGCTGGGCGGTGGATTCACGCGTTTTGCCGATGTATTCTCACCCTTCGAGCGACAAGAGTGGCTCCGACCGAGTATATTTCTCCTGAATCCTTGGTGGCCCTGTTCCATCCTTCTATCCGGACGGCGAGTGAATATCCCGAGGTGAACTTATGAAGCGACGCGATTTCCTGCGGGCGACGGGCGCTGCCGGCGCTGGCTTTGCGCTTTCGAACGCGATCCCACTCTTTGCCGATACTTCCGCCCCGGGTTGGCGTACCTTCGAGGTTACGACGCCTGTGGAAGTGCTGAAGCCGGATGGTGCGACCCGCATCTGGCTGCCCGCCGCGCTCGTCCGGGATACGCCGTTTCAGAGGACGCTGGCAAACACGTTCACCGCTGATGGCGGCAGCGCCAACTTCAGCGAGATCAAGCAGGATAATGCAGGCATCGTGACTGCCTCATTTCCCGCGGGTGCGAAGCCGGTGCTGACGCTTCGCAGCCGCGTGTCCCTCAAGAACTACACGGTCGATCTCTCGCAGCGGGAGCGCCCGCATCTCTCGGACGCGGAACTCGAGTATTACCTCCAGCCGACCAGGTTTATCCCGACCAACGGTATCGTCAAAGAGACCGCCGACAAAGCGACCAAGGGCGCGATGACGGATGTGGAAAAGGCACGTGCCATCTACGAGTGGATTGTCGAAAACACATTCCGCGATCCCAAGGTGCGTGGCTGCGGCCGCGGCGACATCCGTTTCATGCTGGAGTCCGGCGACCTCGGCGGTAAGTGTGCTGATCTGAACGCCCTCTATGTCGGGATGGCACGCTCAGCCGGCCTTCCTGCTCGTGACGTTTACGGCCTGCGGGTTGCCAAATCCGAGCTGGGCTACAAGAGTCTTGGCATAGCAACGGATAAAGCGACCAAGGCCCAGCATTGCCGCGCGGAAGTTTACCTCAAAGAACACGGATGGGTTCCAGTGGATCCGGCAGACGTCCGCAAGGTAGTCCTGGAAGAGCCGCCGGGAAATCGGCCGTTGCACGATGAGATGGTATCGCAAGCCCGCTCGCGCCTCTTCGGTTCGTGGGAGATGAACTGGATGGCCTTCAACTACTCCCACGATGTCGAGTTGCCGGGATCGAAACTCTCGCCGCTGGCGTTCTTTATGTATCCCCAGGCGGAAACTGCCAACGGCCGCCTTGATCCGCTTGATCCCGACAACTTCAAATACGACATTGTCGCCACGGAAATTACCTAGGGCACCCTGTGAACGGATGTCACGCTGATGGCAGTCTCACCCGCGGCGGCTTATTGAGGTCAGCCGAAGAAACCCAAACGCAGCGGCACCCGGCGATGAATGGCTAAAAATGACAGGGATGTGCCCGGTTTTCATGGCGTAGGCGCTGGCTATTTCGCTCACTGCCTGTTCAGCATCTCGCTTCCCCAGAATGGCAACCGTTCCTCCGCTTCCGCCCCCGGTGATCTTCGCGCCGTAGAGTCCCTTTCTGCGCCCTGCCGCCCGAGCAAGTTGTACGAGCAGGTCGGTCCCTTCTGAGCCAAGCCCACATGCTGAATAGCTGGCATGGGACTCGTACATCAATTCTCCCAAACGCTCCAGCTGCTTTTCATTTACTTGCGCTAACAGAAGGTCGGCGAACGCCCTGACGCGAGAGTGCTCGTAAACCGGATGCCCAGTCGGCTGCCTCACTGCATAGGTGCGCTTGGGATCAACTTGCATTACCGTATCGGTGGTTCCCTGAAACTTCGCCAGAAAGTCTCTACCAGTTGTTTGTTCCGGGAGTTGTTGCCGATACTGCTCAAATTCCGCCGGGGTGAGATTTGCCAGATAGCCTTTCCAGCGAGCATCGCTGATTTCCACTTGCGCAGTGTCTGCATTCACACGAACCGGAAGACCGGCGAGATCCGCAAGGATGCGATACCCCATGAAGGCGCCTAGGCGCACCATGCCGTAATCCGAGCCTGACACCGAATGGCGAACACCGGAATCGATTCCCCAAAACGCAATTCCATCGGGGACGGCGACCGTTCCTTGCATATCCGCTGGCTGGCATAGCAACTTCACAAGCCGGCCCTGCTCCCCGCACGCCGCAGTCATTTGATCCATAAGGCCGCATGGCGCACCAACCACCAGGTTTTCCGCTTTCTGGCAGAGGAGTGCCAGGGCACGCGGCTCGAGTTTGATGTCGAAGGCCGCACACACAGCTTGCATGGTGGCCACTTCGATGGCAGCGGAGGAACTCACTCCCTTGCCTTCTGGCACATGAGAGCAAAGGAAGATCCGCAACCCGCTGAATCTTCCACCACACTCATGCATGAGGACGAGCAATGCCCCGGCAATGTAGGCTGCCCAGTGTTGTTCGGAATTGCGCCGGAAATAGTCGTGGGCAGCGCGGTAGTCCAGCGGCCTGCCATCGACTGCCATGTCGTCTAGCGGCATGGCAAAGGCGATGTTGCCTCTGCCGTTCTCATTGTTTCCCAGACTCACAATCTCCAAAGAGTGCGAATTGTTGGGTTGGACCGCGACCAGGGCCGCTTGCTGGATGGGCAGCTGCAAGACCAGGGAACCGGAGTAGTCGGCGATGCCGCCCATCACATCCAGGCGTCCGGGAGCACGCGCCACGAAGATTTCCTTTTCATTCTCAAAGAGACCGCGGGCCTCACCAGAACTGCTCAAAGTCAAAAGGAAATTCTCGACATCCTGAAGGCCCTGGGTAGGGCCGCGCAAAATGCGGTATGCGGATTGTTCTGTTTTCGCCAAGATGATTTGCTAGGAATGTTCTATCCAGCCTCGCTTCTGCAGTGCCGCGCGCAGTAATGGCTCGATCTGCAAACGGATATCTCTATTTGCATACCCCACCCAGGCGACATCGGGTTCGACCGACAGTATCGCCTTAAGACGTTGCCCAAGCGGATCGGTGACGATCACTCCCAACTCGCGCGCGATCAACTCCGTACATATGTCGTACGGATGGCAGCAGATGCCCAGCGCCAATCCGCGCTTCTTGAGGCCGGCTTCCGTCAACGGTCTTAGATCGGCCACAAAGCGATCATGCCCCACCATCAATTCGAACAACTGCCCGCCCGTCGAAGCGTACTGATCTTCGAAACAATGGGCCTTGCCTGGCTGGACTGGACCCAAAGCGCCGCGCACTATTTCTTCGTCCAGTGCTGCCAGTTCCTCTCGCGCTCCCGGGAAGAAGCGCGCCACCATCGCGAATCCGTGAGCAATTGTGCGCGCATTGGAGGGCTTCATGGTCAGCGGAGATACTCGCCCACTCAGGCGGTCGTAGCGCTCGCCCTCTACTCCCTTTCCGCGGACCGCCCAGGATGCATCGCACAAATGCTGTTTGATCAGCGGGATTTCCGTCTGGACCGCCAGTTCGATGTCCTGGAGGTTGGTTAGCGGCCCGCGATTCGGCGCAACTCCAGTCAAAATCCAGGCGCTGCGCTTTTGGTACATGATCCCGCGTGTGCCATCAATCGGATCAACGATGATCCGCCATCCGGCTTTGCTCTCGGCAGCTCCGCGAGGAAGGACGACTCGTCCGCCATTCAAGCCCTCGGCGATCAGCACCACACCGCCGGTCGAAGCTTCGTGTTCAAAGAAATCAACAACCAGTTCTTCGCTCACGCGGTCAAGGGCGTAGATCGTGTCGCCTTCCTGCTCCTTGGCGATATCCGACATCGCGGCGATTGAGGAGCGTTCGCAGGCAGCGACAACAGCATCGCGAATCTGAGCGTGCAGTTTTCTGATCGGAGCAAGAAGCGGGTGTGCGAGCGCCATTACCCTTCCTTATTGGAGCGCTTGTAGTGTTCGTTGGGCAGCGCGCGCAACTCGGCGGCTTTTTCCTCAGGAGAAGTATCGCTGAGAAAATTTCCTCCGCCGATTTCAGGCCCCGCCAGGTATTTCAACAACGACGGCTTGCGCAGCGGCGGATGAAACTGGAGATGAAAATGGAAACTGCGGTGGTCGCCCCCCTCCGTCGGTGCCTGATGCAGAGGCATGACATAGGGAAATGGCATCTGCCAGAGGTTGTCGAATTTAATGGCGACCCGGTGCAGGATCTCGGCAAAATCGCCCACCTCACTGTCTGGCACTGCAGCCAGACTCGGATAGGTTCTCTTGGGCGCTACGTACACTTCGTAAGCGTAGCGCGCAAAGTAGGGCACAAAGGCGATGGCAGATTCGTTTTCGCAGATGACGCGGCGGCCATCGAGCGTCTCCGCCGAAAGAATGTCCTGAAAGAGAAGTCTCCCGGTCTCCGCGAGATGCCGGCGGCTTGCTGCCGCCTCAATCTCAATGGTGCGAAAGATGAAGTTCGTCGCGTAGATCTGGCAATGGGAATGAGGATTGGAGACCCCAACCACTTCGCCCTTATTTTCAAAAATCAAAACATGCGAAATCTCAGGACGATTCCCCAGATCCACGTACTGAGACTGCCAAACCTGGAGCAGGCTCTCCACGCCTGCCCGCTCGATCTCCGCCAGCGATAGATTGTGTTTCGGGCTGTAACACACGACGCGCGCAATTCCCTTGGCGGGCCGATTGCGATACATGCCGGGTGGAACCGGCAGGTCAACAGGCGCTGCCAGGTCCACGCAAGGATGATCGTTGTCGAACACAAAAGTCCCGCTGTAAGGATCATTCCGCTTGCCGCTGACCCGCACATTCCCCGGACACAGGTAGCAGTCGGCCACATATTCGGGGACATCATTTTGCTTATGTGCGATCGTCTCACCGCTCCACGGCCTGTTCTGCCGGTGTGCCGCAACCATCACCCACTCTTCCCGCAGCGGATGCCAGCGCTCCTCCCACACCAATTCGTTCTCGAGGCTGCGTGTATTAGCGGTGTCTTGGTTCATAGGTCTCGTGACTTCTCGGCCCTCGCAGGCTGAATCGTCCGAACGCTCATGATGGCAGTCTTCGGACTAGTCCTTTGTCACCGATTCGATCATTCGAGACTGCGTCCACTTCCACGCGCTCGACACAATGTCGTACAGGTTCCGAGAAGCCGTCCATCCCAGAACCTGCTTTGCTTTTCCCACTTCGGCTACTAGCACCGGGGGATCTCCCGGGCGACGGGGAGCCATTCTAAGCGGGACGTTCCTGCCCGTGACCTTCTCCACCATGCGCACCACTTCCAGATTGGAATGACCCATACCCGTACCGAGGTTTAAAGCTGTGGACAGGCCTCCACCTTCCAGGTACTCCAGCGCCAGAACATGCGCCTCCGCCAGATCAGAAACGTGAACGTAATCACGAATGCAGGTTCCGTCAGGCGTGGGGTAGTCACTGCCGAAGATCTCCAAATGGTCCATCTTGCGGGCTGCCCCTAGCAGGACTCGTGGAATCAGGTGCGTTTCCGGCTCATGCGCCTCGCCGATCTCCCCGCTCTCGTCGGCGCCCGCAGCGTTAAAGTAGCGCAGCGACACCGATCGCATGCCGTAGGCAACAGAGTAGGCTTCCAGAACTTTTTCAAAAAACAACTTGGAGGTTCCGTAAGGATTGATCGGATTGCGAGCCGCGTCTTCCCCTATAGGCACTGCCGTGGGGATCCCGTAGATCGCACAACTGGAGGAGAACACAATGTTGCGCACGCGCGCGTCCAGCATCGCATTCACGAGTGAGAGGCCCGCGCGCACATTGTTGTTGAAATACTTTCGCGGATTTTCGACAGATTCACCCACATAGGCATGGGCGGCGAAATGCATGACGGCATCCACCTGGGAAAGAACAGCCGGCAGTTTCTCTGGATCGCCTGCATCAGCCTCTACCAGGGGAAAGCCCTCAGCGAAAGCTCGCACACCGCTTGACAGGTTATCGAGGACAACCACCTTATGGCCGCGCCTGCTTAATGCCCGGACGGCATGGCTGCCAATGTATCCGGCGCCCCCTGTTACCAGAACGCGCAATTGACCCTCCTAACGTGCAATGGACCTCCTGCAGATGTTCAGCATTGGTCCTCGCGATTGCCCTGCCGCTCTCCGTTCACGGGCAGGGAAAAGCTTGCCGTTGCCGCGGCTGGTTTCGATCTTCGGTTCGCTAGTTTGCTAGACCTCTGGGGTTCCGCCAATGGAGACACCTCGGCCTACGGCTATCATTGCTGAGGCTGAGATTAAAGGGGACCAAACTTGGCGGTCAAATGAGCCTGGCCACATGTCCTTCAAGGGTTAACGGCAACGTCATCAGAGGTCTTCTGGGCTTGTGGCTTTCGGTCTGCACAGCAATCAACAGAATCCCCGCAAGCCGCTGCTGACGTTCAACAGCGAACCTGCCAGCTTCCTTGATCGCTCTCGACGCGCGCTCCGGTTTCGGGTGGGGACGGCGGTGCTCGTCTCTCGACGATGTTTCGATTGACAGATGGATGATGACAAAGTTTTTACAAGCAGAGGGTACTCACGATCATCCGATCAGGTGCGGAAATATTCGGCTCGAGACTCTCTGCCTTCAATGTCGCCTTGGCCGACCGCACGCTGACCGGAAACAAGGATGTCGAAACCGTCCAGACCAACGCGATATTCGTCTTTTTCGCTGCAAGACGTCGTTTGTCTCTGCGCTGGGCCTCCGGATGAAGAGGCGTGGGAGGAGTTCGTTTTGCGGGTCGGAAAGCCCATCAGTCTCACCGTTATTCGGACCGCCTCCCTGTGGGGCGAGTCGTCTCGATCGGTAGTGGAGGACCTGGTTCAAGGAACCTATCTCAAACTCTGGGAAGACGGCTGCCGCCTTTTGCGTGATTTTGCTATGCAACATCCCGCAGCCATACTGGGATACGTTAAGAAAATTGCCGCCAATGCCACCCACGACTATTTCAAGCACTGTCATAGCCAATCATCCAGCGGCGGCAAACCGCATGTATCCACCACCGATGTCGATCCTGAAGCGGGGGAGGAGATTCATGGCAGCCAGGAGAAAATCGCCTTCGGAGTCTTTCTAAATGAGATCGATTTGCACCTGAAGCACAACTTGACCGGTCCCGATAAGGAGCGCGACCGCATGATTTTCTGGCTCTACTTCAGGCAAGGGATGACTACCAGGGAAATCGCTTCTTTGCCAGCCATCGGACTCAGTGCCAAGGGAGTCGGAAGTGTCATCGAACGGCTGAAGCAATGCATTCGCGAACAGATCATTGGGATCCCACCCGAATTCAACGATGACGAGGATGACGCCAAAAGTAAATTGTCTGGGGAACTCGTAATTGGGTTGTATGGGTCTTAAGAGCGTGAGACGTCCATTCGACAGGCATATTGATAGTCAAGAGCTCAAGGCGCTCGTACCCTGGTCCTCCAATACCGGAGTTGAGCCGCAGGCCCTTTCTCCGGAGGCCATTCGCGACGCCGTGCGCCACGTGGAGTCGTGCCGCGATTGCAAGAGGAAGGTCTCGAGATACCGACAGCTGGTGAATCGGTTCTCAACTGCGGTGGTCTCGCAAGCCACATCGCCGCGAGCCGATTGCCCTAAAGATGAAGATGTCGAGTGGCATCTGGTGGCCGCCGGACTGTGGCCGGAGTTGCAGGCTAAGCAGCTCATCATGCATGCGGCGCTTTGTGACCATTGCGGACCCCGGCTTCGCGCAGCCACGTCAGTGAACGACGCCCCGACTTCTGAAGAAGAAAAGCAGCTGGCCGCACTGAAGGCCCCGTGGTGGCCTGCTCCCGTAACTCGCGCCGTCCTGCCCTTGCCGCCACACTTTCCGTTCCTCAAGGGGTTGGCTCCGGCGCTGGCGCTGATCCTGATTGTGGCAGCGTTCATGAACTGGTCCCCCAGGGCGCCGGCCCCACTCTCGGGAACGAAATTTGCCGAATTCGCCGTCAGCATCCACAGGCAGCATGCGCAGGGAGATCTTGCGCTGGAATATCGCTCGGACTCGCAGCAGAGACTCAACGAGTGGTTTAGCGCGAGATTGCCGTTTTCTTTGGCCTTGCCGGCTTCCCCGCCAGCCCCGGGCGAGGACCTGCCTTATCGTCTCGAGGGTGCACGTCTGGTGCAGGTCGGCGGCAAGCCCGCCGTTTTTATCTCGTATCTCATGGGGACTGACCGTGCCAGTCTGACGGTGACACCCGATTCCGTGGCCGTCGCTTCAGGTGGAGTTGAAGTCGATTTTCAGAAGGTGAGCTTCCACTACCGTTGGATCGAGGGCCACAAGGTGGTTACCTGGTCGATGCACGGACGGACCTACGCTCTGGTTTCCCAGGAAGCAGATGGCATGCAGCGATCCTGCATGATATGCCACTCCGCCATGAGGGATCGCGACCTGGGTCAAACGCCGACTCCGTTACGCGTACAGCCTGTATTGCAATAAGCAGTTCTCCTCATCTCCCCGGAAAAGCAAATTCTCGCCAGATCTCGTCCAGTCAGATGGGGCCAATCAAGTGCCCTGCAAATTCATCCGAATACTGAAAACCCAAGGAGAATGAAGTGAAGAACTATCGCATTGGCAAACTCTGGACTGGTGGAGCGGCCGATAGCCTGCGCCGCGGGCTGCTGGTCGCGTTGTTAGCTCTGACGATTACCGGCGTCGCCGCCGCACAATATAGCGATGACGCACTCAGGTTCAAAGGTGGCATCGGAGTCATCAATGTTGTCGGCCAAAATTCCGATTTAACCGTCAAACTCAACGTAGTACGGGGCGTGAATCCGGGTGCGCCGTGGCGAATCGCGGATCTCACTGCCACGATCAGATCCGATGGACACATCAGGGTTGTGGGACGCGGGTTGCTGCTGGCCAATGGCAATGGCATCGGCACCAACGCAGGGGCGAGTGTTCACGCCACCCTCTTCTGCGGACCTGCCGCTTCCGCAACGGCTTTTGATGAACCCGGAGTGCCGCTGGAGGCCGACGGCGACTTCCGAATCGACAATTTCCTGTCGCCAGTCCCGCCAGCAGCGTGCGACTCTCCGGTACTGCTGATTCGGAGCGGAGCCACGCCCGGGCAGGGAGTCTGGTTTGCCGCCGGCATCCCCAAGCTGCCGGAAGACAACGACAAGGACTGAGCAGCCGGCTTGAACCGCAGGGTGGGATGGATCTCACATCCCACCTTGCGGCGAACTCACATCGCGGTTCGGTCAAACAAGAGTTCGGATTGCGGAGGGGAGAAGGACATGTGGATGAGATCATGCGCCAATTGTAAGGCTCTCTTGAGAAAGCTGCGGTTGTGCGACTCAGTGCGTTGTCAATGTGGATGGACTTGGTAGGAGATTGGAATTCCAACCCCAAATCAGCGCAGAGGCTCATGTGCTTGAGGAGATTGTTATGGCCAAGATAATTGAGTTTTACATTCCGAAACATTTTCGGGGCCCGGTCAAGGCCCCTCAGCGGGAACTCGGGAAAGTTATTGAGTTTCGCTTGCGTGACCAAATCCAGTTCTAGGCCGCGGAGCGGCTGAGCCAATCGTCAAAGCGAATTTTGCCGATGCGCGGTTTATCGCCAGGGGTAAGAGATTGATCGTTCAACTCGGCGCCAAAGTAGCGAGCTTTATCGTCGGCGATCACCTGTCGCTTGTCGTGCTTTGCACTCAGCAACCGCCGTGCGAGTTCGGCGAGAGGAAGTGGTTCGGGACCGGCCAACTCGACGATTCCATTTACCGGTGCGCTCGTTGCGATGGTGGCGAGCGCGGCCGCAACATCATCGGCCGCGACTGGCTGCACCAGGGCAGATGTCAGGCGAACGGTATTGCCCTCGGTGCTGCCATCGGCGATTGCGCCGATGAATTCGAAGAACTGTGTGGCGCGGAGAATTGTGTAGGGCACTGTCGCGCCCTTTATCAATTTCTCCTGGGCAATCTTCGCGCGCAAGTAACCGCTGTCGGGATTACGGTCCGCGCCTACAATCGACAGAGCAACGTGATGTTTTACGCCTGCGGCTGTTTCGGCCGACAGAAGGTTGCGAGTGGAGGTCTCAAAGAACTTTAATACCGGTGCGTCCTCGAATGAGGGTGAGTTCGTTACGTCAACCACAACCTGTGCACCTTTCAGAGCTTCGCCGAGTCCTGCCCCGGTGAGCGTGTCGACGCCTGATGCTGGCGACGCAGCCACTGCTTCATGGCCGTGTTCACGAAGTATGTGCACGAGTTTTTTCCCGATAAGACCACTGCCGCCGATCACTACGATTTTCATAATTCACCTTTCGATTGCGGTCCCCAGCCGGACCGGTGACGTCCGGGATCTCCCCCGGACTTGTAAATGGAAAGGCAGAGACGCATGGTGAGACTCTGCCGTCACTTCACGGGTATTAGCGCGGGGGCGCCTTCCTCCTTAACCAGGAAAACTACGAATTTCGCAGGTTGGGTGCTGCTTGCGTTCCGTCCAACGGTATGAACATCGTCCAGACCTTCATAAAATGTCTGGCCAGGTGTGAGGGTGACTTCTTTTCCGCCCTTTACCTGCATTACAACCGAGCCCTCGAGCACATAGACAAACGCATGCGCATTGTGCCGATGGACAGGGTCTGACCCGCCGGGCGGATATTCCACCAGAAGCATCAATCCTTCCTTGCCGTGAAGGTCCGGCAGATCCTTCGACATGAGCGGCGTCACCTTAGGCTCCTGAGCTGTCAGCCTTACCGTGATCAGGCATACCAGAACCAACATGAGTCTTGTAGCCGTCATGATTAACCTTTCGCTTGTGCGAGGCTGCCACGACCTCATCGCTGTGTCCTAGGGCATTCCCGAAGCCCTGAATTCCTCGCATCCATTGGCGCTCTTCGGGAGATGCTTCGCGGTTGATTCACAATTTCCTATTACTCGCAACTTCGGTGATTGGCAATACCCTGAATCCCTTAGAGACAGACAGGACATTTGCATCCGTAATTCCGGACCCCATATCTCATCTGCTGAACCTCCCTTTGATCACTCGGGCAGAGGTTCGGCTTTGGTTCCGTTTTTTCTGCTTTTGTCCCCCGTTCGCGCACACAACAAGCACAGTCTTGCCTCTCAAGCTCCCGCTTCGCCCACCTGGCCTGGGCTGTTATCTTGGCGATGGCTAAGGTTCTTCCGGAAAGGAGTATTTCAATGATTCCTGGCGTCCACGAATTGCTTATGAGCTATGGCTCATCTCCACAATGGCTCGGTGACATCGACTCCGAGACGTTGCTGGAGAACCTGAAAAACACTAGTCCTAATCTCAACCTCATTCGTGAGGCGCTGCCCCAGGGATTCACCGTTGACGCTTACATGACCAAAGAGAAGGCGCTTGTCTGTATTGTGCTCAGCTCAAAACAAATGAAGAAAAGACGCTAGACCGCCTGCATGCAGCATTGAACCTATCAGCTCCCCGCACGGTCATTTACGCGTATCTTGGAGATACGGATCACGCCCTCAATTGGCATTGAGGGCAGCCGACGAAACTGCCAGGATTATCTTTGTCAAAGTGGATCCACGGTTCGATGCCTTTCGCACATATGGCCGACTCTGCCGACGATACCAGCGTCAGCCCTGCAAAGTGGATGCCGGTTCCTGACACAGCGGGACAATTCGGGGTTGGCAATTCGGTTGCTCAACTCCTTGGCTCGGAGGGCAACGATCTGGTTTACACGACCGTCCATGTGCGCAAGTCCTTGGCCTTTAGGCCCAGTTTAGGAGCATTCCTAATTTTCCAGAAACACTTGTTTTCTGGAATTCGGGCATATTCCAGCGATAACTGCTGCATAGCCGACCACGCAAGAACTGATTGTGTCGTAACAATTAGGTCTTGGCTGCGAGGCCAGCGGGGTCAGGGGTATCGCGAATGCGTCCGGTCTCCACATCGGCAAGTACTGCGCGGAGCCAGCGCAGGTCGAGGCGGCATTGCTCCGCCATGTGCTGCATTAGGTGACGGCTACCGGTGGGCAGCATCGCTACCCATTGGCGACGCAATCTCCTGATCTCGGACAGCCGCGCCTTCTGGCTGTCGATTTGGGTTTGCAGAGCGTGCTCTAGAGCTAGATCCACTTTCATTGACCATGAACACCCAGTCATACCAGAGTTTGGTGCCCGCCAGTGCTTCGTGGGCAGGGGCCAGTGATTCGTCCAGCACCAAGGCCTTTGCCGCCGCAACTTTCGCCTTGGGATAGGCTTCCTGAGGAGAAGCAGCACCAAAGAATCCCAACAGAACGTATGCACCAGCTAAGCCGGCAAATGCTGGAGCATCTTGTGGATCGGATCCGACAGCCTGCTCGAAATAGGCCGTACTCTTCCGAATCGAATCTTCTGTTCTCTTGTTGGCGTAAAAGATTCCTTTGAGGTATGCCTCATAAGCTACGGGGTTCACCGGCCGCGCGGTGGCCAAACGCGCTTTCTCCTGCGGGGTTGTCCTGATCTGAATTTCGTTTGCGATGGATTGCGCTACTTCAGCCTGCAAAGCCACGATGTCGCGAATGTCTCGCTCGTAGCTCTTGGCCCAGAGGTGCTGGTCGGTGGCGGCTTCAATCAGTTGGGCATCGATTCGCACGCGGTCACCAGATCGGACCACCGTGCCTTCCACGATTGCATCCACGTCCAGCTCGCGCGCTATCTGCTTGAGTGGCTTCTTGGCAGCCTTATATTGCATCGCCGAGGTTCGTGAAATTACCCGCAACGCGCTGATTTGGGCCAAGTCCGTGATCAGTGCGTCTGTCATGCCATCGGCAAAATATTCTTGCGTGGGGTCGCCTGTAAGATTTTCAAGCGGAAGGACTGCGACGGACTGAATTCTCAACGGTGTTCGGCGTGAAAGGAGTCTCTCGCGTACTCTGCCTACATTCAGCCCAATCGTTGTTATCAAAACCACCGCCAGCACCAGCATCGCGACCGCCAATTTAACGTTTCGCTGTCGCGATGAGGTGGACTTCTGGATTGGTCCCGCCGCGGTTTCTGCCGTGGGTGACTGCTCCGTTCTCGGCACAGTGTCCACCTGCGCTATGAAACGGTATCCTCGCTTAGGCAGTGTCTCAACGAATCGCGGAGTCTCGGCGGAATCGCCTAACGCATTGCGCAGCCTTAGGATGGCACTGTTAAGACCAGCATCGAAGTCCACATACGTGTCGGAGGGCCAGAGTTTCTTGCGCAGATCCTCCCGCGAGACTACTTTCCCCGAGTGGAGCACCAACATCACCAGGATCTGAAAGGATTGCTCCGGCAGCCGGATCCGCACTCCGTTCTTGCGCAACTCTCCCGACGACAGATCCACTTCGAAGCCAGCGAAGCGGATGAGACTCTGGGACTGAGCCAGGTCAGCCATGGAGGGAACGCAGGTGGGCTGAGTATAGCACCGGCCCGAATCCCTCTAAGAAAGAGGTCCAAGCATTCCTTTCTCGCGTAAGTGTCCCATTCCCAATGAATTAGCCTGCCAGACGGATTCCATCCCAATCTCATCCGCATTCAATTGAGTTGCGCCCTCAAGAGCGTGCAAGCTCGCTGCACCTGCCTGATTTGCTGGCAGAGATGGACCCGCTGCGAGGTAGCTATGACTTCAAGATGCTTGCGATCGCTTGTTGTTTCTTTGGCAGTGCTGTGCACTATGCTCCTCTCGCCTCTCGCCACGGCAGAAGAGGGCCACTGGCACAGCATCATCGGATCTTGGCAGGTGATTGTCTTCTTTGACGATCATCGCCCGGATGTCCCCGCGCTCTACACATTTGATCCTGGCCACACCTTTAGCATGGGCGGCAGCTGGCCGGCGCTTTTCGGTCCGGGTCACGGCGTTTGGTCTTATCACCGCGATAGCGGCCGAGAGCGAGATGACGGTCGCACCATCAATTTGACCTTCTTTCGTCTTCTCTACAACAGCGCCACCGGTGCATTCAATGACACTCTGAAGGTACAGGCGAAACTCACCCTCAGCGATGACGGGCAAAGCTTTACCGGAAGGTATCTGCTAACGAACTTCGACCCAACAGGCAATGTGCGCTCAACCGCAACAGGCGACCTGAACGCGGTGCGCATCGTGTTGGAACCGTTGCCGTGATGACGTTTGGTAGGACCGCCAAGAAAAGCGGGCATCAGCTCCGCATTCTGCAGCGGCAGGAGCAAGGACTCTTCTCGAGGAGGTGGCTCGTGCTACAACGAATATTCCACATCGCGATCGCGCTTTTGGCCGTGTCTTGTTCGGCGGCAGTCGCCCAACAACTCGGTGCGTGGTCGGCTCCCCAAAACCTCGGCTTAATCGTTAATTCTGCGTGCAATGACATGCATCCAACAATATCTAAGGATGGGCTGAGCCTCATCTTCTCCTCCAACCGCCCGTTTGATCACTGGCCCATCAGCGCGAGCGACTGCCTTGTCGCTCTGCATTTGTGGGTCTCTGAACGCGACAGTCTCGATAGCCCCTGGCAGCCGCCGCAACCGCTCGCTGTGCTTGACTCGCCACAGAATTCGCCCTACGAGGACCATTCTCCCAACCTCACGACCGATGCACATTGGCTGTTCTTCCACAGCAGCCGTCCGGGCGGATGCAATGGAGGCGGCTTCCGCGAGCTTTGGGCGGCACATCGCCGCGACAAGCGCAATGATTTCGGCTGGGAAACACCCATCAATCTGGGTTGCGCTTTGAACATTCCCCTTGCCGATGATGCTGGACCTAACTTCTGGGAAGACGACCGCACCGGCACTCTGTATCTCTATTTCACTCGCGACCTCCTTCCGTCGGGCCCGGGCACAGACCCAGCTGGCAACGGCTTCAAGATTTATGTCAGCACCTGCACCGCTGACCTCGATCGATGCAACCGGCAGCAGTTGTGGGAACCCGGAATCTACGTAACAGAGCTCAACTTCCCGGGCGCTCGCGACACCCGCACTGCCATCCGTGGCCGCGACGGCCTGGAGATGATCATCTCCAGCAACCGCGCGGGTACGGCTGGGGTTCTTGATCTATGGGTTTCGACTCGACTTTCGGCACAGGATCCGTGGTCAATCCCCATCAACCTCAACCAGGACAATGTGACTAAAGGTGGCGATCCGAGTGTGAACACTACTGCGAATGATTCTGCGCCCGCGCTCTCTTGGGATGGTCAGAGGCTGATCTTTTTCTCGAACCGCGCCGGCGGATATGGCGGCAACGATCTCTACATGAGCACGCGGCCGAAGCTGGGGGCGTACTCAATCATCGACCTTGGCACACTGGGCGGCACAACAAGCACCGCCTGCGGAATCAACGACCGCGGTCAAGTTACAGGTAGGTCTGCCATTGCCACCGGACAACTCCATGCTTTTCTGTGGCAAAACGCTGTTATGACCGACCTGGGCACGCTTCCGGGTCGGCCTTTCAGCAACGGCCGTGCAATCAACAATCGCGGGCAGGTGGTGGGCGATTCGTCTCTGACTGGAGGACCTCCGTTCGAGGCCGCTCTGTGGGAGAACGGTGGAGTCAAGGACCTGGAATCCCAGCTTGGCGGAACCCGTAGCTTCGCTATCGGCATTAACAATCGCGGCCAGGTGGTCGGAGGCGCAAGAACGGTGGGGAATCTCCAGGTCCACGGCTTTCTTTGGCACGACGGAGAAATGAAGGATCTCGGTGTCCTGGGGGCCAACGACCAACAAAGCGTCGCCCGGGCCATTAATAGCCGCGACCAGGTAGTCGGCAACTCTTCACTCATCATCGCGGATCCTCCCTCTCCGCCTAATCGTTCCTTTCTTTGGCAGAACGGCGAAATGACAGACCTCGGGACTTTGGGCGGTGACTGGGCCATCGCTTGGGGCATGAACGAGCGCGGCCAAATCGTGGGCGGCTCGTTCCTGGCGAGTGGAGAAATGCATGCCTTCCTCTGGGAAAAGGGTGTGATGACTGACTTGGGAACGCTTCGCGGCACCTCCAGTGGCTCGCAACCGCCCCTCGCCGCCTCCTGCAATCTCTCAACTCCCACAAGGGCATTCGGCGGCGCGACCGTGGGCACGTTCAGTCTTGCCAATGGCATCAACAGTCGTGGCCAGGTTGTGGGCCGATCCATAGCTCTAAATGGCGAAGACCATGCCTTTGTGTGGTCCAAGGGCGTCATGACGGACCTGAACCACCTGATTCCGAGCGCGTCGGGATGGACGCTGATGGAAGCCGCAGACATCAATGAAAGCGGCCAGATCGTCGGCTTCGGCGCCATCAACAACCAAACGCACGCTTTTCTGCTGATCCCGGATGAAGATTGAAATGCGGTTTGCGGACAATCCTGGAACGCGGCGTCAAATGACTTGAGGTTGAGCACTCCCGGTAGTCTGGTAGTCTCAAGACCTCGAGATCACGCTCCCTGCGCGGAAGAAATTTACCGGTTTATTCCGCTCAGCGTGGTGGCTGCCTACTTCGGCTTGGCGAAGTCTTCCATCCGGCGAATACAGGCAACGAACTTCGGGTAAAGACGACGTCTCCAAGCGCTGGTCCGTGGCTGATGATGTGCCCCCCATTTTTAGTCCACGGATAATGAGACTTTCTCCGGTTTTTGGTTCTCGTACTCTACGCCTGCAATGACACTTCCATCCCTTGGAGGCGAGGCTTCGAACGGCGCAGCCCCGTAAGCGCAGCCGGTCGGAGCCGCGCTCCTCTGCGCAAACTCGCTGGGCGTGAGATGCCAGGCATTCACAGTGGGTTGAGGCATGCATGAACTCCAAGATGTTAAGATAAAGTCGTGGTTGCGTTCCCAGCGTATGTGTAATTTAACAGTACGTAGAGACCTCCCTGACTCCCGAACGGCCTTGACGTAATAACCAAAGAATCCGGGGTTCAGCAATTTTCAGCCCAGTAGACTCTTGACGAGTTTGCCGCTGCAGATGCGGTGCGCAAGCTGACGAAATCCTTCTGCATTCTCCGGTGGCAAGAACAGCCCCTTTTCTTCCTCGGTAAGTTCGCCGGGAGGTGATAGTGGTAACCTCACATAACGGCTGATGAGATCATAGACGCCGAAGACGACACCCAGATCGGGAAACTTGGTGCGAAATTCCTGACGGAGGCAATACCCGCTCCAGGCGGCATTCAAGGCAACCGCAGCTTCAATCAGTGCAGCACGACAGTCATGTTTGCGAAGGATGCCAAGCCCGTACAGAGCTTCCATACTCATCGCAGCTGTGCGGACTCCAACCAAAATTTGGTCCTCGATAGACCGGATGGCAGCGTCTGTGGCCATGTCCAAATACCGGCGCGGCTCCAGATACACGTCCACTGCCTCGGAGACGGCACCACACTTGGCGTGTGCCAGAACAACTAGCAGCTTGAGCGTTGCGGGAAAATGGTTGACCGCAAACCGCAGGCTGCCCAGGCATTCCTGGCCAAGCACATTGCCTGCAACCCGCACAACAAACAGCTCGTTGCAACCTTTGCTGAACACCATTTCCGTGGGGACACGAGCGTCAGCGCACCCGAGTACCGCGGCAAACGGAGCCTGCGCGGGCGCGTCCCCTTCTCCTACACCCCAGCCAAATGCCCTCGGATCGAACGGGATCACCCGCGTTGCGTTGCCAGCACGACGGGTGTCCGTCATTTCCGCGAAGTCACGATTGCCCTGCACCAGAGATCGGCAACCCTCTTCCGAACTCTGGGGCATTTGGTGCCACTCGACGTTCGCGGGATCGAAACGATAGACGAGCTCAAACATGGTTGGCCACCTCGTGACAATTGGGTAAGGCACCCACGTGCCGTACATACCATTGGATGCAGCAGCGAGGTACGTTAGGTTCTGCATCGTCCTATTTTGCTATGACATGGCTGCGGTGCCGTCCGTCCGGCCAGGAAGCCACCTTGTGATCTTCCAAGTGATGATGGCAAGTATCGGCCTGCTGTTCCTGTGTTGGCCGAACTACGCGTTTCACCCTGCGCGGTGGCTCTCCTTACGTCGCGCTTAGGTTTAGGCGTCGGGCGCTGCATGGACGATTGTTGTCCAAAATAGCCTGTGCCTCGGTTAAGGTTGTCGAAAGTGCGGATGTCCTCGTCGACCTCCGAGGAATGCTCAATCACAGTCGCATTCGGGAACAGACCTCCCAATACGACGAACAACACAATGCCAGCCAGGATGCAGCGCTCACGCGGCAACGCATCCGCCATGACGGTAAAGCCCGTTCGTCGCTTGCCCAAGAAAAGCCGCGAGAACAACCGAAAGAAGCTCACGGCATTCATCGCGGTGGCCATGGGCAGCAGCAGTCCGGTGAGCGGGTGCGTGGTGAGTGTTCCTTGGATCAATAAGTCTTCAGAGCAGAAACCCAGTGTACCCGGTAGACCGACAAGTGCCAGTCCTAGGATGGCGAACGACACGGCAAGGCGCGGCGCGTGTTCGGCCAAGCCCAAATACTTGCTCGCGCTCAGGTTTTCGCCAAAACGAACCTCCAATAGTCGCAGAATTCCGAAAAGACTCACCGTGGACACGGTGACCACAACCCAGTGCACCAGAGCGCCAGTAATTCCTTCCGCTGTTCGGCTCTCAAGACCACTCAAGATGCAAGCCGACTGGCTAAGAGCAAGAAAGGCGAGCAACCGCCGCGGCGAATTCTCTCGAAGGGCTCGAATGGCAACAAAGACCGCGGTGGCTACAGCGAGATAGGAAAGAACCGGGAACAGATGGTCCGTCTCCGGAAACAGCGGGACAATCAACTTGACGACTAACAGCGCCCCGAAATGGCCATTCAGAAGAAGGGCAGTAGGGACTAACGGACCACTTTCGGCTGCGTCTGCTACCCAAGCTTGGGCGGGGATAATTCCCTTGCGAAAGATAGCTGCGACGATCAGAAGGATAAACGCTACAACTCCGCCCGGGCTCTGCCCCTTCAGATCAGAAATCGAACAGACGCCTGTTCTGACTACCATGAACCCTATTGCGAGAGCGATGGCGAAGCTTGAGGAGAGCAGACCAACCATAGGACGCCATTTGCGAGAGCGAAACCAGTCGGCCCACAAGAATGGGATGATTGACAGAATCCAAGCGCCGAGCAAAACGAGCAAGTTTCCGGTCGAGTAAGCCAGGAGCGTCGCACCAAGGAGAAGGAGAATTCCGGCGATTGTCCCTGTTTCCGAGTCACGGCGCGGAAGCAGCACAATTGCGCAAAAAGTGACGCAGGAAAACAGCAACATCAATGTCTCGTACAAAGACTCGCCTTCGGGAGCTTTCCAAACAAGCACTGTGCTTGCAATCGCAGATAGAAGCGCCGCAATACAACCGACGACGCGGGCCTGTCGCCGATAACCTATTACGGCAACCGCCGCAATCCAGGGAGCCGCTACGGAGGCACCGGTCAGAACAGGAGTACGGAGAACCCATCCGGGCAGAGACATTAATCACTCCTCTGGGCTGGCCCCGCGACCGAGACCGGCACGGGACGGTCGGGACGGACTGTAGTAGTGGATGTACGGGTGCGATCATGCCGAGAAAGATAGGCGGAGACTTCCAACAGCGGGGCAATCACCCAGCGCTCGAGAATTGTATCGAGGTGGCCGCGGTCGAGCGCCCAGCGATAGAGCCATAGTTCGACCCTCTCAGGCAGCATTCCCTCGATTTGCGTGCCAGTTGCGGAGAGTTGTCCTCCAACTGCGGAGTGCATCTGGTGATAGTCGTGAAGCATGGATGGCGCGCGCAGGTACTGCATGGTGCGAACTGTGGCATTTCCCAGAATGTGTGCGACCGCGAGCCATCGCCATCCGAGTCCGATTTCTATAAAGACAATACCCACTTGCGTCAACGTGGCATAGGCGAGCGAAGTTTTGGCGTCGGCGCTCGCACGGCCAACGATAGTTCCATGCATGGCCGTAGTCACACCCACCAGGATTACCAGGGTGGAGGCGAGCCGGGATTGGGCCAGTAATGGTTGCGCGCGAAGTAAGAGGTATGCTCCGGCGTGGATCGAGATCGCTCCATAAAAGACGGCGCTTGAAGGAGTGGGTCCCTCCATGGCCCGTGGAAGCCATCCCGAAAAAGGTACCTGAGCAGCCTTCCCGGATGCCGCAAGAAGTAGGAGAAGACAGACGATCACCGCCCGCGCGCCGGTCAGAATTGGCAAACCGCCAGCGAAGGATGCTGTTCCCGCCCAATGGTGCATGGCGAAGATACCCACAAGCAATCCAATGTCACACGCGCGATATACGGCAAACACGTAAAGGCCGTTTTCGACAGGAGCGCGCCGCTGGTGGAAAAAACCGATCAACAATACCGATGTGATGCCAACGAGCTCCCATCCTGCGGCCAACAGGTCGAACGACCCCGCGGCGAACGCGAGTAAAGATCCGAAGGCGAACAGGTGCAGCAAAAGGAAAAATCGCAGGAACCCGGACTCACGATGAAGGTAGGTAGCCGAGAATTGCCCGATGAGCCCCGACAACACTGCCGCTAGCGCCAGGAAAGGAGTCGACAGGCGGTCCACCATTAACACCAATGGAAAATGGTAGGTCCCGACTGCAAACCAGCTGCCGAGACTGACTGTAATACTTGACCCGGATGCGACCTTCCAAACGAGCGTTGCAACTCCAGAGACGCAGGCAGAGAATGTCAGGCCGCTAATCCAAGACAGGAGGCGTTCGCTCGGAGTCCAGGCAAGCAGCCACAGCAACGCAAAGAGAGCAAAGACGAACCCCGGGGCTACTACGACGAAAACCAGAATAGCTTCAAATGCGTTCACCGCAAGCGCTCCCCTGGCGCGGTTCGAGGCTTCTGAATCCACGCCATCGGAAGATGCTGGAGCTTGCCGGCGTACCATTCATGGGATGAGAGCGCTACCGGAAGGCGTTCGAAAGCCTCGTGGAACTCTTCAAACCCGTCATCCCGTCGCACATGGACGCGCTCCGAATCGGGGTCTATCGTTGCAAGACGAATCCAGCGATTTTCGGCTAGCCGCTTTAATGCGGCGCTGGCGTCGATCACTTTCCACAGTCTGTCGGGAGTGGTCTCGACAACAAAAAGAATCCGGACGGGCTCGTGAATTTCCACCATCTGCCAGGGCAATCCAGTGCGCAGATCGCTCGCGTGGCCGTCCATGACTCCCATCAGGCTAGTAACGTTGTGTGGCAGTTTCGTGCCGCATCCGTAGCGGTCGTTATCGACGAACGAAAAGTAGTATTCAAGGCTGATTCCAGCGCAGACAGGGATCGCGGCGGCCAGCAGCACCGAAAGACCCTCATCGCCAGGATCGAGATTGGCATCATAGGAAACCAGAAACGCACGCCGGTCGAGGAAGAGGCCCCGTGTCAGGCTGCGACGCCCGACGATGCAGACGGAATTCGTGCAATGCCCATACTCCGGCCGTGGCTGCCCGAGATGCTCGCTGCGTTCTTCCACGTGGCGAAGTGCGCTCTCTGCATCCGCGTCCGCCGGGCATGATTCAAATCGCCGGGCGCGTTCAAGCGCGTTCTGCGTTCTCGCACGATTAAGGGAGTCACGAATGGACTCCAAATCCGGCTGATGGGTTGAGGGAACCGCATCGAGATCAAAAAGTTCGACGTCGTCGCTGCAGGTATCGTGATAGCCGCCGATGAACCATGTGTCCGGCGGAATATCGATCCCTTTCTCCCGCAAGCGTTCGCGGACTTCCTGCCGGTTGGCCATGGAAGCAAAAAGCCGTGCGTTCGGCCCACCACGGCGCCCTCCGCACGCGCCGCAATCATGAGCCGACTCGTGCGGATTGTTGAGGCTGCTCGAGCCGTGGCCCAGGATTACCACCAGACGCGCGAAACCGCTCACCAGGCCCGCCGGACCCAACACACTCTCTACTCGTTCTGCTTTTTCTTCCGGAGTGAAGCCCATCAACAGACCGGATACTGCACCTTGAGATTGCTTCGTATTTCGCATCAAGGTGAGTTCGGTCCGCGGTTCAGGTAGAAATGCCTCGTTCAGCCAGTCGCGCAGGAGTGCATAACGTCGCGGCGCCAGAAGATGGCCGATCAAAGGCACAGCGGAGAGCAAGCCGAGGGCTGAGGTCGAAAGCCAGCCTCGCAGCAATGTTTTTGAAGAGACAAAGGAATTACGCATGAGCAGCCCCAGAACCCGCCGGCGCCAGCGACGGCTTTCCAACAGTGGGCTATCTTCCGGTTTTGGCCGTTCCACGATCGCGTGCTCGGGCTTGACCACCACTGGGCATAACGCCGCCCCGTGAGGATCATCGATCCCCTTGTAATCCACGGCGACACCGAAGTATCCGGCGGCGCTATACGTCTCCACGTATGGGTTGGTTTCTTCCAGAGCTCGCCGCATGGATTCTTCACGCTCGTCAAGGCAAAAGAACACTTGCGCGGGAGGCCTTCGCTGTTGATCGAACAAGCCGCGGTACTTTCTGTGACTCGCCAAACCTCTGAGGATCTCGCGTTCGTGCGCTCGTTCATAAGCTAGGTGGAGGATTCGCCTGCGCTCCAGCCCGTTGAAGGCTTTGACGTCGCTCGAAAACGTCACCCACTCGGACTCGGAAAGGCTCTCTATTTCTTCGGCGGAAAGTCTCAACGCGCGGGCTGCGTCGTAAACGCGTGCAGTGCGGCTCAGACGTCTCCTCTCCTGCGTCTTGAGAGGCGGCTCTTCCGGAATCGGCTCCGCGGCCCCTCGGTGCGCAGCCACGCGCGACATCGTCAATCGCACGGCCAGAAAGTCCATGAGGGAGCAGGGAAGGATTTTATGCGGTGGAAGAGTAGGGTCCTCCTCAAGCTTATGCATCAATCCAGCCCAGCCTGGGAGTGCCAATAGTTCGGCCTGCAGAATTTCGGGCCATTCAGCCTCTCCGAAGGACCGGCTGTCCAGATAATCTAGGACTGCATCCGCCGCCGAAAAGCAACGAACCTCCTGCCTTCGAAACTCCTCGTCCAGTCCGACCAAATACTTGGGGAGAATTCCGCCGCGCCGGGACAGCAGCATCCGAACGCTCTCATAAAACCCCTTCTCGCGGTTCGGCATCGGCCAATAGGCTGTGCCTTGATCCAAAAACACCGAGCAAAGCCGGATCAGCCAGGGATGGATCACGTCATCCACAGGGCGAGGTGGCACAGGTTCTTCTTCGTGAGCCACGGTGCGCACAAAACACGCTTCGAATAGCACGCGCAGCGCCGCGCGCCGAAAGTCTTTGGCTAGATCACCTTGCTCAGCGCGCCAAACAATGGTTGCTCCATCGAACTCCCTGACCCCCGGTGTAATCATCGCCCGTCGCAGTGAGCTTCGGCTAAGTCCAGCAAAGATGAGGGAATCGGGTTCCCGATCAAGCACCGCGTCGACATCCAGAAGCTGAATCCGCCCACGGGCCAACTCGGTGCGATAACTAGCTTCGCTCATGTACGGTTCGGCACGAAACAGTTGCGCTGCCTCTTTTACCGCCTCTTCAAATGGGAGATGTTCAAAGGCGTGCAGCGTGTTGTGGTGGACAAAGACTCCAATGGGGCCCTGTTCGGGAAGCAGGTGGGCACCTTGTTCGACTGCGCTGCGCAACCGATCTAGACGTGGTACGTTCGTTAGCCTCGGGTCGTCCATCGAGTTTTTTCTTACCTCTTCTTGGGGCAACACTTTGTAACAGCGGCTCTGTCCGAGAACTTCGTTTGCCTTTAGAGCAAGAGCGACTTCCAATTGCGAGCGAGACACAAACGAAATGGTTGGCCACCTCAGTTGTTTTTCTTCTGCCTCCCGCTCGCGGAGCTGCTTCGAGCGATCTCCTTTTGGGAGTGGCCTGTGCTTCGCGCCTATGACTGACAAGAGACTCCGTGTACGCTTCGAGGATGTTGGCAAGCCCGTGATCGTTGAGAGAGTGCTCGTGCCGCACGTGCACGGTTGCCTGCAAGAAGAGGGCCGCAGCTGCTTGTGATTGCCGTGGCGGCTCAAGTCGCGAGCGAGCGAGAGGGTGCTGACGGCAACAGCCATTGACCGCGGATCGATCGGTTGCCGATTCTGATCTTTCTATTGTTGTCTGCAACTATTGCCCTCGGCTAACACGCCTTGTGTTCAAATGTTAAAGGCTATCTTTAGGAATCGAGGATGCTGGATTTGAGACCGCCTATTGCCCGCCCTTTTGTCCTTTCTCGAACAGATCGCCCTCCGAGCTACAGTCGCTCGAACGCAGCTTCTCGAACACAACTTGCTGGTCTTCCTGGATTCTGGCGACAAGTGCACTTCCGTTTTGCTTATGCTCGGGCAGGTCAACCTTTCGCGCCGCCTCCAAAGCGCGGCCATAACAATGCGTGGGCAACCTTATGATTACCATTCTTGTGATGAAGATTTGCAGGCACGTACAGGTTCTCTGCAAAAGCCCTAAACTGAAGTCGACGCATTCTGTCTGTGCCATTGCCATTACTCATCTAACATTTCCTCGAGAGGCTAGCTAGATTGCAGCAAGAATCAGGAGAATGGATAGCAGCGGCGATTGCCCAAGAAGGACTCATCTTCTGGTTACCACGAGCTGCGACAACAAATCCTTCACATCGATTAGATGGTTGTTGAATATTTTCTTGGCGACGTCGAGCAAGTCAAACAACTGGGGATCCCGAACTGAGTAGTAGACGTTTTGACCGTCTTTTCTGGCTGCGAGAATATTGCGGTTCCGGAGGACAGCCAACTGTTGAGAGAGATTGCTCTGCTCCACGTCCAGACGAGACCCGAGGTCATTCACACTCACTTCCCCTTTGCGCAGTTCGTCTAGGATTCGGATACGCAAAGGGTGTGCAAGGGCCTTGAAAAACTCGGCTTTGAACTGGCTGATTCCGGTCATGAATATTCATATATTATCATATTCGGCAATAAGAGCAAAGGAAGATCGGGACTGCCGAACGGCTCCGTCAAAATCAGCCACAAAGATATCAGCCCGAGACGTGGCTTGGGAGGAAGTTCCGCTTTGGGGAAGGTTCGAAAGTCTTCATGCCAGGTCGGAACGAAGATTATGGGCGGGTTTTGCAGTCCTTGGACGACACAGTCGGTCGTCACGCAGCTCGCGACTTCCTGACCGTCGAACGAACTCGCTATCACTTCAGCCTTGAGGAGAACCTGAACAAGTGTTTTGCCGACCGTCGCGCCAGTATTTCTTTCTTACGCCCAAGTCGAAGTTAAGCTGGCGCACAAACGGCATGCAACGATTGCGCATGCCTGCCTGATTGCGGCCCTTCGGTCCTAGTCGGTACGCAAGTTCCGATTATGCTAACTCAACCAATGGCTGCGGGAAGCTTGACGTGTCAATCAAAAAGGCCAGACAATGCAGCCTGCGCAGGGAACGGAGGCTTTTATAGGTGGGCGGGGGAGGCGAGATGCTTGAGCTTCTTTGGTATGCACGTTCTTGGCGGTCTTGGTTATGCTCGACATCATTAATAAAGGGGCGAATAAAAGGCTAAAAATGAGGCGAGAAAAATCGGGGGAAGGTAATATTTGTCGTTACGTTTAGAACTGCAACAGAAAAACTAATAGTGTTAGGTCCTCATAAGCACACCTTCAGTAACTTGGAGTCATGTTACCAGGGGTGAGTTTCTTGCGCCGCAACATCGCAAGAAGAAGAACAATGCCTCCACATAATGATGTTATGCCATTCATTCCAGCCGGATGCTGGTCTAGGGCACTTGGCTTCATCGCGTTGTCCCGAGCAATTCACTGGTAAGGCTTGCAAACGCCTATCGATGCCCGCGAGGTTACTTGGTTGTGTCTGACCTCGAACAGAAAGGAGATATCATGGGCGAAGGAACCTATGTTGCAGAAATGCAGATCGAGCGAGGACCTGGCGCGATCCGAGTGGCACAGTTACCTGCAGAATCAGCACCTGTCTACTTTGGAGTTCACGGCGCAATCGCCAGGCATTACGGTTTGGACCCGGTCACCCTCAAGGAGCCTCGTGCCGCTACTCTTGACTATGTGATAGCGGCTGCGGCCGCCTGACTACAAGGCACGTTTGCCACCGCGCTGGCAGCGCGGCAGATCAAAACCGGTCACGGAGCTTTGAGGAGTGAAGTGCGTGGAGAAGTAGAAACCGAGGATGGCGTACTCGTTATTCGCCGAATTTTCGTTCGCCATCGGCTGGTAGCGTCCGAAGGCGCCCGTGCTGTGGTCGAGGAGGTTCACAAAGCTTATCCGATGCGCTGTCCCCTTTACCGAACACTGCACCGCTGCATTGAATTCAAGACTTCCTACGAGTTGATGCCTGCCGAAGAGAGTGGAAGATCCCGGGGAGAATAGCGAGTTCTGCATTCCATCGTGGCAGAACATCGGTGCCGAGCGATGGCCGCTTAGCTGAGAACGTTCACAAGAGATTCAAGATGACCAGCGAAAGAGCGATATGCACGAATGCAGATTGCCACCACGAATTATCCTGCTCTCCGCAGCGACCGCACTTCTGCCCCGTCTGTGCCGCACCCGTCATCACAGCCTGCCCACGCTGCAACAAGGCCCTCGCAGAAGCAAAAGACCCTTGGGCGAACCTATGTGAGGTATGCGGCGAACAGCTGCGCTTCCATACCAACCAAACCTATTATGGTGTGATGTAGTCGGTTGCTTTGAACCCTTCACCGCCTGCTGTGAAGCGCCCCACGAGAAGCTGCCCCGCAGCATTGGAGTAAACAACTGACTGTCAGACCCCTACGGCATGCAATCGCCGGTCCAAGGCACTCATCCCATAGTTAACCATTTCGTGCTGCAACACCGCGGGGCTCATTCCAGGCCAAGCAGACTCCATATGTGTACCACCGTAGAAGCTCAAGTCTCCTTCTGGAGGACGCATGATCGTCTCTATGAGGGGCCTGAATTCCTTGATCGTATCTCGAATGAGGGGGACAAAACGTTGTGGATTCTCTGTGACTCGATCTCTCAAGAATCTCACACCAAACAGTACATGCCGCGACTCGTCGCGCGTAGCTGCGGTAAAGCCTTGGTAGAACCCCCACGTCCGGCCCCAGCGGCGGGCGCCTTCAAGCTGATAGCGCATCCCCGTCAGGAACATGGCACCTTCCACAATGAGGTGATAGACACTCACGAATTTGGTGGAAGCGTCGATATCACCCGGATGAGAAGCAAGCCACTGCGCTTGCTCGGGAAGCCACTCATAGAACAAGTAGCGGTATGCTGGATTTTCCGCTGCTGTGATACCGATCTGGCTCACCAGCTCGTGTAGACCCCTGGCATCCGTACCCACAACCCCCCGCCAGTAGCGGTCAAAGAAGATCGTATGGCGAACCTCGTCCGCGAGTTGGGTGGCGACGAATGCCTCCACATCCTTGCTGGGAGCAGCCCATACCAGTGGTGCCAACAGGCTTGCTACTCTTTCTTCACCAGCGAAGAACATTCGCAGGCTCCACATCCGCCGCTTCTTGGTCTCGGGCGATAATTGCAGCCATTCTTCCCGGTCGCGAGAAAAATCCAGCTCATCAGGGTTCCAAGCCTGTTTCACTGCCATTCCGTACAAGTCCAGATACGATGGAAGTTTCCTCGCTCCGCGCTCCACGACCGCGAGCACGTCGTCGATGTAGAGGCTACTCATGGAGCGGAGCTGGGCCAGGCCGACCTGTTGTTCCACTTCTTCATCGCTGATCTGACGAACTTCCAGCATAGATACCCCCTCGTGCATTTGGGGGGTGAATCTATCACCGCAGAAAACGGGAGTCAACCAATCTGTGCCGACAATTGGCTCTCCGTCTGTCGTAGGCATCCGGGCCTGTTGCAGTTTTCAGCACAGTGTCGGAAAACCCGGCCACCAGTAAGGAATTCAGGCCTTATACCGCCAGGAGACGGCGGCAGCATCGAGGTGACTCGGTGATTGACCTTGCGCCTTGGCAGGCGTAGCTTGGTGTCGCTTCCGACCGTTCTTTAGTCTCCGGCGGTCTGGAGCCTGCACAATCGAAAGGAGTCTTTACAATGTTCGTTCGCGTTGTCGAAGTGAAGACCAAGCCAGGAAAGGCCAGAGAGGTTTGCAGCATGCTCCATGAAAAGGTGCTGTCTACGTTGAAGGCACAGCCAGGCTTCCAGGATGAAATTGTGCTCGTGTCAGACGCGGAAGGCATCTTAGCTCAGAGCTTCTGGAAGACCAGGGAGGATGCCGAACGGTACAGCCACGAGGATTATGCCAAGATCAGCGCGATGATCGAGCACCTCGTGCACAGCAAGCCCAAGGTCCACGCTTTTGACGTCGAGACTTCGACCTGCCACAAGATCACGAAGGGCAAGGCGGCTTGAGGAAGCAATCTCACTGGCAACGCTGAGTGAGGTGGTCGACGGCATCCGGATGCATGAACTCCGGCGCTGACAGCTCCTGGACGACACTAAGAAAGCGGAGGACGCAGCGTCGTAAGCCAGAGGGCCAATGGACTGGACAAGTTTTGGGGCTGCAGAACGGTTTTCCCCATACCCGCTGTATTTGACTCCTGACCCTTAGATGCTGGACTATGTGCGCTTCGCGTCAGCCAATCCTGTAATCGCTCCGCGATGCTAGGCAAGTGTCTTGATCACCGACTGCCACGTCCATATCCAGCCGTTCAAACTCATGCTGAGTCCACCCGCCCTCGAGCTGATGAGGAATTGCCGGCCCGATTTCGATCGTGTCTTGGAGTTCACCCGCTCACCCAAAGCCTTTCTGAAATACATGGACGAAGTTGGACTGGACCGGGCAGTATTGATCAATGCGGCCGCTCCCGATGTCACCGGCTTTCCCTCTGGCCTTAACGCCCTGGCCGCTCACTACGCCAAGGAAGATCCCCAGCGACTGATACCATGTGGCAGTCTGCATCCGCGGCACTCCGCCAACGCCACGGCAGACATTGATGAGATAGTCCGACTGGGCCTGCGACTGATCAAGATCCATCCCCCGCATCAACTCTTCTACCCCAACGAGTACCTTACAGGGATGAAAGAGTTGGAACTGTTGTATGGCGCAGCGCAGAGTAACGGCATCCCAGTGATGTTCCACACCGGCACTTCAATCTTTCCCGGTGCGCGCAACAAGTACGGGGATCCAATTTACGTAGATGATGTCGCGGTCGATTTCCCGGAATTGAAGATCGTGCTCGCACATGGAGGCCGGCCTCTTTGGATGGACACTGCCTTCTTTCTGGTACGGCGCCACCCCAACGTTTATCTGGATATCAGCAGCATTCCGCTGTCGCGTTTGCTCAAGTACTTTCCGCGATTGTCCGAGATCGCACACAAGGTGTTGTTTGGCAGCGACTGGCCAGGCCCAGGCGTGAATGACATCAAGGATCTGCTCGATTCTTTCCGGGCGCTGCCGTTGCCGGACGTGGCCAAGCGGCGCATTCTCGGATGGACCGCCCTTACCATCTGGCCGTGTTGAGGACAAGAAAAGGTTGTCTACCGGTCAGGAAAGCCGCGCGGCGCTTCGCCGCGCAGCTGGCCACCGGACAAAGACCGGTCGGCACGCGGCAACCGGAACGGGACCGAGCTTCTTCGAATAGACCGTTGCTACCGCCGGATCGCTTCTGGGTGTACCCATTCCCGCAATCTTCTCTAATTCTGTTCGGTTCTGAACCAGCAGCATGGATCGCGTCAGACTCACCAAGTGTTTCTTTCGTAAATTGGCGAGGGCACGGGTCACCGTTTCGCGAGACGTTCCTATGGCCTGCGCAATTTCATCGTGCGTCAGGTCTATGTCCACTTGCACCGCTTCCTCACAATCCTTTCGTGCACCGCTTGGTTCAGCGGAGAGACTGAGAAGGAAACGCGCCAGCTTCTCGCTGACCGAATGCAAGAAGTTGACTGAACTAAGCTGAAGGTATGCCATGTGACAAACCCTGCTGAGTTGTTCTACAGCCGATAGGCAGGCCTCCTGGCTATCGCGCAAGGCACGCATGAGGTCCTCCCGCCTCACAAAGCTAATGCAGCTCGGCTGAAGGGTCTGCGCGGTCATCTCGTAAGGATTGCCGGTGATGCAGTTATGGAAGCCGAGAACCTCACCCGGTTCCGCAACCCTTAGGATGAGTACGCGGCCTTCACACGAGCTGCTGCTGAGCTTGACGTGGCCCTGGGAGATGATGTGAATGCCGCGCGCCGCTTCGCCCTCCATGAACAATATGGCGCGAGACGGCAGAGAACAGGCGAACCCTTCTGATCGCAACTGCTTGATCAGAATATCGTTGAAATTCCGAGAATTATCAGGGGAGCCCATGAGGCACCTCCTCTGTAGCCGTTCCCGGCGTGTTCTCAAGATGGCGCGGGGGATTTTGAAGCACGTAACGATAGCACGTTTTGTGACCGGCGCCGACGGATTCTTTATTGTGACCGCCGACTCCTAAGCCCATGGTTTTTTAGTGGATTAGCCGGATTGTCCCCTCGGAAGGCATCCCGACGGGTAGCTTCGAAAGCGAACATGCATCACATCGCCAGTGATTACAGTCACTGACGCTAAGCGCGATTAGTGGTTGAGTCCTGCGCTAATTAGCCTACCATCGCATTCCAATTGGAGTTCCCCATGGATGACGAGCCCAATCGAGATCAGCGACTGTGTTCGCCGATGACAGTGCGTGAACTGCTAGACCGTTTACACGGTGCCGACCCTGATTTCCTGATCTTGATTGATGGAGCGAGCCAAGCACTGCTGATTGTCGATCCGAGACCAGGTTTCTGCTCCCCGACAGAAGAAGAAGACGTGAGCCCGACCGAGCAGGACCAGCAATTCCTCCGCAGCTTACACATCAAGTAAGTAGCCATCGGAAAATACCAACTCTCTATATCATCTAAGCGCAAGTTGCATTTTCCGCATGGTTCGAGGAGTCGCAGCCTGCAGCCCTCCGAAGCACTTGCTGGCGCTGTTCCGCCAGATGGGCCGCCATGCCCGTTGCATAATCGAGTCGAAAACCAGAATTTTGTGAATGCTTAATGAGAGAAAAAATGAAGACGGCGGTCTCACCGCCGTCTTTACCAGGTCCATGAGCGACCAATAGTATTACACTTAGTACGGTCGTGTGCACAATCTGGCCAACGAGCGCCAGGCTAAGCTGTCGCCTTCACTTCGGCACGAGCATGCGACGGGACCTGGGGACGCTTGGCTGCAAGTTCGCAGAGAAGCGCGACCGCCGCTAGAACCGCTGCCGTGTAAAAGGCCATCTGATAGTTCTTATATTTGTCGAACAACACGCCTGCGATTCTGGGACCAATGATGCCCGCCACTCCCCATGCCGTAAACAACATCCCATAGTTCAGGCCGGCGTTCTTGGTTCCCCAGAAATCCGAGGTGGTCGAAGCATTCACCGAGAGCTGTGTGCCGTAGCACCAGTACACGATGAACACTACGACGTAGAGCGCCGCTACGTTGCCGCCCACCTTGTAGAGTGTGGGCATGGCGATCATGGAAATGGCGATCATCAGGCGCAATACGTTCAAGCGACCCAGCGCGTCGGACATCCATCCCGAAAGGATGCGGCCAGAGGCGTTGCCAATCGCCCCTACCACCAGTCCCATTGTCGCCAGTGCCGCGCTAGGAATGCCCACGCTCTTGGCGAAAGGCACCAGTTGACTGATGACCATCAAGCCAGCTGAGGCCCCTAGCGCATAGGCGATCCACATGAAGTAGAACGTTGGTGTGCGTAGCACTTCCGCCGGGCTGAACTCGTGGGTCGTCGCCGCCACCTTGGAGGCGGGGGCTGGTGTCCACCCAGGCGGCCTGTATCCCGCGGGGGGATTCTTCAGTAGCCATGCTCCGATTACAGTCATGACTAGGAATATCACACCCAGGATCATGAAAGTGGTGCGCACGCCATAGGCAGGGATGAGTCTCAGGTTGGCTAAGGGTCCAAAAATGGCCGAACCGCCCCCGTACCCCGCTACTGCTAGTCCTACTGCCAAGCCGCGTTTGTCCGGGAACCACTTGGCCATGACCGGTATAGGCGTGGCATAGCCGAAACCGTTGCCTAATCCACCGATGACCCCGAAGCACACATAGAGGTAGTTCAGGCTATGCGTGTAGGCGCACAGGAAAAAGCCTAGGCTGACCAGCACGCCGCCCGTCAGAGAAACCCAGAACGGTCCGAACTTGTCCTGTAGCCGTCCCGCCGCGATAAAAGTGAGCGCAAACACGACCACGGCAATAGTGAACACATTGGAAGTCTGCGCCCGCTTCCACCCAAACTCTTTTTCTAACGGGGCCACGAACACACTCCAGGCATAGAGCGTGCCCAACGCGAGATTCATTGAGAGCCCACCCACCACGCGCCACCATCGGCTTATGTGGTCCTGTGATGTTGCGGAAACATTGAGCTTTGCAGTTGCCATTATTTGATCTCCTCAATCCCGTGATCCTGCACTCGTGCTCCCCCATCGCGTTGGTCACGGGCTGCCTTCCATGCTGCGGAGCCGGGGACTGACGGGAGCAACTCGCTAGATGCTCGGAAGAGAAAGCCCCAGAAAAACCACGTGCGGCAACATCAGAATCGTCCGCCTCGTAAACTCAGTTGGGGCTGTGCGCAGCGCATTATGCTGGAGAACAAGCAGACGTCAGTGATTGTGGTCACAATGATTTGTGATGTCTAACGCGCCCTTTGACCCAAACCTCGTCCTGCCAGGCCTACAGCCCTTTGCCGTTGTACAACCTCCCTCAGACGCGGGGGTTGGTCACGAATCATTGTGACGACGGTCACAGACGATGGCTCGGGCAGGAGAGCAAAATGCGCGCGCTTTTGGGGATCCTCGCTTATTTCCGCCGAGCACCACCGAACAGCAGAGTCGGGGAAGCAGCACCGCACCACCAGCACTAGGAGGATCAAACATGGCAACTCAAGCCAAAGTTGCACCTTGGCCTGCCGTTCCTTCCCCTAAACCCGAAGAGGTCTATGCGGGGTTGAGCGACCAAGCCAAGGCCTATCCACTTTTCCTGGAGTCGATCCTGCGACAGGAACACAATTTCGAAAAACCGGAAGCGCTTTCCCGTATTCGGGTGCTCGACTGCACCACCCGCATGACGATTGGCCACTGGTGCTCCTCGCAGCTGGCCGAACTGGGTGCCGAGGTCATCCAGATCGAGCCGCCTGGGGGGGACCCGCTTCGCCAACTGACGCCCTTTGGCCGAAAAGAGTACATGTTCGAGGACAAAGAAACGGGAGAGAAGGTTGGCGGGCAGTTCCTGCACGAGATGCGTAACAAATCCTCCATCACTCTGAATGTGGAGACGGAGGAAGGCCGCCAGATTTTCAAAAATCTCGCCGTTCACGCCGACGTTATCATCGAGAATGCGCCGCCAGGTCAATGGGACGCGCGGGGCATCGGCTATCGTCAGTTGCGCGAGATCAATCCGCGACTCATCTACTGCTGGGTCGGGCAGCGTGGGCAGTGGGGGCCCCTCAAGGACGAACCCGGAGTACTGGACCCAGTTGCCCAGGCAGCCTGCGGGTTTGTGCATGGCACCGGTGATCCCAAGGAGTTCGGTGGACAGCCGACCCGCTCCGCTCTATGGATGGCCGACCATGTGGGCGGGAGTTGCGCCGCCATGGGCATCCTCGCCGCTCTGCTCTATCGTGAAAACGTTTCTGGCGAAGGCCAGTTCGTCGAGGCTACCGCTGCCGAGGCTATCATCCGCATCCTCGATTACAGCTGGGCCTGGTATTCGATGGACGGCAGCATCCGTCCGCGTTATGGCAACTGGGACCTCGCGATCAATATTTATGCCGTGAACCCTTGCAAGGACGGCTACATGATGGTCGGAGGTGGCCATGACCGCCTCTGGTACCGCATCTGGCGTACAGTGGGTGACGAACACCCCGCGGTGGAGGAAGATATCCTTGGCGATCCCGGTCTGCGGGATGTGGCCGACCGTCTGGCCCACAACCAGCAAGTGAAGACCTATACCATGCTGGGGGAATGGCTCAAAGACAATGCTCGAAGCGACGCCGAGCGCAAACTCTCCAAGCAGCAAGTGGCCTCCGGGGGCGTGCTCTACGTCAACGAGGTTGCGGAATACCCGCACTTCAAGTATCGCGGACATGTCGCCGAATACGAATCTCCACACTACGGGAAGATCCTCTACGGCACAACTCCCTACCTGCAGCACAAGACTCCAGGACGGCTGAAGTGGATGGGCCGCCCTACCGGCTACGACAACCAGGAAGTCTATCGGCGGCTACTCGGTTTCACGGGCGATGATTTCGCGCGGCTGCAGAAGGCGAACGTCATTTGACGCAGGAGAAATGCGATGGCAACGCAACCCACTACCAAAGCGCTACCGTTTGAGGAGTATTGCAGAGAAGCCTTCGATCCCAAGAAGCAGTTTGCAAAGCCCGAAGTACTGAAGGGATACCGGGTGCTGTCCTGTACACAGTACATTTTGGGTCCCTCCTGCGCATCCTATCTGGCCGAACTGGGCGCCGAAGTTATCAAGATTGAGGCGCCTCGGCGTGGCGAAGCCATGCGCCACACCACACCGTTCAACGAGCCTTTCCTGTATCCACTTTCCAAGTGGGTGCCGGAACGGGGCACGGGGCTGGGCTTTCTCGGCGCTAACCCGAACGAATACTTCATCTCGATCGACTTCCATCGCCCTGAGGGACAGGCGTTGGTCAAGAAACTGGCCGCAAAGTCAGACGTGTTCGTGGAGAACTACCGACCCGGTACTTTCGACCGCTGGGGTATCGGATATCGTCAGTTGAAGGAGATTAATCCCCGGCTCATCTATTGCTGGCTGGGTGGTTTTGGTGGCTGGGGTCCGGGACGTGTGCGCGCTTCCTACGACATTCTGGGACAGTCGCAGGGCGGGAACTTCGGCATGACTGGCAAACAGGAGTTTCTGGGCGGCGCACCCTCAAAGCACACCATCTGGCTGGCTGACTACTGGGGAGGTATGATGGGTGCCACCCAGGTTTTGGCTGCGCTGTATTGGCGTGATCACGTCTCCGGCGAGGGCACGTTTATCGAGTACTCGCAGGTTCACGGCGTCACGCGCCAACTGGAGTATGCCTTGCCGCTCTACGGACGCCACGGCATCACCCGCGAGCGCTGGGGCAACTGGGATACGCAGTTGTGCGTGCACGGCATCATCAAGTGCGGCAAATCCTCGTACCCTAATTCCGACAACCCCCAGGAGCAGGAAGAAGGTTACATTCTGATCAGCGCGTACGAGGACAACGACTTCGCCCGCTTGTGCAAGGCGATTGGCGAAAATACCCTGGCGACTAAGTACGCCAAGGCTGATGTCCGTATCAAACCCGAGAGCCAGATGGAGATTTATCCGGCTCTGGAGAAGTGGGCGGCTGACAAGACGAAGGAGCAGGTAGCCGCCATAATGGAAGCCAACAACATCATTCACCAGCCGGTGTGGAACTCGAAAGAGGTTGCCAACCAGCCGCACTGGAACGAGCGCGGAGCCGTTCGCTGGCTGGATGATCCGACTTACGGTGAACTACTGCACCAAGGACCTGCGTACAAGATGTCGGCGACACCACCCCGCCTGAAGTGGGCGCTGAAGCCGGTGGGCGCCGACAACGAGCGCATCTTGGGCGAGCTGGCCGGACTGACGCCCGAGGATATCAAGCGCTTAGAAGAACAAGAGTGCATTTGAGGGAGATGAACTTATGCTGCTCACCTGCCCGAAGTGTAAGACCAAGAATTTCCTCGATCCGTATCCTTTCTGGAACTTTAAGGGCACCACCAAGTGCGCCGGGTGCAATACCATCTGGCGCATCGAGACCTCGGGAGGAGCCTGCGTGGCCGGGCCCGCGGAAGCCAAAGGCGCTGCGGAGCTATTGCCCGGTTTCGCGGAAAAGCAGGATTACTCGCCTGTCTTCGGTCCGGGACTGACCCGATCGGCGCCTCGCGCACGCAAGGACTCGGTCTGCAAACCAATTCCCATCGAACGCAACGTGCGGGGTAAGGTCATCAGCGGTCATCCGCTGAAGAAGGAAGACCTTGTAGGCAGCAAGCCGAAGTTCATCGTTGCCGGATCTCGTTAAACGGGAAACTGGAGGCCATAATGGCTGATTACAACACTGAGTGCCTATGCGTTCGCTGTAAGCATCTGAGTCCGGCCCTTGATCCCAATATTCAGAAGGCCTACCTTGGCAAGTGTGTGAAGCGCGAGTGGCCGTTCACATTGTCGATCACGCTGCAAGGCTGGACGGAGTGCAAGGTCTTCGAGGACAGCGGCAAGACGTATGTGCCACCCCAACCCGTGGCCGCTAAGGCCGCGGCTTCCAGTAGCGGGGCGACCGCTGCCAGGCGAGTAGAGTTCTATTACAGCTCCACCCAGAAGCCCGGCGAGACGTTTCCCTGCGACGTCAAGCGTGCCCTGGACTTGGTGAAAGAGCTACAAGCTGCAGGCGTGAATTGCAAAGCCATCGATGTGGCTGGAATCAAGGACCGTTTCCCGATTTACCACAAATCGGTCAGCGGCCCGGATGCGAGCGTGCGCCCCGTCTTCGGCTTCAAAGGTGCGCTGGTAGAGGACTTTGGGACCACAGTCCCAGCGCTGCTCGTATTCGAGGGCGAGCGTTATCCCACCTTGGCGTTTCCACGAAATGATGCCCAGCGCGGAACGATCCGCGTCGAGCAGGCTTTGGAGGATCTAGTCGCTGAGACTTCCGCACGCCCGGTAGCCAAGGCAGTGGGATAAGGAGAATTCCATCATGGGTGACAATCTCCCTCCACGAGAGTTGTGGCCGCAGCGTCTCTACACACTCCCTGAGTTCGCAGCCTATGCCGATCGGTTCAACCCTACGGAAGAACTACTCGGCAAAGCGGTCGCGGCCGGCCGGGGCGAGCGCACCGCTCTGCTGTTCGAAGACCAGCGGATCACCTACAACCAGCTTCATGGTCAGGCCAATAAGATCGCCAATGCGCTGCGCAAGCTGGGAGTGAAGGAAGGCGACCGCATCATTCTGCGCACACCCAACATACCCCCAGCGCTGGTGGCTAACTTCGCGATCCTTAAGCTGGGAGCGGTGTGCACTCCGACGTCGCCCCTGTTCTCGCGCACGGAGATCGCTCACGTTGCCAATGACTCGGAGGCGGTGGCGATCATCGTCAGCAGTATGCTCTTGGGAGAAGTTGAGGCAGCGCGTGACAATCTACAAACCATCAAACACATTATCGTCGTCGGGGGCGATGCCGCCGAGGTGAAGGCGAAGGGATTCATCCCCTATGGCGAGTTGTTGCAGTCCGGCGAACCAGCCATCGATCCCGTGCTCCGGAAGCGCGAAGATGTAGCCCTGCTCCTGTACACTTCGGGAACAACTGGAAGGCCGAAAGGCACTGTTCACTTCGTGGAAGAGCTTCTCATCGTGCCTGACAGTTTCGGCAAATACGGGTGGCGGGTTACGGAGAACGACGTTGTAGGCGGTTCTGCCCCACTGGCGTTTGGGGCGGGCTACTCCAGCTATGCGACCATTCCTTTCCGGTTCGGCGCGGCGGCCTCGCTCATCGCCAAATTCGAACCGGAAAAAATGTTCGACACCATACAAAAGCATCGCATCTCCATCTTGACCTTGGCTCCCACCGCTTACCGCAAGATGTTGCAGGTACCGGACGCCGAGAAGAAATATGATCTCAGCAGCCTGCGCGTTTGCACCGGTGGTGGCGAAAGTCTGACTGCCCCGACCTATCATGCGTGGAAGGAGAAATTCGGCCGCGAGATCTTCGAGGGACTGGGCACGACGGAGATGATGTATGTTTTTGCCTCCAACGTGGTCAGCCGCAAGGCAAAGGCTGGTTCTTTCGGTCAAGCCGTACCGGGCTACGAGCTGAAAGTTTTGGACGAAGAAGGAAAGGAAGCCAAGGCCGGCACCATCGGCCACTTTGTGGCTCGTGGGCCAACCGGCACGATTTACTGGCGCGACCCTGACAAGCAGCGCCATGCCATCACTCCCGATGGCTGGAACCGAGCCGGTGACTACGTGTCCGTGGACGAGGATGGCTATTTTTGGTTCGTATCCCGCGAGGACGATATCATCAAGAGTTCGGGTTACCGCATCGGGCCGGAGGAGATTGAGGTCACGCTTGCCAATCACCCTGCTGTTGCTGATGTCGGTGTCATCGGGGTGCAGGACGACGTGCGTGGGCAAATCGCCAAAGCCTTCGTTGTGCTGAAGTCTGGGGAGTCTATCAGCTCGGAAGAGTTGATTGCCTTTTGCAAGGGGAAGATTGCAACTTACAAGCTGCCCCGGGAAGTTGTGATCGTGAACGAACTCCCCCGCACACCCACGGGAAAACTACTCCGCCGCGTGTTGAAGCAGAAAGAACCGGCGACTCAGCAGCCCGCAATCAGGACCGGAACGGGTTGAAAATCGCCGGAAGCACGCTGAGCAAGACGCGGCTCGTGCGCTCCGGGATCTGAACGCGGCACATTAGGTCAGCCAAAAGGCCCTTCTGCTGGCAAGGAGTGTCGGCCGTGGGAGTTTCCGGTGAATCCTGCGGGTCCTCTGCTTTTTCTTAGCAGCTTTCTTTGCTCTGCCGCCGGGAACGGCTGTAATCCACAGTTGTTAGCTTCCCCTGGAGTCTCTAGATGGATGGCATCCCTACGCACCAGTGGCTATGCGAAAACATTGTGGAACAGAGCTCGATAGCCATCATTTTTGGTGATCGGGAGGGCAGAGTTCGATTGTGGAATGCGGGCGCGGAAGCTATGTTCGGTTGGCGTGCTGACGAGGTGATCGGTAAGTCCATGGACATAATCGTCCCTGAAAAGCACCGGCCGCGGCACTGGGAGGGTTACTTCCGGGTTATGAAGACCGGGCTCACCAATTATGGTCACAGCGTGCTCGCCGTTCCCGCGCTCACCAAGGACGGGCGGCGGATCTCTATCGAGTTCAACATCGCACTGCTCAAGGATGCCGCCGGACGAGTCCTGGGCGCAGCCGCCAGCATTCAGGATGTGACCGCGCGCTGGGAACGGGACAAGGCCCTCCGCGCACGCCTGGCGGAACTTGAAGACAAGCTGAAGCATGCGGGTATACCAGCTGAGGGCAACTCCTAGGCTGCCGCGCGGGGGCTTACCGATGTCGACACTTCGCAGATTGCTCGCGCTTCTGTTTTGTGCCGCCTCGGCGCTGGCCCAGGCGGCGCCTTCGCAAATCCCGGCGGGCTCGGGCTGCTCCTCCGAAATGGTGAGGTTGCGCACCGCCGATGGCGGGCGTCTGCAGGGCGTCGTTTTCCATGCCGCGAAGCCGCGCGCGAGCGCGCTGCTGTTGGTACATGGCTACGCTGGCAACTTCTATGAGGCCTACTTCCCCAAACTCGCCGAAGCGGCGGCTCGTGCTGGCTACGATACACTCGCATTGAATATGCGCGACCACGATGCCGGTTCCAAGATCTATTCCTTCACGGATAACCAGGCGGACATCGCAGCAGGCGCATCCTACTTGCGTCAGCTTGGCCACAAGCGCTTGGTTTTGCTCGGACAGAGCATGGGCACAAACCGCGTCCTGTACTACCAGGCTGCCAGTGGCGATCTAGACATTGCAGCGACGGTGTTGGTGAGCGGTCCTGGGGACCTCTTTGAGTGGAACGTATGGCAATTCGGTGCCCACAAAGCCCAGGCTACGGTGGACGAAGCACTGAATCTACGGCGAGCTGAGCGGGAGCAAGAGCTTATGCTTGTTGACCTTGGCCCTTTGGGGAAAGCACTCTACACCCCCGGTTATCTTCTCAGCTTGCGCGGCCCTGATCGACTCTCGAATCCCTACCAGAATCTGGCGAAGGTCAAGAATCCGGTTCTCATCGTTCAAGGCGCTGCTGACCAGCTCATCCCAAAGGACGTCGGCAAGCGGTTGCAGGCGGCGGTGCCCACCGGTTCCGCGGTCGTATTTGTGAACATCGAGGGTGCGGGCCACAGCTTTGAGAATTATGAGCCGGTGTTGAGCGACAAGGTGCTAGGCTGGTTGAACACCGTCGCTCCTTAAACCCCCATTTGACATCCGAATTTCTAATCTTGATGTCATGCATTCCGGTACAATCGCGCACTCTGGACTCATGCGCTATCTGGGTTCAGGCGGACCGTGACAGGGGAGACCTAGGAGACCTACATGAATCTTAAGCGTACAACATTGGCGGCCACAGACGGTCATGACATTCCTGCGTATCTCTTTGCACCGGACTCTGTACGTGGGGGTGCCGCACTGATCCCACCCTATGGCAGCACCAAAGAGACCATGCTAGGTATCGCCATGAGACTTGCAGAGGCCGGCATTGCCGCACTCTCGATCGACCTCTGCGGTCACGGTGAAAATCGCATCGCCATCGGCCCGGCGATGCGTGACGAAGTCGAGTGCGCGATTGGTTACGTGCGCCGCTTCGGCCCTACCGCAGCTGTAGGCATCAGCTTGGGCGGCAGGCTGGCGCTGATGTCCTCGGCCGATTGCATGGTGGCCATATCGCCTGCTGTGGTTGCGGAAGTATCGCCCCAAGGCAAATGGATGTTCGAGAATTTTCCCAGTCCAGCCGTGCGCGAGCCGTACTCGGGCTATGTAATTGAATTGCTCGATGTCCTCGGTCCCGTCCCTCCCCACGATCGTCCTTGTTTGCTGCTCTATGCCGAGCGTGACATCCCGGCCATTCTCGAGGGTGCAGCTGGACTGAAGGCGAGCCTGCCGAAGTCCGATTTGCGTTATGTCACCAGCGATCTGCGTCCCGACGTCAAGCATGACAATGGCTTAATCCGGTATTTGCCGCGCTGGTTCAACCACGGCGAACTTAAGTTCAACTATGAAGCGCTGGCCGTCACCACGGGCTGGCTGAGTGAAACGCTTGGACAATACGCAAAATATGCAGGAGCGCACTCGCTGGCACAAGAGAAGAGCGGAGAGAAGGAGTGAGGCGATGCAGTGGGAATATTTAGATCGGATGGTGGTATTCAATGAGAGTAATGAAGGGATGGTCAGCGGTCTGGATTCGTGGATCAACAATGTCGGGGCGGAAGGTTGGGAGCTGGTAAGCTCGGTTCCGTTGATCGCACCCAACAAGGACGGCGTGGCCTACGGCACCATCGGCATCCACATGGTGTTCAAGCGGCCCCACTCGTCATCGCCAGAAGTGTGAGCCGCTTATGCCTGACTTGCGGGGACGCGCCCTGATAGAAAGCCGCTTCGGAAAGCTGGGCGGCGGCCAGGACTCTGTCGTCATAGGGGACGTGGAATATGACCTCCCGACCCTGCTTGCTCGTTTGGACCTTGGGTTCGAGGACAGCTGGCCGATCGACGTTCAGGCGGTCTCGGAAGGGCACTTCTGCATCCGTTACTACGACGGGCAGGACCAGCGAATCGTAGCCCACGAATTCGACTCCAATTTTGCTTTCCTCGCTGAAACACGAGCCCACATTGCGGAGTGGGTGGGTGACGACGCATATTTCCAATGGTTCCGAAGCGTGCCGTTCTGTTGCCTCCTGATACCAGGCGATGATTTCTGAGTTGAGGCCTGAGTTCTGCTGTTCTGCAGCGCTGGGACAAACGCGCCCCGCATAGGTGTGCCCACTCCACGATACGACCGCTGATGAAAACTCCGCGCAGTCGCGATGCCATCGAGGCCCGCTTCGGGCTTTTAGGAAGCGGTGTCCAGAGCCTTGCTATTCGGGGAAGAACCTATTCGCTCTCGGATTTACTTTCCCAAGTCGGCGCGGAATTCGATGATAGCAAGCCCATTGACGCGGCAACGTTGTCGGAGGGGCGTTATGTGCTCCGCTATATCGACGAGCAGGACCAGCGAGTCGTTGCCTGTGAGTTCGACGCCGACTTCCGTTTGCTGGGCGAAACACGAGCCAGCATCACCGAGTGGGGAGATGATGACTCCAGCTTCGCCTACTACGGGGGCCACTAGGACAAACACCCGATTTTCCCAGGGGGAACCGCCTCACTGCTCTTGGTGCACGTTCGGCATCCAGCGGAGCATATGGTTCTGAACTCTTGTCACCGCCGAGTTCAAAAGGATCCCGATCATTCCGGCAATAACAATCGCTCCGTAGGTTTCTGGGATCCTGTAGGTCGACTGGTAGAGATAGATGGCGCGTCCCAGGCCCCGCTCGCCCAGCCCGATGAACATCTCCACGGCAATCACGAGTACCAGGGAGTAGGAAACTGCGGTCCGTATGCCATCGAAGATGCTGGGTAGGGCCTCGTAGAAGAGCACCTCGAAAACCATCTGCAAAGTAGTCAGGTTTAGCAAACGGGCCTGGTAGAGGCGGCGTTGGTTGGCCAGTGCTGCGCCGGAGACCGCATTTACCAAAATCACCAGCAGACTGGGATACGCCGCAAGTGCGACGATTGAGATCTCCCCCACGCCAGCCACGATCAGGAACAACGGGAACAGCGCAGAAGCGGGAACGGAGCGCAGCGCGTGCAACGGCCCCTCAAGGACCTCATAGGCTCGGCGGCGATAACTGAGAAGCAGCCCCGATGGAATGCCCAGTGCACAGGCAAAGACCAATGCCAACAGCACACGACCCAGCGTCAGGCCGATATCAGCCAGCAGCCTTTCGTGCAGCATCGCCGGCGCGGCGCGTACTACGCTCCAGGGCGAAGGCAATACCAGGGAGTCAACCAGGCGCAAGGCCGTGACTGCCGCCCACGCTCCCAACAAGCAGGCCAAGAACAGCAGCCCGCCCGAGTTTCGCTTAAACCAACCCATCGCGGATACCATTGATCAGCGCCTGCTGCATGGCATCGTAATCAGCTGTGCTCTCATCGCGCGGAAATCCCACAGGGAAATCGAGATCGGCCATGACCCGTATGGGCCGCTTGGCGACAATGATGCATCGCATACCCAGGGCCAGCGCGTCCGAGACGTTATGCGTGATCAGTACCAGCGTCATGTGATCCTTCAGCGCAAGCTCGTGTAGGGCAGATGTGATCTCGGCCTTGACCCTGCCATCGAGGGCCGAGAACGGCTCGTCGAGAATGACCAGCTTCGGCTTCCAGGACAGGCATCGGCACAGCCCCAGCCGCTGCAACTCGCCGCCGGACAGCTGCGCTGGATGAACGTCGGCCAGGTCACTCAACCGGAACAAGGTCAGGAGATAGCAGATGCGCTCGTGCCGCGCGGCGATCTCCCAGTTCAGTTTTTTCAGGGGGTAACGCACATTCTCTATCACTGTCTGCCAGGGGAAGACGCTGTTCATGGGATGTTGGTCTACGTAAACCACATCCGAAGGCTTGGTGAAGTAGGGCGAGCGCCGGACAATTCCTCGGCGCGGGGTGAGGGTGCCGGCCATGATGCGCCCCAGCGTGCTCTTGCCCACGCCGCTGGCGCCCATAATCGTCACGATCGAACCCTCCTCAATGCGCAGCGAAAACTCCTTGTAGAGCGGGCCATCGATGCCGTCGGAGCGTGCCTGATAGGAAAAGTCAACGTCCTCGATCTGGAGTGCGCTGCTAGTGGAGAGGGCCGGTGTGCTCATCGGGTTGGATCCACCAGCCGGTGAGCATCGATGCGTTCAGGGATCTCGCCGGTCTGATAAAGCAGATCGATAAACTGCTGGAGGTTTGCGACATCGACCTGGTTCGCTAGCGTGACATCGGAAACATTCACCCGGGTGGCGATTTCGGGGGACAGTCTGAGATACTTGGACAGCAGTGTCCGGGACTCGGCTGGATGCGCGGCCATGTAGTCGACGCCCTGCTGCAGGGCGCGCACTGCGCCTCTCGCTAACTTGGGATGGTTTCGCTCGAACTCGCGTGAGATCACGGAGGCACCAATAGGGCATGGGTTAAGCAAATCGGCATACACTGATCCAAACAGCTGGCGATATCCCCCTTGGACAAGTGCGGTGGTTGTCACGGGTTCATAGGAGAAAAGCACGTCGACAGCGCCGGATTCGAGGCTGGAGAGCTGGGCCTGGGGAGGCAATTGCACCATCCGTACCGTAGCTGGGTCTACTCCGTGTTTGCTAAAGAACCTGGCAAGCATGAGACTGGGAGCAGTGCCGGGGAACACTCCAATTCTCTTCCCCCTTATGTCTTCAACACTGTGCAACGCAGAAGAATCCGGCACGATAATTTTGTCCAGGGCGTTGGAATTGTTCATGCGGCTGTGGGAGAAAATGCGCACGCGGCCGGGACTTTGGATTTCCAAGTGAATGATGGGTACAAGCGACGTTGCCGGAAGGACATCAGCTTGCCCTGCGATCATGGCGTTCACTAGATCGTTACTGCTGCCCAGGGCGACAGCCTTCAGCCGAAGGTTTTCTCTGTCGAAAAGGTGCTGCTCCTGTGCGATGAAGACTGGCAAGCTGGGGATGATTTGCAGATAGGCAACGCGCACTTCGCCGGTATCCTTATGGGCCGACTTCCAAAATTTGATGAGTGCCAGGATGAGAACGACTGCGACGCCGATTGCCAAGAATCTGTATCGCATAGACTCGCCCTCCGCCACTGAACAGAACGGTGCCCTAACGATGTGCTACTTGCCCACCCAACACGCAGGCCGCTTCTGCAAGAAGGCGGACATGCCTTCCTGTGCGTCCGCCGCCATGGAGTTCATCGTCATGATCCCCTTGGCATACGCATATGCTTTGGGCTGATCGAGGTCAATCTGAGTGTAGTAGGCCTGCTTGCCGATTGACAACGTGACCGGACTGGCTTGGGCGATGCGCAAGGCAAGGGTACTTGTTTCTTCGCGCAAGGACGTCGCCGGCACTACTTTGTTTACCAGTCCCCATTCCGCCGCCGTTACGGCCGGGATCATATCGCCAGTCAGCAACATCTGCAGCGCGCGCTTGCGGCCGATGGCGCGACTCAGGGCAACCATAGGCGTGGTGCAGAACAATCCGATACGTACCCCGGGGGTTGCAAACGACGCCTCTTCAGCCGCAATCGCCAGGTCACAAGTTGCAACCAGCTGGCATCCGGCCGCTGTAGCCACTCCCTGGACTTCTGCAATGACAGCTTGCGGCATGGACTGGATCTTGGTCATCAGATCGGAGCAAACGTCAAAGATTCGCCGATACTCGTTGATGTCCTTTCCCACCATTTCACTCAGGTCATGACCTGAGGAGAAGACTTTCCCGGCGGCAGCTAGAATTACGGCTCGCAGCTCGGCGTCCTTGTCGATGCGCTCCAGACAATCCAATAATTCCAGCATAAGCCCGAGCGACAAAGCATTGCGCCTCTTGGGTCTATTGAGCGTGACCACAGCCAGATTCCGTTCTGTTTCAAAACAAATGTTCTCGTAGCGGACTGCACAAGTGGCCTGATGCATAGACACCTTCCCGAGGAAGGCAGTTAAAAGCAGCCATCCTTCCGCACATCATTCTAGCCTCGCGGCAGATCACAAAATCGGCGAAAAGAACATCCCCGGGAGCAATGCGTTAGTTCCAACCCTGAAAAGATGAACGCCGAGTTTGACCAGAAGCGCAAAAGATCGTCGAGGAGGGTGATTGTGAAAACAGAAGAGGGCAGCCCCTTGCTGAATGCCTCTCCTGCGCGCCTTTTGTTGTGATCAGATAGCTCGAATTTTCCGAGGGTTTTCTAACGCCGAGGACGGGTGGGGTATGCCACGCAGCCGTCACGGTGCTGCCGCTCGCGAAACTAACGCCCACCCTGGTTAGGATTGCTGAATATTCGCGCAACTGACTCAATTGCAGGCTACTTGCCATGGGGAGTCACGCTCGACACCAGCAAAAAAAAAGACATCGAGAAGCGCGGTTTGTTAGTCACAGCGCAAAAGTGCAGTGTTCAGCCTTTCTGGATGTCCTCACGCGGGCCACGTGGCCCGCTAGACGTGGTACCGGGCCCCCACCGAAAGCACCGGGCAGGGCGCTTCGCAGGTCACTTCATAGGCCACACCCGCACCCAAGTGCTTGGTCAAAGCTGCTGGCCGTTTCACACCCAGCACGATCATGTCGACCGTCTGCACGGCAATTCTCACGATCGTCTCCGCAGGAGAACCAAATTGCACGAGGTACTCGGGCTCATGCCAGAGCTGAGTTCCTTCCGGAATCAGGGCGCGGAGTTGCTTCTCTGTGGAAGCTACCACCTCGCTGGGGTCAACCAAGACCTTGGTTCCTGGTTCCGGCTCGGGCAGTGCCACGCCAGGTTCTGGTGCCACATGCAGCAGGGTCAGACGAGCCCGATTCTCCTCGGCCAACGAGATGGCGTAAGGCAGCCCGTGGACCGACTCTGGCCCGAAGTCCGTGGCATACAGAATGTGCCGCAGTTTGCCATCGATCTCCCAGCGGGTAGCATGCGGCCCCACCGTGAGGACCGGGCACTCAGCATTGCGGAAGACTTCTTCCGCTACCGAGCCTAGCAGCAGCTTTCCCAGTCCCTTGCGGCCGCCGGTTCCGATGACGATAAGGTCAATCCCATACTTCCGGACAAGTTTCGAGAGCACTGCCGGAACTTCGCCCTGCTCGATTAGTTCTTTGTGTTCGACATCCTTGAACGACTCGGCAACTATCAAGTCAGTCATCTGTCGCTTCGCCAGGAATTTGGTTTGCTCCGGATCGGGCTGCGCAGCCTCCACAAACGGCATGTGAGGCAGAACGTTGACTATGTACAGCCCAGCGCCGTAGCGGCGAGCCAGATCCAAGGCATGCGATAGGTGTAACTTCGCAGATGGCGCAAAGTCGGTGGCGAATAAAATGTTCTGCAGTTTAATGCGGGTTGGAGCAGTTACCGTTGTCATCACAGACCTCCTTTCGAAGCGGGAAGAGCGAGCGACAACAGAGATCTGTTAAGCGCTGCGTCGCTCCTCCGGCTTTTATAGCCACACGTATCAGAGGCACGATCTCCTTTTGCGCCGGTTGCGGTGCAAGATCGCACCGCACCTCGGCGGAGCCCGCCGCGAGTCACTCATCCAGTACTTCTTCCAATTCCTCTGTGACCGCGTGGTTGAATTCCGCAACCGCTGTGTGCTGAGCGACGTACTCGGTCTTGCACGCCGTACAACGCACACCCGTGTCGAAGATCTCCCAGGTTTGATTGCCGCAGCTGCAGGTATATAGGTCAGTCATAAATACCTCCCTCCAATAACGTAATGCGCCCTCAGCCTGTCCTCGCGGACCAAGCCACCACAGCGGCTGGCTTGCGGGACGCGCCGGCTCCAGTGGCGCCCGAGACAAGGGGATGCGCTTCCGTTCCGCGGACGTGGCTGAGGGGCGAACAGGCGATATCCGGAACCCCTCAACCTTCCCCTTTGAGGTGCAACTAAGCTGACTTAGATGAAATGTCGGTCACGAAACCCGGGACCGCAGCTGCGTCTTTTCGCCGCTGCAGTGCTAAGGCGGGACAAGTATTTTTTCGCTGCTCGCTCGCGAAAACTATCCCTCAGCTCCGGTTCCGTGGCAGTGATAACGGTCACGGCTCCACGTGAGAGCCCGATTCTCTCGGGCTGAGGCCTGCGGGACAATCTCTCAACTACCTCAGCATCGGTACTCCCAGTGGCACCTTGCTGGCATGGCCTAACGGATTGAGTACCGGTGGAGCGGTACCAAACAGCTATCACCCCGCCGGCATGGGTGCAACTGGTCAGGGCAGAGGTGCGGCGGCCACAGCGCGCCGGGTGAGAGGAACGAAGTGGCGCACCTCGTGTCCCGTCCATACCTGTCGCGGGCGCGCGATCTTCTGCTCCTCGTCGAGCAGCATCTCCT
>DATHDM010000069.1:0-19414 GCA_035319065.1 Terriglobales bacterium
CCTCCCAATTCTCCCAACAGCAACGGAAGAGGAGTGCGCAGCAAATCAAGGAACAGCCTGCCGTGCGCGCCGGCTATGGTGTCACTGGCAGTCTTCTCGCCGAATTCGCGGGCCAGTCCCCAGTGGAAGTAGCTGCCGCTGTCCTGCCGCAAGCCCGCCACATATTCGAGCCTTGCCAGCGTCCCTGGAATCGCTGCCAGGGTTCTCTGTTCGAAGTCGCTTTCTGCTGAACTAAGCATCTTTTTTCACAAAAAACGGAATTCCAGACGGCGCACGCAATTTCCCGGGACCGATAAACCCAAGCTTTCACGGTGCGATTCGCGCACTAGGAGAAAGAGCACCGTGAAAAAAGTGATCTGCGCCCTTCTGTTGGCCAGCCTCCTGCTGGTCTCGACCTCAGCCTCGTTTGCCGGTGGCGGACCCATGCCCAGCTGCGATCCCGGCGGTTGCCCTAGCACAAAATAGGCAAGAACCCTTGTCTCTGGAGCCAAATTTCCTTTTGCGGGCTGGCGCGCCCCGGTTTAAAGTTGGGGTCCGCCAGCCCATGCCTATTTGGCTCACATACCTGCTGTGGGTGGCCCCGATCGTCCTGCAGGTAGCGATCGCGGTCGCTATCGTCAGCCGCAAGCTTTATCGCGACGCGTACTGGTTTCTCGCCTACACCGTCGCGGAGATTGCGACCTCCGCCGCCGGCCTCTCGGCTTACCGGGTAAGTCCCAAAGCCTACTTCTACACATACTTTGCGGGCGACGCACTCTGTATTGTCCTTGGTTTTGCGGTCATCTACCAACTTTTCTCCTGCGTGTTACGTCCCTACCCGGGATTGCAGCACCTGGGAAAGGTGCTGTTCCTCTGGGCCATGATTATCCTCCTGCTGGTGGGGTCGGCGGTTGCTGGCTATGGAGCAAATCCGGATTCCGGAAAAATCATAGCCGGCATCCTCACGGCAGAGCGTAGCCTGCGAATCGTTCAAGCCGGCTTGTTGATGTTCCTTTTTATATTTGCGTCCTCTCTGGGCCTGACCTGGCGCCACTACGTATTCGGAATCGCGTTGGGCTTTGGAATCTATGCCATTGTGGACCTTGCGTCCCTGGCGGCACGCACGCAGCTGGGACTGATCTCTGCCGATGTGGCATCGGTCGTGAGATCAGTGGCCTTTAACTGTGCGGTCCTGATTTGGGTGATCTACACGCTGCAGCCGAATCCTGCCGAATCCCAAATTCCGGAAATTCCCAGGCATGACTTGGAGAAGTGGGATCGAGCACTTGTACAATTGCTACAACGATGAGCCTGACGCTGGTAATCGCGGTTCTTGCCCTGGGCGCGGTACTGTTTCTCTACTACCTGGCGCGTGGCCAGTCTGCACTGGTCAGCAACCTGGACGACCTGGGCGGCCGCACTCACCGCGTCGATGTGGAGGCCTTGCGAAACCTGATCGATCCTGAGCAGGAGCTGTACCTTCGCACCAAGCTCACCCCTGGGGATTTCCGCCGCCTTCAGCGGCAGCGCGCCTGGGCAAGCATCGAGTATGTGGGGCGAATCGCACACAATGCGGCCGTGCTCTTGCGGCTGGGGGAAGCTGCGCGCAAGAATCCCGATCCCAGGATCGCCGCGGCAGCGCAAGATATCGTCGACTCGGCCTTGCGGGTGCGAATCTTCGCCCTGCTGGCACTGACCAGGCTTTTCGCGCAAGTGGCCCTGCCGGGGACCGCGACCTCGGCCTCGGATATCTTCCAGAAATACCAACAGCTCACCTATGCCGCTGGCTTGCTGGCCCGCCTGCAGCGGCCGGCATACGCCGGCCGGCTCACAGCCCTCCTGTAATCCACCGCTCATCCTGAGGTGCGCCAGGTCACGCCAGCGTGTTCTGCCCATTTGGTAATCTTGTCGCCAGTCAAATCGACAGTTTTCTGCTGTTCAGATCGCGATGGCATCCGAGATAGGCAGCACGCTGGCCGGAAATCCCGTTCTTACGCTGTTTATTGTCATCGGCCTGGGATATCTGCTGGGCGAACTCAACCTCTTCGGATTCCGCTTCGGCGTGGCCGGCGTGCTGTTTGTGGGCATCGCGGTGGGCGCGTTGAACCGCGATATCCACCTTCCCCAGATCGTAGCCAGCCTGGGGCTGGTGATCTTCGTTTACACCATTGGGATCCAGTCTGGGCCAGCCTTTTTCGCCTCCTTCCGCAAGCAGGGCTGGCGCGACACCGTGCTGGCGGTGGCGGTAGTCGTGTTCGGCGCTGCTCTGACCATCGGGGTCGCGTTTCTTCTACGCCTTCCGCATTCCCGCGTGGCTGGCATCTACACCGGTGCGCTCACCAACACCCCGGCTCTGGCAGCGGTTCGCGACCGCATCCACGACGATGGCAAGCAGAGGAGCCTGACTCCAGCAGAAATCGAGGCGGCGCAGAATGAAGCCGTCATCGGCTACGCTGTCGCCTATCCGCTGGGCGTGATCGGGGTGCTGCTGTGTTTCAGTCTGACCTACCGATTTTGGGGAATCAAATTCAAGCCGGAGGATGACAGCTTCCGTGAGATCCGTGTCCGCGATTTTGTGGTGGAAAATCCCGGGGTGATCGGCCGTCAGCTGGCGGACGTGCTGCGTCATCACGAGAAGCCTGGATTCGTGATCAGCCGCATTCGCCAGCAGGGCAAGACCGATCTTCCCAAGGATCAGACGCTGCTTGCGCGTGGAGATGTGGTCGCGGTGGTGGGCGACGAGCAAGCGCTGGAGCGAGCGGAGCAGATCTTCGGTGAACCGGCCAGCGTGCAAATCGAGATGGACCGCAGCCGCCTCGACTACCGGCGATTCCTGGTCTCTCGCCGCCAGGTAGTCGGCCAACGGATCCGGGATCTCGACCTCCCCAATCGCGCCGGCGCCACCATCACCCGCATCCGCCGCGCCGACGTTGAGCTAGTGCCGACTGCGGATACGCGCCTGGAGCTGGGCGACATCGTGCGCGTGGTTGCCGACCGCGAAAGCTTTCCCGCGATGTCCAAGTTCTTCGGCGACTCCATCCGTGGGAACGCGGAGACGCAATTCGGTTCGGTGGCACTCGGCATGGTGTTGGGAGCTCTCGCGGGGATGGTTCCCATCCCGCTGCCCGGCGGGCAAACGGTGCGCCTGGGTCTAGCGGGCGGACCGCTGCTGGTAGCGCTGGTGCTGGGCAAGCTTGAGCGCTCCGGACGGATCAGCTGGGTCATGCCCCTGGCGGCCAACCTCACACTGCGTCAGATCGGACTGTTGCTCTTCCTTGCGGGGGTGGGAATCAATGCCGGTTTTGGCTTTGTCGAAGCGCTGCGCACCAACGGCTGGCAACTGCTGTTGGCGGGAGCCGTGGTCACCTTTGGCGTTACGCTCCTGACCCTGGTGCTGGGCTATCGCTTTCTCCGGATTCCTTTTGATTCATTGATGGGACTGATGTCCGGCATCCAGACGCAGCCCGCCTGCCTGGCCTTCGCCGACGAGATGACGCGATCGGAATCGCCTGATCTAGCCTATGCCAGCGTCTACCCGATTGCGATGATCGCCAAGATCGTGCTCGCCCAGCTCTTGGTGTAAAGCCAAGCAGCAGAGCCCGTTCCGGGGAACAAAAGCCGACCGGAACGCGTAAGTCAGACTAGGACCGGGCATCAGGATGTCGCTTTCCAATGCTGGGATGTCCCGTCCAACAGCCAGCCATGGTGATCCGCGACCTGTTTGCCGACGTTATCCGCACGCTCCTGGCGCACAAATTGCGCACAGCGCTGACCATGTTTGGGATCGCCTGGGGAATCATCTCCATTGTGCTCATGGTGGCCGCTGGGGAAGGCCTGCGAGTGGGCCAACAGAAGGTGGCGGAAACCTTCGGCCGCGACATCATGATTGTCTTCGCCGGCAAGACCAGCATGCAGGCTGGCGGCCTGCGCGCCGGGCGCCGTGTGCGCTGGGATGACAACGACGCCGCCTTGATCGACGAGGGGGCTCCCGATTGCAGATATGCCCTGCCTGAACTGGGCCAGGACAATGTGCGCATCGTCAGCCGCTTCAACAATGCCGCGTTGCTGGTGACCGGGTCTCTGCCGCCCTTCGCCGAGGTGCGCAGCATCAGCCTCTCCCAGGGCCGTTTCTACTCGTGGGAGGATGTCAACCAGGCTCGCCGGGTAGTCGTGTTGGGGACGGATGCCAAGAAGCAGCTGTTCGGTTCTCGGCCGGCGGTTGGCGAGACTGTCATGGTGCGCGACGTGCCCTACGTTGTCATCGGAATCATGGCGGAAAAGAAGCAGGACTCCAGCTATGATGGCTGGGACGTGAACAAGCTGTTCGTTCCTTTTACCGCCATTCAACGCGATTATCCCAACAAGCCTCCCGATACTCAGCACTCTCTGGACCGCCTGCTGGTGGTGCCCAAGTCGTTGGCGCAGCACGAGCCCTGCAGAGATCAGATGGTGCACGTCTTGGCGCGCGTGCACAATTTCGATCCCCGCGACAAGGAAGCGGCCAGCATCTGGGACACGGTGGAAGAAGCCCAGGCCTTTCGCCAGATGACAGACGGCATGAAGTATTTCCTGGGAGCGGTGGGCATCACCACCCTCTTCCTCGGTGGGCTGGGCGTGATGAACGTAATGCTGGTGGCGGTTCGGGAGCGCACGCGCGAAATTGGCGTGCGCAAGGCGGCAGGCGCTACCCGGCGCGAAATCCTGATGCAGTTCTTCGCCGAGACCATCCTGGTCGTGTTCCTCAGCGGCGGACTGGGGCTGGCGGTTGCCTTCGGCTTCTGCGCGCTGGTTAACCTGCTGCCCATGCCGGATTTCTTTGCGGGCTTGTTGCCCACGTGGCAGTCGGGATTGTTTGCCGCCGGCTTGCTGGGCAGCACCGCGATACTGTCGGCGCTTTATCCGGCGCGCCGCGCCGCCTCCATCGATCCCATTGAAGCGCTGCGCTACGAAGCCGGCGGGTGAACGCATCCGTATGTGGAACGATATCCTTCGCGAAGCCTGGGCCGCTCTCCAGCGCAGCCGCGTGCGCAGCTTCCTGACCATGCTGGGGATCGTGTGGGGCATTTCCGCCGTGACCCTGCTGATCTCCTACGGCAGCGGCTTCCGGGGAGTGCTGGTCCATGCTTTCGAAGCTTTCGGCAAGGGCGCAGTAGTGTGTTGGCCGCTGCAGACCAGCGAGCAGGCGGGCGGGCAGCGGGCGGGGAAGGTAGTGCGCTTCGAGCAGGAAGACGTGGACCTGATCAAGGAAAATGCCACCCTGGTAAAGCACGTCTGCCTGGAGACGGTGAAATGGCGTCAGATCCAATATGCCGACACTGCAGCCAACACCGCAATCCGCGGGGTGTGTCCAGCCTATGGCGACATGCGCAACGAGATTCCCAGCGACGGACGCTGGATCAATGCCGCCGACCTGGTGGAGAGGCGGCGGGTCGTGTTCCTGGGTTCTCGCCTGTACAAGCAATTGTTCGCCGGGCGTCCGGCAGTAGGTGAAGAAATTCGTATCGACGGCGTCCGCTTCTCGGTGATCGGGGTGATGGACCGCAAGATGCAATTGAGCAACTACTTCACCAGCGACGACCGCTCCGCCTTTATCCCCTATACATCCGCCGGCGATCTGTGGGACACCAAGCGCGCCAACGTTCTGGTGTTCGAGCCCGTGGCCCCGCAATTTGAGAAGAAGGCGATGGACCAGGTTCGGGAGGCGATCGCCACGCGCCAGCGCTTCTCCCCCACCGACAAGAAGGCTATCCAGATGTTCGGGCGGGAAGAATTCCGCCCGGTAATCGATGGCATCACTATCGGCCTGCAGGTGCTCTTGCTGTTCATCGGGTCGCTCACCCTGGGCATCGGCGGCGTCGGCCTGATGAATATCATGCTGGTTTCGGTTGATGAGCGGATTCGCGAGATCGGGCTGCGGCGGGCGCTGGGCGCCAGGCGGCGTCACATCCAGATCCAGTTCCTCACCGAGGCCATCGTCCTGGCGCTGATGGGCGGGGCCATCGGCATCGCCCTCTCCTACCTCATTGCCGCTACTGTCGGCACCCTTCCCCTGCTGGGGCCCCTCTTCAAGGACAGTTCGGGGAAGGGCGACATCCGCCTTGCCATTTCCTTCAACACGGTTCTGCTCTCCACCCTGATCCTGATGCTGGTGGGTCTTATCAGCGCCTGGGTCCCGGCTTTGCGAGCCTCGCGGCTGGATCCGGTGGACGCACTCCGCTACGAGTAACCTGCCAGACTGCCTGCGTACGCGAGTTGGTACTGTTGCGTCGTATCCTCTCCTCGCCGTCCAACGGCGAAAGAGTTAGACTAATTTCGGGGCGCTTGTTGGAGGACTTGGTGAGAGCTTTTGACCTCGGTTCGGGTAGTGGACGCGAGAATACCTCTAACTTCGGCCGCGAACAGGCATGGCAAATGGGGCTCATTTTGCATGATTTTTACAGGCCTGACCTGCGGTTAGCGTATCGTGTTTGAGCGGTTAGGGGCGGTCGAATGGTGTTTGGCTTGTCGCTGTTTGTTGCACTGGCTGGCCTGGTCAGCTGCACGGGATTTCTGGTTTTGGTTGTGATTTCGGCGGTCCGCTTTCACGGACAGCGGGGGCCGCGGCTTGCTTCCGTCCCCCAGTTGCCCTCCGTAAGCCTGCTCAAGCCTCTCTGTGGTCTCGAACCGAATCTTAAGTCGAACCTGGAGAGCTTTTTCCAGCAGGACTATCCCGATTTCGAGATCATTTTCGGCGCCCGTCATGCCGACGATCCGGCGTTGGCCGTTGTTTCGTCGCTCCAGCAGCGTTATCCGGGCGTGCCGGTTCGGATCGTTCTTTCTGGCGAGCCGGACCGCCCCAACGCCAAGGTCTGCTCTCTGCAAAAGATGTGCGCCGTGGCGCGCACCGATTATTTCGTCATCAGCGACAGCGATGTACATGTGTCCCCGACCTATCTTCGCGATGTGGTTCCACCCCTGCTCGACGACAAGGTCGGCCTGGTCACTTGCCTCTACCGCGGCATGCCGACCGGGGGCGTCTGGTCGCACCTGGAAGCCTTGGGAATGTCGGTCGAGATGACCTCGGGTGCGATTGTTGCCAACATGCTGGAGGGCATGAGATTTGCGCTTGGCCCCACCATGGCCGTTAAGCGCAAGGCTGTGGACGCCATTGGCGGCATGGGCAGGTTGGCCGACTATTGCGCCGATGACTACGTTCTGGGGCGCCTGGTGTACGAAAGCGGCTACCGGGTTGTGCTCTCGCAGCACATCATCGATCACGTAGTGCTGAACCGTTCCTGCAAGGATTCCATCCTCCACCAGATTCGGTGGATGAAGAGCACACGCTTTTCGCGTCCCAAGGGACACATCGGAACCGTCCTCACCTTTGCCATGCCTTTCGGCCTGATCGGGATGGCGGCTGGTTTCGCCGCCGGACGTCCAGGGTTGGGATTGGGTCTGCTGGCATGGGCGGCGCTGAACCGGATCATCATTTCACTGGCCGCCGGCTGGAGAGTCGTGCGCGATCACCGGGCAGTGCGCTATGCCTGGAGCTATCCCATCCGCGACCTCATGGGGTTTTGTTTCTGGTGCGCCAGTTTCCTCGGCACCACCATCGTCTGGCGGAAGGAGCGCTATCGCCTGTTGTACGGCGGTAAGATGATTCGCCTCTCCGGCGCCACCCCGGCCCAGACCACGTCAGGGACGGTTGCTGTAGACAACCTTGCCTGAGCTCTCGCCCACCACGTGCTTCTCACCCGCAATTAGCGAATCGACTCGCGCAAGCTGATGCGCGGGGACGAACAGGAACACGCGTGGCCCTGAATTCCAGGCTTCGAGAAGATCGGCGTCGGTAAGGAAAATCCGCGGCGCATCCGGATAGGTCGAGCCGAACCACATCGACGTTGTGCGCCCATTCACCAGCTGGATTGGCCGCTTGAGGTAGAACAGCAGCGACGATCCAAATGCCTGGTCCCCATAAATCATGACTCGGTCATCGGCCGTGACTTTGGCAGAGATCTGCTGGGCCAGGTTCTTGGATCCGAGATAAGGCTCGAAGCGGCCCAGGGCGATGTGCGCGGCCAGCAGGAAAAGCCCCATGGCGCAGGCCGTCACCCAGGTTCCGGCAAAATTCCGGCGCCGTAGGCGCATCCACAGCGCCAGCGAGGGCCCCACGATCAGCGCCACCGCCGCCAGGATCGCCGGCAGGCGCAAGGCGGCAAACGACTGGCTGGTGAGATCCAGCATGTGGGCCATCGATAGCGTGTCGGAAGTGAGATCGTGGTGCGCCAGCAGCGTGCCGATGTCGGGCACGAAGGGCAGGGCTCGCGATGCCCACAGTCCCGCGATCAGGATGCCTCCGGCAATCAGCGAAAGCACGGCTGCCACGGCCGTTGTGGGCACCAGCCAGCGCGAGTTCTTCGACTGTTCATCCTGCGCGATGGCGCCGGCAAGCAGCAGAAGGAGCGGCAGATATGCCGGGAAAGTGTAGTACTCCTGGTTGGTGGAGAGTGCGAAGAACGTCAGCACCACACCGGCCCAGAGCCAGCACATCAGCTTGGTGCGGGCGCGGAAGCTGGAGCGCGGATCGTCGTCCCAGCGAACCTGCTTAACCGCCGACAGGTCGCTGCGTAGATTGCGCAGCGCCACCGGCAGGTAGGCGCTCCAGGGAAACAGCCAGATCAGATGCAGCCCCCAGTAGAGGCCCGCGGGCAGCTTGTTGTAGTCCTTGGGATAACGCTGTCCAAGGAAGCGGAGCACGTGTTCGTTCACGAAGTAGAACCAGAAGAAATTCTGATTGCGCAGTCCGGCCAGCACATGCCAGGGAGTGGCCACAGCAAAAAACAGCAGCAGGCCCGTGGGCAGGTGAAACTCGCGCCACCGCCTCCAGTCGCCGCTCACGATAAGGTAGGAAAGCGCCGCCGGCCCCACCACTACCAGCGCCACCAGTCCCTTGGTCAGGACCGCCAGGGCTAAGCAGGCATAGCCGGCATACCATCGCCAGGGACGGCTCTCGTATTCCAAAGCCGTCAGAAAGCAATAGAGCGTGCAGGCGACCAGCAGGCTGAGAATCGCCTCCGGTATCAGGATGCGCGTGAACAGGTAGTACCCGGCGGTGGTGCAGACAAAGAGTCCCGCATATACCCCGGCGCGCGCGCCAAATGCCCGTCTTCCCCAGCGCATGGCCAGCAATGCTAGTCCGAAAATGGCCAGCGTGGTGGGCAGGCGAGTTGCAAATTCATTGACTCCGAAGAGGTGGTAGCTGGTGGCCACCATCCAGTACATGAGCGGCGCTTTTTCCAGATAACGCACCCCGTTCACGTGCAGGGTCACGTAATCGCCGCTGACGAACATCTCACGCGCTGCCTCCGCGTGAGTGGAGTCGGCGTCGTCTTGCAGAGCGGGGCTGACGGCGGAGGTCAGATAGACAATCGCAAACAGCACTACGACGGCCAGCCATGCCCACGTCCTGGCGGGCGATGCCTTGGGAAATGTTCTTACTTCCAGACGGGGTGTTGTGGCGGTGGTTAAGGCAGCGGAGTTCGGGGACAACGTACCTATCTCTCCTTAATAAAATACTAGCAGGCGCCGTGGGCCCAATCTGCGCATGAGGGCAGAGGTTTTGCAAGCCATTCGCTGATAACCGTTCTGGTTCGCAAGGACTGTACCATCAGTACCAGCCTTCCAACGGACGCTATTCAGCATTCAGATGTCCTGCCCGTCCGACTTGTCTTCAGGCTGAAGTAAGTTAGATCACTGGCCGGTGCCCGTGGTTGCCAAAATTCCCACTTCTGGTTTGCGCACCAGTAAAGCCATGCGGGGGAAGAGGAAGCTGCCCGCGGCATCGTCAACCACGTTTACCTGGCAAGTATAGAGCCCGGGCTCGAGCTTGGATAGCGGAACATCGAACTGGAACACTGCCGCCTTGCGATCCGGTTCATTCAACTGGCGCACTTCCACCAGGGGCGTCTCGTACACCTTCACCTTGCCGCGCAGGAATTGAATATTGGTCAGCAGGCGAATTCCAGGCTTGCCATTGTCGCTCTTGGCGGCTTGCTGGTTCTCCCCGCCCGCGCTGACGTCGCTCTTCTTCTCGCGCGCTGGGTCGTACACCTCGTAATAGAAGTAGAGATGCCCGTCGGCGGCGAAGACGTGCGTCACGTTGGGGATCAACTCGGTGCCTTCGTGCACCAGCGGGTTGTCAACCTTCTTCTTGGTGTTGGGCGCAAGCTGCGATCCCAGCACTACCGCGCTCATCTTCAGCGGAGTCTTCTTGTAGTCGGGGATCAGCAGATCGGTCTCGAACGATCCCATGTTCCCGCTCTGGTTCTCGCGGATGACAAACTTCAGATGATATTTTCCTGAGGGCAGGAAGAATCCGGTCTGATACTGCACATTCTTGCGGCGGACGATCTGCGAGCTGTCCAGGTTGAGCTTCACCGTGTCCCGCACATTGCCCACCGGCCGGTTGAGTTCGTCTTTCACCAGACCAATTACGTCCAGGGTCGCCTTGTCTTTGTCTCCCGCCTGCGTGAAGGGGATCTGTGAGCCTCGCACGACCAGCGAGACGGGAACGTAGAAGCGATTGTCTGACAAGCGGAAATACCCAGCTCCCAGATACACGTCCAGGTCGGTGGGCGGCAGGTCGGAATTCAGCGAATCGAGCAGCTGCTGCTCGCGATCGTCGCGGTTGGAATGGGCGAAATCGCGGGGCGCGTAATACCCGGAACGATATTCCAGCTTCACGTTCGGCACCCGGCACTTGACGGTAATCCTGCGGAAGCGGCCGTCGCGCGCGGGGTTGTTGCTGTGGTAGGCAAGCATATAGTAGGCGGAGGTATCCGACTGGACGCGCTTGAAAATCGCGTTGAAGTCGTTGGAGTCAAGAAACGCTTTCCCGCCGGTGTCGGTGGCCAGGGTCGCGATGGTTTCCTGCGAATCGAAGTTGCTCTTGAAGGCGTTGGCCATGGCCGCCCCGGAATACGCCGATTGCCCCCGCAGGCTGGCCGACTGCGCCTCTCCCCCGGGCACGATGGCCTGCAAGCCGCGCATGTCCATGGTGTAGAGCGACACATTGGCGCGCACGGCGCGATTGATTGCCGAGCGCAGCTGGGCTTCGTTTTCCACCCCCGTCTTGCTCATCCCGCTGCTGAAGTAGATGACGGACTTCTTCTGCTGAATCCGGGACAACGCATCGGAAAGCGACTGGATGGCCTGCAGCCGCCGGTCGGTATTGAAGATGTTGTACTCGGTATCGTCGGCGGTGAAAGACTGGCTGGTGTCGGGAGTACCTTCGCTGTCCCCGGTGAGGCCGGCATCAAAGCCCTGGCCTGAAGTTGGGCTCAGGCGGCCCACGGTCTTCTCCAGCAAGGAGCGGTCGGAGGTGAAGTCCTGATTCACCACCAACGATGTGCCGAGGGACACCACCGCGGTCAGGTCGGCGGCGGTCATCTGGCGATCGATGTATGTGGTCGAAGCCTTCACTGCACGCTCGATTTCCTCCGGCTGCATGGAACTGAGATCGAAGAACAGCACCACCAACCGGCGATCGTGGAGATCGACCGGCTCTGCCGCGGCCGCCGCTTCCGGCTGAGCTGTCCTGGGCCTGGTGATCAGCGTTTTGTCCATGGGCTCCAGGGGAGGTAACTCCGCTGTGTCCACCTGCTCGAAATCAAAGCTGCTCAAGGTCTGCGGCTTGTTATCTTCCAGAACGGTGAAATCGGCCGCGGTCAGGCCGCGGACCAGCCCGCCGCTCTTGTCGCGCACCACCACATTCACCAGCACGACCTCGACCTCCCGTTTCACCACGTAGGGAGGGTTGCTCTGCTGGGCCTCGACCACCGGCGCCGCAAGCATTCCGGCAGCCAGCAGCAAGGCTGTCAGCCGTCGAAGCAAGCTCGGATTTCTTCTGCTGTCCGGCATATCAGAAGCGGAACCTCGTCACGATCTGCAGTTGACGCATGTTTCCCACCGCCGTCACCCGCCCAAAGGAGGGAGAGTTCACGGTGGTGTCGATCGCCGTGTATTGCGGTGTGTTGAAGACATTACTCGCCTGCAGGCGGATCTCAAGGATCCTGGTATCGCTGAAGCGTATCTGCTTGCCGATTGCCATACTGACCAGCACGGTCGGCGGGCCCGTAATGATGTTCCTTCCTGCGTTGCCGAACTCACCGCTCGGTGGCACGACAAATGCTTGCGTATTGAACCATTCCGCTATGGTGGGGTTCGACACAGTAATGGGTTCTCCGGTCAGGTCCGCGCGCAGGGTGCCATTGGTGCCGCGGCTGATATCGGCGAAATTACCCAACACCCGCGGAGTGAACGGAACCCCCGAAGCGATGGTGAAGCTCCCGCTCCACTGCCAGTCTCCCAAAATCCGCTCGGCCTTGCCGCGCGTATTCAGCCAGCGCTTGTTCTCCCCGAACGGCAACTCGAACATGTAGTCGCCGGTGAACTTGTGGCGTTGGTCAAAGCTGGAGAGTCCGCGCTCCGCCGCCAGGTCGTCGGGGTTCTGGGCCACCACTACCGCCCCGCCGCCAATGGTGGAAGCGTTGTCGATGGACTTGGAATAAATATAAGTGCCACCGATCTGAATCCCGTGGCTCATACGCTTACGAACCCGCACTGTGCCCGCATGCAAGATGGAATCGCCCAGCGAGGTCTCAAACAGGAAGGGCTGCACACCCGGGATCAACAGCCCATCCGGTCCGCGATTCGGTGCTGTTTGAATGTCGAGGCGCGTACCTTTGGATCCGTTATAGCCGATGTTCACCACCAGGCCGCGATGAAACTCGTGTTGGATGTCCAGATTCCACAACTGGACGTATCCCAGCCGATAATCCCGGTTCACGGCAAAATTGTTGGTAGTGGTGGCGGGCTGCGACGGGAATGCATTCTGCAAGTCGAGTGGCACGGTCGCGCTGCCAATGTTGGTCTGGGTCACGGCGAAGGGCGGCTGGAACGCCATGTTCAGCGCCATGGCAGCGTATGCCGTGGTGTTGTAGTTGATGCCGTAGCCGGCGCGCACCACGGTGTTCTTGTGCGCCTTCCACGCAATTCCCAGCCGAGGCGCAAAGTTGTTGCGGTCGGGTTCCACCAGCGAGGCCGGGAAGACGCCGGTGTAGGGCCCAGTCTGATTGGGCTGTACCGGTTGCACGGCGGTAAAACCGGGAGCCACATCAAGATTCACCAGGCGGTCGAACTTCTCGGTGTAAGGCGAGAAATACTCATAGCGCAGGCCGGCATTCAGCGTAAGGTTGGCGGAAATCTTCCAGTCATCCTGAAAATACAGATCCCAGACATTGGCGCGCAGGTAATAGCTGTCGGTTCCGAATTGCACCGCCGCCTGCTGCGGCAGGCCCAGCAGCAGGTCAGCCAGGTCATAGCCGCTGCCGGGAAGATTGGCGCCATTGGCAGCTCCCGAGGTGTAGAAGCCGGTGAACACGAAGCTCCCCCGGGGATTTTGGTTGGTGCGCGTGTTCAGTTGGACCCGGCGATAATCGCCACCCCAGCGGAAGGTGTGCTTCCCGTGCGGCAGGATCATGAAGTCGCTGATCGAGAAAGTCTGATCCACGCGATGCTGCGGATTGATGTCGCTGAGGCTGTTGAAGTTGGTGAGCGAAGTGTTGGGAATGCCCCAGTCGAAGGGGTCGGTAGCCACGCCGTTGATCCCCAGGTTGCCCGCAACATCCTGCTGGAAGGCGTAGAGATTGGTGGTCCTGGTTTCCGTGCGGTTGAAGTCCACCCGCAGGTTGTTGGTGAGCTTTCCCCGGCTCCGCACGAACCCAATGGGCACGTCCCAGCTGCTCACGTCGGTATTGCCGCTGACGCTCGGAAAGGGGTTCGTCAGCACATTGTGCACGCGGCGATAACTCAGGCCCAGGTTGATGTTGTTGCGCGATCCTCCCCGGCCTCCTCCGCCGCCTCCTCCACCAGGGCCGCCGAAGCCGGGGCCGCCGCCATCGAAGTTGTGTATCAGGCGCAGGCTCACATTGTGGTTGTCATTGGTCACCGAGGTAACGTAGTGAAAGTTCTGCACCGTTCCCGGCAGGTTGGGGGTGGGAATGAAATTCAACAGGCCCATCCCCGCCGAGTTGATCCGCTGCGCCGGAATTTGGTTGCCCGGGAAGGGCAGGTGAGTGATGGGATCGAAGATCACCACGGGAGATCCGTTCAACGTGGTGGCGGAAAAATCTCCTGCGCGCTCGGCGAGTGTGGGGACAGTGGAGAAGGCATCGTAGGGATTGCTCACCAGGTTGCCGAAGTAGGAGAGAAAGAAGAACGTCTTGGTGCCTCCATTGTAGATTTTCGGGATCTTCAGCGGACCACCCAGCACTCCTCCAAAACGCTGCTGCAGGTAATCGGGCTTCGCCACGGGCAGGCCGGTGAGCGAATAGGGCGCCGCATTCAATGCGGAATCGCCAACGCTGTAGAACAGCGAACCGTGCAGCTTGTTGACGTTGAAACGCCCGCGCCCGCCACCGATCATGAAAATCCCCGGTCCGCCGCCAGGACCTCCGAAACCGCCAGGGCCTCCAAAGCCTCCTCCACCACCACCGGGAGTAAATTCGCCGCGCCGGGCCCGGTCGCGCATCTCCTCAATGCGGTCCTGAGCCTCCCGGCTGCCGCCAAACATGAACTCATTGGACTGCGCCTGGTTCCCAGAGATCGCCACCGACTCTGTAGGTCCCTCGGCAAAGCTCGCGGCGGGCAGACCGGCGAAGCCGTTCTCCGTACCGCCTCCCGGCTGCCCCTGGAGCCCACCCGCGAATGCGCCCAAGTCCGCGCTGAGGCCAAGATTCTGGAAACCTCGGCCTCCGCCCATGCGCATCGCCGCCTGCTGCTGACCGCCGCCCTCCTCTTGCTGCTGTTGCTGCACCCGCGAAAGCAGAGTCATGCCCAGGTCGACGCGCGGATGACAGTTCTGCGCGTTGATCACCACTTCCTTCGTTGCCGGCGCGAAGGCGGCCAGTTCAGCCCGCACCACCAGCTTCCCCTTAGGCGAGACCGCAAGCGTGTAGTTCCCGTCCGGATCGGTGGAGGTTACAGACTTCTTGCCCGTGAGTGAATTGGCAGCTGAAACCGCGACTCCTGGCAGAGGCACGTTACCGGCAGCTACCTTGCCCGCGATGTCGCAACTCGCGGCAGTCGCATCCGGAGGAGATATCGGGGCTGGTGCTTCTCCAGCAGGAGTTGTTTCTGCCGGGGCCTGCACCGCGGGTGTCACAGCTGGAAGCCCAGGGGTCGGATTTATCTGTGCCGCGGCAGTGACAATCAGGGCTGAGAGCAGCACCCCGATTCGCGACAGCCGCGATCCAAGAGACCACCAGCCCTGGCTCTGGTGCGGGGAAGCAACCGACTGCGATGTGGCCTGAAAAATCATTGGCGATGCGACGATACCAATCTGTCGTCCATCAAGGTCAGAACTACTGCGGCGCTTGCGGCGGCTTGGGGGACTGTCCCTGCACGGCGGCCGGGGGCCCACCCACGAACATGCCTGGTCCTCCCCCCACGCGCAGTGTGGAAGCCACGAACACGCCGTTCTTCAGCTCGCCTGGGCCGGAGACGCGATCCCCCACCTTGATATCGGCCAAAGTTATGCTCTCGTCGCGCCCTCTGCGAAAGGAGGTGTTCTCGTCCACTTCGATGGTTTGAGTCTGTTCGTCGGGACGCTGGATAGTGAGCTTTGTGTCGTTGATCGCCTTGACCTCTCCGGCGATGAACTTCTTGCCCAGGTTTTCCCTCCACTGCTTCATGTCTTCGGTGCGGTTGACAACGTAATTGGCCGACCAGGTGCCGTCCTCGGCGCGCTCACCGGCGACCATGACGAAGTCACCCGCCTTCAAATCGGACGCCTTTACTGGCTTTCCGCCGCTCATAAACTGGGTCGTACTGCTGAGCTTCACGTTAACCGTGTCGCCGCTCATGGTCTTCAGAGTCAGTCCGTCAGAGCGCAGCTCGGTGATAGTGCCGCCGACGCCGCGCCGTCGCATGCCGCCCCGCTCGAACTGGCCATTTGCGCCCGCAATCGGCGGCCCCGGTAAGGTCTTAGGCGCATCTTGCGCCACGGCGGATAGCGCCAGGGTGATCAGCAGCGGAACGGCAAGGCTTCTCATCTCAAACCTCGTTGCTATGATTCGTTGGCGAGCGGACGCTTTGTCGTTCGCTTTGCCTCAGGATGATTGCAGGCTCCTAGTATAGACGGGAAGGGTAACCCGATGTTGTAGCGGAACTTGCGACTTTACGCAGGATTTACAGGGTGCCTGGTGCCACACGCCGCTGCTACTGCGCGGCCCGCGGTGAACATTACTTTCGCAACTCTTTTCGCGCCGGGGCCGATCACCTTACCGACCGTTGCATGCGGCGCGGTCTGTCTCTGGCTCATCGCTCAGCCCACGCTCCGCCAGCGTTGCAGCCTTTTCCCAACGTGCCAGGCCCATCCCCATTTCTAGAAGATGGGCCCGCAGGAATCATTGGCCGCGAGACGACTCTCACGTCGACTGGTGGTGATGATGATGGTGATGTTTGTGATGCTTGTGGTGATGGTGAGTATTGGACGGCGTTGGGGTCGTCGGCGTTGCGGTCTGGGCGAACGCCGGCACACACAACATGCAGCCGAACGCTACCGCGAGCACCGTGGCAAGCAGTTTCTTCATGGGTCCCTCGTAGACTTAGGATGTCGGGGGGTCTGCCTGCTATAGGAACCCGCCAAGCAGCCATTAGTTGCCTTGGCAGGCCCTTTCAGGTCCGGCCCGCCGCCATTATCTTTTTGCGGGGGTGCATCCACCAGTGACCGTGGGGTGACACACACTGTTGTCCTTCCGGTCAGCTCCTCTGTTCAGGCGGGCCACTGACCGCCTTTGTCCCAAAAACCTTCTCCTGCTATAAACAAGCCGCTCTTTTGCTCAGAAATCCTCAAACCAGGAGGGTGGATGCTGTCTCGCAGGGGATTCGTTCGGCTCACGACCATGGCAGCGGCGACGGCCGTAGGTTCGTCCGCCGCCCCGGGGGAAAACACGCCTTCCCTCCCACCTTCCCTCGCGTCCCTCCGCTCCCGCCGGGGCGAGGCCACGCCCATCACTACCGAAGAACGCCGGCAGCGGATCGAGCGCGCCCGCCAGTTGATGGGCGAAAACCGCCTGGACGCGATCCTGCTCACCGGGGGTACCTCGCTCGCGTACTTCACCGGAATCCGTTGGTGGCTGAGCGAGCGATTGTTTGCCATGGTGCTCCCCGCCAAGGGCCATCCTTTCTACGTCTCGCCTGCCTTCGAGGAGGATCGCGCGCGGGAGCAGATCGCCGCGGGGCCTTCCGGCGCTGACATCGATGTTCGCACCTGGGAGGAGGACGAGGACCCCTACCTGCGCATTCTTCAGGGCCTGCGCGATCGTGGCCTTGCGACGGCGCATCTGGGCATGGAAGAAACTGTGCGCTACGTCTTCAGCGACGGTCTGGCCAAGTCCGCCCCCACGCTCGACATCCGCAGCGCCACCCCGGTCACAGCCGGCTGCCGCATGATCAAGACCGCTAACGAACTCGCGTTGATGAAGCTGGCAAACGAGGTCACCCTCGCCGCCTTCGCCGCCACCTACCAGGTGCTTCACCCGGGCATGACGCAGCGTCAAGTCGAGTGGCTGATTACGGCAGCACACTCTCAGTTGGGCTTCTCCGGAGAAGCCGGCGTCCAGCTAGGTGAGTTCTCGGCTCTGCCCCATGGATCGGCCAAGGCCCAGGTCATTCGGGAGAACCAGATTGTGCTGATCGACGGCGGCTGCAGCGTCGAGGGTTACCAGTCCGACATCAGCCGCACCTTCGTTCTGGGCAAGCCCTCCGACAAGATGAAGCGCAATTTCGAGATCGTCTATCGCGCCCAGCAAGCGGCGCTGGCGGCTGCCCAACCCGGCGCAGGTTGTGAAGCGGTCGATGCGGCTGCCCGCAAGGTGATCGGCGATGCCGGATATGGCCCGGGCTACAAGTACTTTACCCACCGCTTGGGCCATGGCATCGGCATGGACGGCCATGAGTGGCCTTACCTGGTGCGCGGCAACAAGCTCCCGCTGGCGGTAGGGATGACTTTCAGCGACGAGCCCGGAATCTACTTGCGCGGGGAGTTCGGGGTTCGTCTGGAGGATGACATGGTCATCACCCGCGAGGGAGGACGGTTGATGACGCCCCAGAGCCGGTCCCTGGAGGACCCCTTTCCTGCCGCCTAACCGGGCCGCCTGCTCGGATTGCAGGCGCGGGAAGAGGGTGCTCCTGGCCCGCCAATCCCGTTGGCGGCGCACGCCGAGAAACCTCTTTCCAGCGGCGGTACTGGCGCTACAATGTGCGCCCGATTGGGCGACCCTGCGCCGGGCCGTCACAACCGCCTTGTGACCCAGCGCACAGACACACGTAGCCCAGGTATCCAAGACTATGCGCCACCGAATCAGGCGGGGTGGTGCCGGTTGCGCGCCCAAGGAGGCGTCCTCATGCCGAAACAGCGACTTGCCGACAAGTTGCTGTACCGTGGACGTCCGAAGAGCTTCGCGGCCACACAGACGCGGCCTCCGCTCCTGTCCTCCGCAACGCGTCTGCGGCTCACCTCCGTCGGTGATGTGCCCGGCACGCCGGGATGTGCGAGGCTGTGCGGCGCCAACGCCCACCCCCTGTTCGGTGAAGAGGGAATTTCGTACCGGCTTCATACGGCTTTTTCAGGCCCAGGTTCTCGAATCCCGCTCCATCATTAGGAGACCCTTTTCCCCATGCTGTTGGTTTTCTGGTGGCTGTTCTTGCTCACGACTTCTGGACCAACGTCATCCACAAGGGAGTCGAGCGCAACCCGGGTGAAGAAGTGAGGGTTTCGCGCGTGGCCGCGTTCGTCGTGGGAGCGGTGGCCATCAGCATCGCCATCATCCTGGGGCCCAGCGCCAACATGGCCTTCCTGGTGGCCCTGGCTTTCGCGGTGGCGGCCTCGGCCAACCTGCCGGTGATCGTGCTCTCCATCTTCTGGAAGCGTTTTAACACCGTCGGCGCGGTCGCCGGGCTGGGCATCGGCCTGTCGGCATCGATCCTGCTTATTCTGGTCGGCCCCAGCGTCATGGGCATCGATACCGCCACCACCCCGGCGATTGCACGCCACCTGATGCAGCGTCCCCCAATATTCCCGCTGGAGAATCCTGGCATCGCCAGTATTCCGCTCGGGTTCATTGGGGCACTTCTTGGAACCCTGCTTGGCGGCCGCGAGCCCTCCGCCGAGTACAAATTCACGGAACTGGAGGTTCGCGCCAATACCGGTTTGGGTTCGGAGAAGGCGCTTGCCCACTAAGCCTATTCATCCACGCCGGGCGGTGGCCTCACCCACCACCGCCCGTGCGCTTATTCTCTGCCGACGTCGTGTCGGATCGTGCCCGGGAACCGCCTATGACCTCAGCCATCAAAACCGCGACCGAGAACATTTCCAACCTGCTTAATATCGCCG
>DATHDM010000070.1:0-2831 GCA_035319065.1 Terriglobales bacterium
TGGGCGAAGTGGAGGAAGGCGAAGAAAGCAGCTTAAAGACTGTAGTGAAAACTGTAGGGAGTACCTGCTTGGATGGGCCTGTATCAGCGTTAGGGGCTCAGAGCACTTCTCCATTTTCCCCATACAGATACAATCCGCTGCAATCACACACCACATGGCTGGAGATGGCTGCAGCGGCGGAGCTTTGCTCCGGCCCTGCCCGAGGAGGGGTCAATGAATGTTGCGGACTATCTCCTGCCGAAATTCACAGTATCCCCGGTTATCTCGTCGAGCTTTTGGGCCGTCTCCTGCAATTGTTGGAGGTCTCCAGGCTCCTGCCTGTTTTTAGCGGAGTCCTTTATTTCGTCCTCATTGCGTTTGTGACCTTGAAGTTCTTCGAGAGCTTCTTTGACCGGCGAGTCAACGGGAGCGAGGGTCTTGTTGCCAGTAACTGCACCCTGCGGCGCGGTCTGCGCGTTCGTCGGGCTGATAGTTGTGGTTCCCTGCGTCCCGATGTTATCGGCTGGGTGCTGCTGCGTGTACTTCCATTCTATTTTCCCGTAATTGGAACCTACGTTCTCTTTGGGGTCCGCTGGATTTGTTGTCGTGCTTCCATGAACTGCCGGGCGTGGAGGCGGTTCAGCACGCCCTCGCTTTGGACGACGCCTTGCCTGAGGCACACGCTTTGGATGCCTGGATCAAGACTGAATACGACTGGGATTGGGAGGCGCCGAGCGTGAATTTCGTCGCGCCCTGCAATTGAGCCCCAACAGCATATATGTCCTCGAGGTCTACGCCTCTTATCTACGCCTGCGTGGCCGCTTCGACGAGGCCCTCGCCGCCAACCAGCGCATGCTCGAATTGGATCAGCTGACCTGGCGCTTTAAGCTGAACCGAAGCATGCTGTATTTCCTCGCGCGACGCTACCAAGAAGGCGTCCGAGTCCTCCACAGCGTGTTGGAGACGAATCCCGTCATCCAACAGTACCCCGACGTTTACTTGCACCTTTCTCAGATTTACGCGGGGTGGGGGAAATACGTCGAAGCAGCGCAAGCTTGTGACCGGGTCCAGGAGTTACTGAGGGAGAGCGACACCCCACTCGTAATCGGTGGATGTGGATGGGTCTTCGGCCTTGCCGGCCAACAAGCCAAGGCCAACAGGATTCTGGCACAGGTCCAGGCGATGTCTGGAAAGCGTTGGATTGACCCCTACATGGTGGCGGCGATCTACCTGGGGCTCGGCGATTACGACCGCGCCATGGATTGGAACGAGAAGGCGTACGTAGAACGAAGCCCCCTCCTCCTCATTCTGAAGTGGGGACCAGGTTGGGATCCGCTGCGTGGCACTCCGAGGTTCGATTCCCTGCTGCGCCGGATCGGCTTCCCGGAGAACTAAGGCCACGACATTCTGTAGGACTGCGGGTAGTTGGTGTAATAGAGATGTTTGGCCAAACAAGTGAACAAGCTCAACAATCCCCCGGTCGGGTACCTGCCACCATCTGCGCCATCTCAAACGCGATCCAGTTTGCCAATCAGATCATGACTGAGATTGATCGGCTGTGGCCGACGAAATGATCTTAGCCGACGCAACAAAGGCGCACCTGGCTCCGATAGGTCACTAGGAGGCTCCTATGCCAATTAACGGGTTCGTGAATTTCGGCGACATCAAGGGCGAATCGACCGACGATAAACACAAAGACTGGATCGAAGTCGCTCAGGTCGGGGAGAACAGCCTTAGCCAGGTGGCAGGCCGTTTGGGCATCGATCACGGCGCCCTGCAAGCCGCAAATCCGCAAATCAAGGACCCTTCAAATCTAAAGGTAGGCCAAGAAATCCATATTCCAACTCACCCGACCCCAAGGAGCGAGAGCAGCATTGCCACCTCCCCCCTGCCGTCCACGCCACAAATTTGCCAAAGGCGCCACTGGGGGATCCGTTAGTGGCGAATATGGTGAAAGAGTCTCTCCTTGGCTCGAATGCGGAAAACCTCCCGGGCGCGGCGGGGAAGGCGCCCACGACCAGCAGCAACACGGATGCTGGCGGGCTGGCCGATTTGGGCGGGCTGGCGGGAGAGGACATCATGGCGGCTGCGTTCATTACCATGATGGATGCGACTAAAGGCGCCCAGTGGGAGTGGGCGAGGGACTTCATTTGATTGACCCATAGCCAGAGGCTCAGTGAATCGCGCCGTCCGTAGACAGGCCGACAGAGAGTCCCTACACGGCTAGCGCGAGTTTGTTGTGGGTGCTGTTTACGAAGCTGCCACGCAGTTGTCTCGAAGACAGCGAACTTCGCGTTTCTGGCAGTAACACTTCCCTCGACACCGAATGCACGCTACCGAAGCACCTAGCGGGTAGCGCCTTTGCCGTAGCGCCAGACCGATGGTCGGCCATCGAAAGTGCCGCCGCAACCATTCCGTTAGGGCCATGTTAACCTTCCCTGAACGTGGATTCACTAGGGTGAGCAAAAGATTCACCGTTTTCAATTCTTTTTTACGCCACTGGACGAACGGACGCGATCTTGCCCCGCGCGCGATCATGTCCAATTCAGCGGCACTCACGCCGCTGTCGTATGTCGCCTTCAGAAGCTGGGCAGGATCAATCTGCCCATCCTCTTTGGGACAGTCAAGACGACCGTCAGCACCAGCGGGCGTAAGCGCTGAGGAATCCAACCACCAGTTGGTGAAAAATCGCCATTACACTCATTGACCCTGAAAAAGGCGAACAGACGGCGCAAGCTGGTGTCATTGATTCCATGACAATGTCGGCTCCCACGCCCGAGTAAAGTTGGTGGTGCTAAGCCAACCAACAGGCTCGGGAGAAAGGAGCCGAACGATAATCATTATAGGAGTCG
>DATHDM010000071.1:0-6204 GCA_035319065.1 Terriglobales bacterium
CAGCACCAGGGGGTGAGGGGACAACACGCACACCGACCAGGTTCGGGTTGGCGCCACTTTCTCCATCAGGCGAAGGCGAAACCAGCGAGCTGAAGCAGGACCGCCGGCCACGATGCTATTGCAAGTGAGTGACCATACGACGGCCTGAATACCAAGAAAGACACGCCGATTTTAGCATCCGATCCGCGCCGCCCAACGCACCGTAGCCGGTGGACAAAAGTAATGATTGGCTCAAAACGGAAACCGCGGACGCAAGCTGGGAAGCCGCGTCCCATGCGGCTAGACTTGAAAGCGCTCGGGAATTCTTGCGCGCCAGAACTCCAGCAGATCGCGCATGGTGTCCTCGATGGGAATGGCGGGAGCCCACCCGGTGGCGTCGCGGAGCTTGCGGTTGTCGCCGTGGATCCGCGGCGGATCGTCGGAGCGGCTCCTGGCGGGGTCGCGTTCGATCCTGGCGGTGACGCCGGCTTGCGACAGCAGCGATTGCAACAGGTCCGAGAGCCGGTAAGCTTTGCCCGAACAGACGTTGTAAACCTCACCCGGCTTGCCCTGCTCGAGCAGCAGGGCGTAGGCGCGCACCACATCGCGAACGTCGGTGAAGTCGCGCTCCACGCTCAGGTCACCCACCTGGATGACAGGATCTGAGATGCCAGCCGCGATCGCGGCCACCTGCTGCGCCAGGGAGGACAAGACGAAGTGCGTGGGCTGGCCGGGCCCGGTGTGATTGAAGGCTCGCGCGGTGATGACCGCGACGCGGTCCCCGTACTGCCACCCCCAGAGCTCCGCCATGGCCTTGGTGACGGCATACATATTGGCGGGCCGCAGCGGAACACTTTCAGCGATCCCGGCGGCGGGTGCGGCGGAGCCGTAAACCTGCGAGCTGCTTACGTTGAGCACGCGCGCGCGGTCCGGCAGCCGGGCAGCCGCTTCGAGCAGGTTGCGCGTGCCCCAGACGTTCACATCGAAGGCGACACGCTGATCGCTGGAGGCGGCGGAGATGGTGCTGACGGCGGCCAGATGGTAGATGTGCCGCGCCTGGGAGGCGCCCACGAACTCCGCAACCTCCCGCTCGCTGCGGATATCCACTCTTCCGTAAACAACCTTCTCCAGCGGCTCGGACGATTTTTCCAGCGAGCACGCCCAGCACTCTGCTCCGGCCTCCTTCGCCAGCAACTTCGCCAGATGCCTGCCGACGAATCCGTTGACTCCGGTGATGAGCGAGCGCACGATTGCCGCCTTCTGCCAGGTGATTCAGGACTGCTGTTGCTACGCGATGGCCGGTGCAGCGTTCGCGCTAAGCCGCCGGACCTGCTCCATGTCCTTGTCCACCATCATCTCCACCAGTTGCTCGAAGGCCACCCTGGGCTCCCATCCAAAGGTCTTGCGGGCCTTGCTGGAATCGCCCCTAAGGTGGTGGACCTCGGCGGGACGCAGCAGGTTGGGATCAATTTCCACGTGCTGGCGATAGTCGAGGCCGACGTGGGCAAAGGCAATCTCCAGGAGCTCGCGGACGGAGTGCGTCCTGCCGGTGGCGATCACGTAGTCGTCCGGCTGGTCCTGCTGCAGCATCTGCCACATGGCGCGCACGTAGTCGCCGGCAAAGCCCCAGTCGCGCTCGGCCTCCAGGTTACCCATGCGCAGCTTCTCCTCCAACCCGAGCTTGATGTGCGCGACGCCGTGGCTGACTTTGCGGGTGACAAACTCCAGGCCGCGCCGCGGCGACTCGTGATTGAACAGAATTCCCGAGCAGGCAAAAATCTGGTAGCTCTCCCGATAGTTGACTGTGATCCAGTGGCCGTAAAGCTTGGCCGCCCCGTAGGGGCTGCGCGGGTAGAAACGCGTCTTCTCATTCTGGGGCGAGTGTTCCACCAGCCCGAACATTTCGCTGGAGGAGGCCTGGTAACAACGGATCCTGGGATTCACCACGCGCACCGCTTCCAGCAGGCGGGTGACCCCGAGGGCGGTGAAGTCGCCGGTGAGCACCGGCTGATTCCAGGAGGTGGGAACGAAGGACTGCGCGGCGAGATTGTAAACCTCATCGGCTTCGGACTGGTTGATCGCGGCCAGCAAGGAGCTCAGGTCCAGCAGGTCGCCGGGGAGGAGCGTCACCCGGTCCTGGATATGCGAAATTCTCTCGAAGTTGACCGTACTGCTCCGCCGGATGAGACCGTAAACGGCGTAGCCCTTCTCCAGCAGAAGCTCCGCCAGGTAGGAGCCATCTTGCCCGGTGATCCCCGTAATCAGCGCTTTACGTGGCACGTGAATTCGACCTCGGATGTATGTTGTTCAACGCCTGCAAAAAGATCAGGAGCGTCTCCATGAATCGCAGCGAGCAAAATACATCTCGCCATGTTGGCACGGGAAGGCGAAACGAAGCTCCTGCGATTCGCTTCGCGGATTCTCACTTCGGTTCCAATCTATCAAAGAGGCTGGACGGTGTCTGCAGCCTGACAGGTAACCTGGAGGATGCGGGCGCACTCGATCATGGCCCGGCCACCGTGATAGGCAGCTTTCCAGATGTGGCCCTTCTCGCTCTTAACCACTCGCCAGTCGGTGACTTGCTCATACCACTCGGCACCGGTTCGCTGCGTTACGTGGTGGCAGATCTTTCTCGCGCAGAGTCAATCTTCAGCGGTCCTTGGGTGCAGTTTTAGAGTGATGGTATGCATAGACATTTACTTCCGCTGTTAAATCTAAGCTGCAGATTATCGAACACTTGATGCAGTTCTGCTCACGGTTTGTGGTAGCGCTATCCAAGCGCAAAAAGCGGGCATCAACGGCTTAGCGGAAAGCGATAATATTAGGAGGGGAACGATGTCTACTTTACGCAGCTATATACTTTATACAGGGCTTTACTTTACACAGGGCACATGGCCTAGCTTGTTCGATGCTAGGCTTTCTTGGTGCGTAATTTTCGCACTGTCTTGACAAGCTTTCTCAGCTGCGAAATCAAGTCCGCATGAAATAGCTGCTGGATGGCTTCTTCAGTTGTTAACTCGTTTGAGCGTTTTCTAACTCTCTTTTGGGTCATGTCGCTCCGATGATGCGGATTGTCAATCTTGGACGCCTGATAGGGCGATTCCACAGCGAAATCAAGTGCCGGCGGTACCTGGAAGCTCTCCGCTGGCCAGATGGGATTGCCTGTCCGAGGTGCAAGACTACCACCGTTTCGCGGATCTATGACCGTAACCAATTCCAGTGCGACGCGTGCCAGTATCAGTTCTCGGTCACCGCCGGCACCGGCTTTCACAGGTCGCATCTGCCTCTTTGGAAGTGGCTGCTTGCCACTTACCTGCTTTGCGAGTCTCGCAGACGAGTGAGCGTAAACCAGATCAAGCGTACTCTGAGAATCAGCTACAAGACTGCCTGGCAGCTCCGCCATCGCATTCGGGCTGCTATAAGCGAAACGCGGCTTCGCCCCTTGTCGGACACGATTGTGGACGAAGCCTATCTCTCAGGAAGGCAGCGCCATAGCGGCAAGCCTTATTACCAGGTTCAGGAGAGAATTGTCCTGGGTGTCTGTCAACGCTGCGGTGGATTGAACTTCTTTCCGGTTCAAGATGTCGGGGCCCGAGCGCTTCATAGATATATCCCCGAAGACATCAGGGAGATGCTTATCGTACTCTCATGCGATGGTTTCTCTGCCTACGAAGTCGCCCTCCAGAATCGACGCCGCGAGAAAAAACTAGCCCCTATCGACCACAGGAAGCACGATTATGTTTACCCGGACATTAATCTCAACTGGGTGAAAGCCGAAATCTCTCGCCGGAAGAACCTCTATTTATTCCGGGACGCATTGTTGTACCTCATCCATGCCGCCCCAAACGCATAAAAACTTCAAACCGATTGAAGTTGAACCTCTGCCGATCAGCCTTGGACGGAGCGTCTGGCAAAATCACGCTTTTCCCACGCTTGCACTTGACGGTTCACGAGCGCGCGTACCTGAGCGCTGTCGTTCTTGGTGGGTTGCTCTGCCGGGAGATTGGGTATGAAGGGACTTGGCCTTCGTGCGCTACTCGCTTTATTGACGATACTTGTCTTGGCTGCTGGCATTGCCGGAGCCAGCGATAAAGACAAGGGTCAGGGCCAGGCTCGTGACGATAAACAGCAATGGCGAGACAGTGACGATCGCAATTGGGTGTGCACCAGGTCAGCGGTCACGATCAGGATGGCAACGATCATTACCACGGCAATCCACACCACGACCGCGATGGTCATCACGACCGCGACGACTGGAAGCGCCACGGCTATCGGGACGGAAATCCTCCGGGCTGGGGGCACGGCCAGAAGCGAGGCTGGGGCAATTGCGGCTTGCCTCCCGGCCAGGCGAAGAAGTACGGCTGCAACACCTACGTCTATCAGGGTAAGCAGTACGACTACTTCCACGATGAGTCGGGCCGCGTTCACTGGCGCCCGCACGTCAAGCGCTCACGGCAGCGTGGACGTCAGCTATTGAAGCTTCCCACCTGAAGTTGATTCCCTCGCCGCAGCCCCTGCCGCTCCATGCAAACTCATGAGGAGGCAAGCTGCCAGCAAATTTACTAAGAGAACAGCTGTCGAACCCTGCCGTGCATTAGGTTAAGCACAGTGTAGAGTTTCACCACATTGGGCGAGTCCATGGCGATCCGGCTTGCCTCGATATCGGCCATGATGCGCTCGCACATTTCAGCGGTTCGCTGAATACGGGAGTTCACAACCGCGAGGGTCACCTGTTCGGCATTTTTCTCCCGCACCGTGGTGACCGCCCAAATCGTATTGCGGAGGTGATCCAACGCTCGCCGGAAATCATCGAGAATAACGTTTGGAATACCAGCCGTTGGCACTTCCTTCTCCACCTGCTCCAGTTCTCGTTGCAGCTCCTGCACGCGTTCAACCCAAGCGGTTTGCGTCATACACCACCCCAGCCACGTACATAGTTGGGGGAATCTTACTCCTAGCAGTTATGGAAGTTCGAGGCGGAGATTGGCATCCACTCTCGCTGCTCAGAGGATGGGGCGACTATCAGAACCAAGCAGCACTCAACGCGACCTCGTTCAGGCGAGAGTCAGCCTATTCTGCTCGTTACTGGTACAGCAGATTCAACTCAGCCATGGACGCCCAGGGATTGCCGTGAATCTCATTGATCTCGCGCAGGCGCAGGTATTGTCCCTGAATCGGGTTGAAGGTCACCGTCTTCTGGCTCTTATCTCCGCTAGTCGTCATCAGCACACCGCTTGCGACGAGGGTCCAGTTCGTGCCGTCGCTGCTGACATAGAACTCATACTGTTTAATCTTGCCGTTATCGCTACTGTCCTGCCGCGGCAGGTACTGGAACCCTGCCAGGGTGTAGCTGCTCCCTAGATTGATCTGAATCTCATGGGGTGGCCCTGGGCTTGTGGGGCACCACGCTGTGTGCCACAGGGTTGTGGGATTCCCGTCGAAACTGAGCACTGCCCCGTAATTGCCGCAAATAATCTCCTGGCTGTCAACGTACTTCATTGTCCAGCTACCCTTCGGTATGACGCCCGCCGTTACCGTTAGTGGAACTACGGTCGTGTGGGTGATGCTGCCGCTGGTAGCACTGACGGTGATGGGATAGGTTCCAATTACGGCATCGTTCACAGTGATTGCCATGGTGGACGTACCGGGCCCCGGCGCCACGAAAGATGCCGGATTAAAGCTAACACTTACACCCGCGGGCATCCCGGAAGCACTGAGTGTGATGGAATTGTTGAACCCACCCACGACCGTGGTGGCAATTGTAGAAGTGCTCGAAGCGCCCTCCGGAACGCTCACTGCACTGGGATTTGCGGATACTGCGAAATCCGGGACGCTTCCGATGTTCGAAGCGAGCACGCTCAATTCTGCCATGGACGCCCAGGGATTGCCGTGAATCTCATTGATCTCGCGCAGGCGCAGGTATTGTCCCTGAATCGCGTTGAAGGTCACCGTCTTCTGGCTCTTATCTCCGCTAGTCGTCATCAGCACACCGCTTGCGACCAGGGCCCAGTTCGTGCCGTCGCTGCTGACATAGAACTCATACTGTTTAATCTTGCCGTTATCGCTACTGTCCTGCCGCGGCAGGTACTGGAACCCTGCCAGGGTGTAGCTGCTCCCCAGATTGATCTGAATCTCATGGGGTGGCCCTGGGCTTGTGGGGCACCACGCTGTGTGCCACAGGGTTGTGGGATTCCCGTCGAAACTGAGCACTGCCCCGTAATTGCC
>DATHDM010000072.1:0-12849 GCA_035319065.1 Terriglobales bacterium
CAGGAGCACATTGCCCGCATCTACGATCCTTTCTTTACCACCAAGACCAACAGCCGCGATGGCCGCCGCGGAACCGGACTGGGTCTGTCGGTGACCTACGGCATCATCCAGGAGCACGCCGGAAAGATTCAGGTGGAGACGCGGGTGGGGGAGGGCACCACGTTCCATCTGGAGTTCCCCCTGACCAGGAAGGTGGTCAATGTCTGAAGCAGCCGTCATTTCACGCAGCTCGTCGCGGGGCGACGCCGCCGCGCAGGGATCCATCCTGATCATCGACGATGAAGCCGCCATCCGCGAGTCGCTCCAGACCCTGCTCGAACTCGAAAACTACGAGGTGGAGAGCGCCGCCACCGGCGAAGACGGGCTCGGCCTGATCGCGGAGAAGGTGTTTGACCTGGTGCTGCTCGATTTTGCTCTCCCTGACCGCAATGGCTTGGACGTCCTGCGCGAGATTCGCGAGCGCGACTCCGAGCTTGCCGTCATCATGATTACCGCCTATGGCACCGTCGAGAACGCGGTGCTGGCCATGCAGGGGGGCGCCAACAACTTCATCCAGAAGCCCTGGGACAACGAGAAGCTGCTGGCCGATGTGCGCGCGGTGCTGGCCCGCCGCCGCGCCGAGGAAGAGAACATCCAGCTCAAGCGCGCCCTCAAGCAGCGCTACAACTTCGAAAACATCGTGGGCAAGAGCGAGCCCATGTTGAAGATCTTCGACCTGGTGGCGCAGGTGGCGCCCAGCCGCTCCACCGTGCTCCTGCAGGGGGAGAGCGGCACCGGCAAGGAGCTGATCGCCAAGGCGATTCACATGAACTCGCCGCGCAAGGACAGCCCCTTCGTCCCTGTCAACACCGGCTCCATGCCCGCCGACTTGCTGGAATCCACCCTCTTCGGCCACGTCAAGGGCGCCTTCACCAGCGCCGTGGCCTCCAAGAAGGGCCTGTTTGAAATTGCCGACCGCGGCACCCTGTTCCTGGACGAAATCGGCACCATGAGCCTGGAAACCCAGTCCAAGATTCTGCGCGTGCTGCAGGACCGCAAATTCATGCACCTGGGCGGAGTGCAGGAAATCCAGGTGGACGTCCGCATCATTGCCGCCACCAATGTGGACCTGCGGCAGATGGTCAAAGAGGGCAGGTTCCGCGAGGACCTCTTCTACCGCCTCAACGTCATCACCGTCGATCTGCCCCCGCTCCGCGCCCGCCGCGAGGACATACCGCTGCTGGTGGATTTTTTCCTGAAGAAGTTTGCCGAGGAAAACGATCGCCCCATGGGCCAGGCGTCGCCGGAATCTCTACGCTGGCTGATGGACTACAACTGGCCGGGCAATGTCCGCGAACTGGAGAACGTAATTGAGCGCGCCGTAGTGCTCTCCTCGGGGCCAACCATCGGCGCCGACCTGCTGCCGGACAACATCATGGGCCGCAACCACAACATGCGCTCCCTGGAAAACCGTCCCGAGGCATCGCTGTTCGAGCTGGTCGAGGACGGCGAGCGCCGCCTGATCGTGGACATGCTCGAGCGCTGCAACTGGAACCAGACCGAGGCCGCCGAGAAATTCCGCATTCCTCTCTCCACCCTGAACCAGAAAATTAAGCGCCTGAACATCGAGATCCGCAAGAAAGGCCGCGACAACTCGGCGGCAAGCAGTTAGCAGCTGTCAGGAGCTGTGACCGGCACACTGCAGCACCCCGAGGTACGCGCTCCACGGACCCACCGCCTCCCGGTACTGGTGAGCCATGATCCTTGAGATCTGGTGCAGATGCGTCAGGTCGTGCGCTGCCCAGGTCGCCAGCAGCTCCGCCAGAGTTACTCCGCCGAGCGTGGGATGCCGTCCCCGCCGCTTGAAGTCCTCGGGCCGCAGATTCAATGCCACCAGTTCAGCCAGGTTTTGCTTACGCAAGCGGGCAAACTCATCCAGCAACTGGCCCAGCGATTTGCCCTGGCTCTCGCGCACCTGTGCCCAACGGTCAAAGGGCTCAAACGCCCGCGTCTCGCCGAAGGCCAGGATCATCTTCACTCGCGGCATCCAGTCGGTGCGCTCGCCGTGGATCAGGTGGCCGACCACATCGAAGGCGCTCCACGTGGTTTCGCCTTCATTTTGGAGCGTCCAGGCCTGCGGCAGGTCGCGCAGCAGCGCGTCCAGGGTGGCAGGGGTGCGGCCGAGAAGCGATACGGTGTGCGGCAGGTTATGTTCCATCAGCTCTGATTTTATCTGTTCTCGAGCGCGAGGGTCGAAGCACGCCTGTATTCCTCGCTCTTCCGAGCCGGGGCTGGAGAGGAAGGCATCCCGGCGCGCAGCGCGACCACGAAGCCATTGCCCGCTGACTGCTGGTTGCTGATTTGCTGACTGCTTCTGCTATAGTTCTTCCCGGCGGCACTTCGCCTTTCCCTGCCCATGGAACTTGTTTCGCCGATGGATATCGCCAAGGAGAGTGTCCAGGCCGTCCAGGACTACTCCCTGCTGGCTTGGCGATCTGTCAGCAACTTGTTCACCCGGCCGCGCTACGTCTCCGACACCCTGATGCAGGCCGACCTGATCGGCGTGGGCTCGTTGCCCATCGTGGTGCTTACCGGATTCTTCACCGGCGCCGTGCTTGCCCTGCAGAGCTCCAACACCCTGCAACGCTTCGGCTCGCTCTCCCTGACCGGACAGCTGGTTTCGCTCTCCATGGTTCGCGAGCTCGGCCCGGTGCTTACCGGACTCATGGTCGCCGGCCGCAACTCCTCGGGTATGGCGAGCGAACTCGGTTCCATGAAGGTCACCGAGCAGATCGACGCCATGCGCGCCCTGGGCACCGATCCCACCAAGAAGCTGGTCACGCCACGCATGGTGGCCAGCGTGGTGATGCTCTTCTTCCTCACCATCATCTCCGATCTGGTCGGACTGGCCGGCGGCTGGCTGATCTCTTATTTTCTGCTCGGCCTGAACTCCAACCAGTACTGGACCACCGCCTGGCAGTCGCTGGTCTTCTCCGACGTCTTCATGGGACTGACCAAGCCCCTGCTCTTCGGATTTCTCATCGCCAGCGTGGGCTGCTACTACGGCCTCGCCGCCAAGGGAGGCACCCAGGGGGTGGGCCGCGCCACCACCCAGGCGGTGGTAGCCGCCTCCGTGCTCATCCTGGTGGTCGATTTCTTCTACACCAAGCTCCTGATCGCCGTCTTCGTGGTGCACTGATGCCGGGCGCGGCCTCCCAACTCGAGCCCGCTCCGCCTCCCTCCGGCAGCTCCCAGCAGACCATCATTTTCAAAGATGTCTCCATCGCCTTCGAAGAAAACCAGGTGCTCTCGCAGGTCTCCTTCGAACTCACCTCCGGCGAAACCAAAATGTTGTTGGGCGTTCTCGGCTCCGGCAAGAGCACCATCCTGAAACTTGCCCTGGGATTGATTAAGCCCGACAGCGGCGACATCTGGGTGCTCGGCGAGCACGTTAACCAGATGAAGGAGGAAGACCTCTTCCATCTTCGCCGCCGCATCGGCATGGTCTTCCAGGAGAGCGCGCTGTTCGATTCCATGACGGTGCGCGAAAACGTCGCCTACCGCCTGGTGGAGGAGCACGTGCCGGCGGAAGAGATCGAGACTCGAGTGCGCGAGGCGCTGCGCTTCGTCGAGCTGGAGCACACTCTGGACATGTTCCCCGCCGAGCTCTCCGGCGGCATGCGCCGCCGCGTGGCCATCGCCCGCGCCATCATCACCAAGCCCGAAGTCTTGCTCTACGACTCACCCACCGCCGGCCTCGACCCGGTCACCTCCACCACCATCATCGAACTGCTGGTGAAGCAGCGCGACGTCTATCACACCAGCGCCCTGATGGCCACCCACCGCCTGGCCGACACCCTTACCATGGCCACCCACTATTTCGACGAGAAGGCCAACCAGATGCTCCCCATCCCCGACGGCAGCTCCATCGAGGCCCGCAGCACCTTCCTCGTGCTGCGCGACAGCAAGGTCATCTTCGACGGCGACGTCAGGCAACTGGCCGCCTCCACCGATGAATACCTGCGCGAATATATTTCGTGACGGGAATCAGCAATCAGCCATTAGGAACCAGCGATTGGCGATTGAGTCCTGATGGCAAGTGCTGATTGCTGCATGCTGAGCGCCGACCGCTGCTACACAATCACTTCCGGCACTTCCATCTTGCGGTCGTTGAAGGCGGCCAGGAACACTGCCACCACCTGCGGATCGAAGTCCGTGCCCGAGCCCTTCAGGATCACCTCTTTGGCATCGAAGGGCGACATGGCCTTGCGATAGGGACGGTCGCTGGTCATCGAGTCATACACATCGGCCACCGCCAGAATCCGCGCCTCCAGCGCAATCTCCTCCCCTTTGTTGGGGTAGTAGCCGCTTCCGTCGTAGCGATCATGATGGGCCAGGATGATCGGCAGGATACGGCGCAGCGATCCGCCCACTGGCGACAGCATGCTCACTCCCATCTCCACGTGCTTCTGCATGGACTCGTACTCTTCTTTGGTCAAGCGCGCCGCCTTGTAGAGAATCTCGCGGCTCACGTCCAGCTTGCCGATATCGTGCAGCAGGGCCGCGGCGCGTATGTCCTCGATGCGGTCCGTGCTCAGTCCCATGCAGGCTGCCAGCTTCGCGGCGTAGACCGACACGCGATAGCTGTGGTTTTGCGTGTATTTGTCCTTGGAGATGAAGTGCTGCAGGATCATCAGAATGCCGTTGTAGGTCTCCCGCAGCTCCTGAATGTGTGCCTGCTTGTGCTCGTACAGCGTGCCCATGGTGTAGGCGGTGATGACCAGAATTCCGCCCCATATCGTCAGGTCGAACCACTTGTCTTCGATCGGCAGCTCGATGTGGTGACTTCCTGCGACCGCCGGATGGTAATAGGCAACCAGCCCGACCACGAAGATGCTGGCAAAGGCGGTCAGCACGGCGTGCCGCCGCCCGAAGACGTATGCCGAGATCAGTGTGGGGATGGTGTAGAACCCCAGCACCATCCGCTGCGAATCCACCAGGAAGTTCAGAAGCCAGGCCAGCAGAAACAGCGAAAACACCAGCCACAGCTCGCGATTCACGTTGAGCAGCTTCTGCAGGCTGACCTTCCGCATCTTCTTCAGCCACAAATCAGCAGCTGCGCCCTGGCGCAGAACTTTCACCTCATCCCGGGTAATCGCAGTGGAAGACATTCGGAAACCATCTCCAGACTGAAAGGAGGCCGGTACTCGCGGCGCACTAATAATAAAGACTGTAAGGGTGGGGAGGTCACTGGCAGTAGATTACTTAGGTACCACGGAACACGTCCTTTGGGGCAGTGCCCGGGATGAGCAGTCAGCAATTAGCAATCAGCAGTTGGCTCAAGCTTTCTGCACGAGAATGGTCACACATCACGCCGAAGAATCGCGATGCGGGGGATGTTGGCCTGCTTGTGCCGCAAGGTGAAGGCGGAGCGGTTTTTGTCCCCCGCAAGGTCCCACTGACTGCTGACTGCTGATTGCTATCCTTTCGCCCGCGGATGCGTCGCGTCGTACACCTCGAGCATATGCTTCATCGAGAGCTGGGTGTAGCGTTGCGTGGTGGAGAGCCGCTCGTGGCCGAGCATCTCCTGGATGGCGCGCAGGTCCGCGCCCTCCTCCAGCATGTGGGTTCCGAAGGCGTGACGCAGCGTGTGCGGATGAACGTCCGGCGGCAATCCCTTGGCGATCGCGATCCCCTTCACGATCCGCGCCACGCTGCGCGTGGTCAGCCGCCCTCCGCGCAGGTTGATCAGCAGCGCCGAGGCCACCTTGCTGTTGGCGCGCGTGATCTGCTGCCGCTTGGGCAGGTAATCGCGAATGGCTTGCGCCGCCGCATCGCCCAGCGGCACCAGTCGCTGCTTCTTCCCTTTGCCCCGCACCAGCAGGGCTTCGTTCGACCAGTGGATGTCGTCCATGTTGATGTCCACCAGCTCCTGGTTGCGGAGCCCGCATCCGTACAGCAGCTCCAGCAGCAGCCGGTCGCGCTCGGGAAAGGCGGCTCGCTCCGGCATCTCACTGTCCAGCACGGCATTGATCTCTTCCACCGTGGGCACCCGGGGCAGCTTCTTCGGCAGCTTGGGCGTCGAGACCAGCGCCGCCGGGTTCTGCTTCGCTACCCCCTCGCGCGCCAGCCATTTGTAGAAGGACCGCACCGCCGCCAGCGATCGCGCCACCGACGACTTGGTCAGTCCCCGGCGGTACAGCGTAGAGAGGAATCCCCGGATCTGCACATGGTCCACGCGGTCAAGCGGCGTCTGCCTGCCAAGGTAAGCCACGAATTGCGCCAGGTCGCGCGTGTAGGCACGCACGGTGTGCCCCGACGCATTCTTTCCTCCCAGCGACTCCAAAAATTGCGCCGCCAGCTTTTCCACCGCTCCCCGCGGTTTCGGATTGTGTGCTGCCGATGCCACCCTCAGACCGCCACTGCGCGAGTGTTCCTCTTCCCGCGGGGATGGTGCTTCTGATGCACGCTCTTCAGCCGGTCGATCGCCAGATGCGTGTACACCTGGGTGGTGGAAATGTCCGCGTGCCCGAGGATGGTCTGCACCGTCCGCAGATCGGCGCCGCTCTCCACCATATGCGTGGCCGCGCTGTGGCGCAGCATGTGCGGGCTGGCGTGGCATCCTGCCGGCAAGCCCGCCCGGCGCACGATCTGCCAGATGCGCTGCCGCGTCAGGCGGCGCGCGCCCCGCCCCAGGAACAAAAAGGGAGAAGTCTTTCCCGCTTCCAGCGCTGGCCGAGCGATTTGCAGGTACTGCTCGATCGCCTGCAACGCCGGCACCCCCAATGGCACGATCCGATCCTTGTCGCCCTTGCCGCGCACCATCACGTAACCCAATTCGGCCTTCAGGTCCTCCAGCCGGGCGCCGGCCACTTCCGACGCCCGCAGCCCGCCGCCATAAAGCATCTCCAGCAGCGCGCGGTCGCGCGCCGCCAGCTCCGGCTGTTGCCTCCTCTTCGCCGGCGGCTCTTCCCCCTCGATCATCTGCTTGGCCTGCGTGCGCGAGAGCGACTTGGGCAGCACCTTCCACTGCCGCGGCGTGTCCAGATTCAGCGTGGGATCTTCCCGGATATGGCGGTCGAGCAGGAGATACTTGTAGAAATGGCGCAGCGCGGAGAGCTTGCGGGCCACCGAACGGCCATCTAATCCGTCGGCGAAGAGGCGTCCGAGAAAGCCCTGCACATCCTGCCGGCGGGCCTGCGTGAGCGAGCGGCGATGCTTGCCCAGGTGCTGCGCAAATTGCAGGAGATCGCGCTCGTAGGCGGCGACGGTCAGCGGCGCCAGTCCCTTCTCGACCTTCAGATAGCCGAGAAAGACGTCCAGCAGCGCATCCTTGGCTGGAAGAGATGCCACCCCGTGGATGCTGTCACGCTCTCACACCCCGCAGGAATAACGAGGAAGGTTCCTGGGGCCTACAGGCGGGCTGCTTGATTGCGGACCGGGGTGCCGGCGTGCCCAGGTTCGCGCCGCGCAGTTCGGCGCTCACCTGGGCGCGGAACAGCCAATCGTTCTCCCCCGGCTACTTCTTCGCCGCGCCTTTCAGCTCTACGACGATCACCTCGAAGGCGCTGTCGCCGGTGTTCTCCGGCAGATGGGTGGTGGCGGCAGCATACTGCGACTCGCCAGCCTTGGCGGAGAAGGGCTCCTTCCTGCCGTCCTTGTAGGTGAACTGACCCTTGCCGTCGGTCAGGAAGACGGCCACCGTGTTGGGATGGCTATGCATCACCGATTTCTCGTGCGGGCCGTAATGCGCCTTCAGGATCCGCACCTGCTCGTTCTCGCTCACCACCGTGTAATGCTTGGGATCAACCTTGACCGCGTCCTGGGCCCAGACCATCGGAACTACACAAAGACCCAACACGACACCGCAAAGCGCCAACGGCACTCTCATTTCTTTCCCTCCAAGCTTGTGGGATTGTTTGAAAAACGGCAGCCACGCTACTCTTGCTGGGCACTGCTGTCAATCAGGTTGTGGTCTGAGCCGCCCTACCGGGCGCGGCCGCCCCATGCCGCAGGCAAAAGGGATGGCCTCGATCACCAATCCTGCCCCTTCCCCGTCTAACCCGCCAGGCGCCGCTATGCTCCCATCTCGCCTGAAACTGCTCGCAATCACCCTGGCGCTCTGTTCCTTCGCCGCCGCAGCTCACGCGCAGGCGCCTCAGAGTGACTGGACGACGATCCCCGCCGCCGAAAGCGGCCTTTCCGAAGCCAAACTCCGCGCCATGAGCGCCGCTATCCGCACTGACGACTACAAGAAAATCGGCAGCATCCTGATCGCGCGCCACGGCCGGCTCGCCTTTGAGGACTACCTCCAGGGCGACGCCAACACTCTGCGCGATACCCGCTCGGCCACCAAGAGCATCACCGGCATTCTGATCGGCGTCGCCATCGACGAGGGCAAGCTCAGCGGCGTGGACGCGCGCGTGCTCGCCCTTCTCCCCGATCGCGTCCGCCGGCTCCAGAATCCCGATCCCCGCAAGAACGCCATCACGGTGGAGGACTTGCTCACCATGAGTTCGCCCCTCGAGTGTGACGACTGGAACGACGCCTCCCGCGGCAATGAAGAGCGGATGTACCTGCTGGAAGACTGGGCGCAGTTCATCCTGGACCTGCCGATTCGCGGCCGCATGCACACCGGCGAGCAGGTGGAACCGCCGCCCTACGGCCGCTACTTCAGCTATTGCACGGGAGGAGTCTTTGTCCTGAGCGAAGTTCTGCAGAAGGTCACCGGGACGCGCGCCGATCGCTACGCGCAGCAGAAGTTGTTCGCGCCCCTGGGAATCAGCGGCGTCGAGTGGGTGTACTCGCCGCTGAATGTCCCTCAGACCGGTGGCGGGCTAAGGCTGCGCAGCCGCGACCTGCTGAAGGTTGGCCAGCTCTATCTCGACGGTGGCCGCTGGCAGGGGCAGCGCATTGTGAGCCAGCAGTGGGTAAGCACTTCCACCCGCCCGCACGCGCGCATCGACGACACTACCGAGTACGGCTACCTGTGGTGGCTGAAGTCGTTCAAGAGTGGCGGCAAGAGCTATCCCGCATTCTTCATGACCGGCAATGGCGGCAACAAAGTGGTGGTGCTCCCCGGGCTGGACCTGGTGGCGGTGATCACCAGCACCAACTACAACACCCGCGGCATGCACGAGCAGACGGAAAAGCTGCTCACGGACTACATCCTGGCCGCGGTCGAACGTTGATGGGAGCCCGCCGCTGCGCCGCTCACTCTCGCGCTTCCCAGCCAGGCGCCGGAACAGTTCGCCTCTGCTTCTCCGCCTCAGGCCTTTCGCGCCTCTGCCGCCAGCAACTCCCGGGCGTGCAGAGCGCCCTCGGGCGTGTCTTCGTGCTTGAAGAACGCAAAGACTTCGTGGCTGGCGGCAAGCTCATGGACGCGATCTCGAATCTTTGTCCGCTCCTCTGGTGAATACGCGGTCTTGCGCAGGCGGTAGTAGGCGAAGTTGGCGGTGGTCACGTCGGGCGTGGCCAGATCGTCGTCTTCGGCCACGCAGAGCGCACAGTTTCTCTCCGCCAGGATGTCGTAGATCTCCGGCGTGAACCACGAGACGTGACGAAACTCAAAGCTGCAGCGCAGGGCCTTGGGCACCAGCGTCAGAAAATCGCGCAGCACGCCCGCATCCGCCTTCAGGTTGGGAGGCAACTGGAACAACACCGGCCCCAGCCTGGCGGAGCTCTCCAGCAAAGAGACGGAAGCGATGAATCTCCGCAGTGACTCTTCCGCCCCCTTCAGCCGCTTGATGTGGGTGATCGTCTGGTGCGCCTTGATGACGAAGCGGAACTCCGGCGGCGTCTCCGCCAGCCACTTGCTCACTGTTTTTTCGCTTAGCATGTGGCGGAAGGTGTAGTTCACTTCCACCGCGTTCAACTGGCTGGCGTAGTAGCGCAGGAAATCCTTCTGCGCCAGCTTCTCGGGGTAGAACTCAGGCTTCCACGTGGGATACGCCCATCCCGACGTGCCCGCGTAGATCATGCCTTTGGATGCGCCGGGTTCCGCCAAGCAACTCTCCTTTCCCGTCGCTAACGCTTGCGGGTACGCGCGCGGGCGCTGGTCGCTGCTCTCTCCTTCGGCCTCAGCCTCACGGGCCGCCCGGAGGCGGCCGCAAGGTCTATCCCGCCAGAGCCTGACGCCTCCTCCACTTTGGCTGACCGCTCGGCCAGGGCCACACAGGCTTCGATCAGCTTCTCCAGGCTGGGCAGCTTCTGCTTCTTGCTCAGCACCTCCGCGAAGAGGTCGCCGTGGCGCTCGGCGCGCTCCAGGACCTGGCTGCTCTGGAATACCAGCGCGCTCGCCTCCTTCTTCTTCAGGCAGCCCTCCACTTCATTCCACCTCACCGGTGTGGAGGCGGTGGGATGTTCCTTGGCGCGCAGCGAATATACGCAGATGGTGGTCTTGTGCTGATCGTTCTGGCTCCAGTCCACCAGAACCTTGCCCACACGCAGAGTCTTCCTCATGTCCGAGACCACTTGCTGCGGATAAATCTTCTCCAGCGCGCGCGCCAGGGTGTGAGCGAAGGCCTTGGTATCGTCGTAGGTGACCGCCGTGTTCAGCGGCACATAAACCTGCAGGCCCTTTGATCCTGAGGTCTTGGCGAAGCTCTGCAGGCCCAGGTGCTGGAAGATGTCGCGAATCCACAAACCCACCTGGCAGCACTGGACAATGTCGGCCGGCGCCCCGGGGTCGAGATCGAAGGCCAGAAAAGTCGGACACGCGATCTCCTTGCCCAGCGACAGCGAGGTGTGCAGCTCGATGTCCGCCAGGTTGGCGGCCCACACCAGCGATGGCAGGTCCTCGATCAGGCAGTAGTGCATGTAGCGGTTATTGCCCTCGCTCCACACCGCCACCGTCTTCACCCACTCCGGCCGATGGCTGGGGCAGTTTTTCTCGTAGAAGAATTCTCCCGTCACCCCATTCGGATAGCGCTTCATGGTGAGCGGGCGGCCCTTCAGGTGCGGCAGCAACACCGGCGCAATGCGCACGTAGTAGTCGATGAGCTGCCCCTTGGTAAAGCCGGCCTCGGGATACAGCACTTTCTCCAGGTTCGACAAGCTCAGCTTGCGGCCCTCAATTTCCACGTTGGTGTTTTTCGTGGCCAATACCATTCTCCTGGTTGCCAGGACATATTTCCGCGGACCTGAAGCGCAGACCAGCTTAAATCAATGCCCCTGCCGGCCGTGTCGCAGCAGCGCAATTTGACAAACCTTCCAGCCCGCCCATACCCTCGAAAGCTGCTTGCCCGATGGAGGCTTCATGCGGTTGTTACTCCGCCGAATTGCCCTCGCTTCCCTTCTGCTGGCCCTCTTCCTTCCCGCCTGGGCCCAGGACCTCGAGTCCTTTGAGAAGCGAACCCAGGTGAGAAAGCTGCCCAACGGGCTGACGATCATTCTCTGCCAACGCCACGAGGCGCCGGTGTTCTCTTTCTTTACCCTGGTCAACGCCGGCTCCGCCCAGGATCCCAAGGGCAAGACCGGGCTGGCCCACATGTTCGAGCATATGGCCTTCAAGGGCACGGACACCATCGGGACCGCCGACTACGCCGCGGAAAAGCTTGCCCTCAGCCAGATCGAGCAGGCCTACGCCGCCTACATCGCCGAGCGTGACAAGCCCTTCGGCCGCGACGAAAAAAGACTAGCTGATCTCGAGCAGCGCTGGAAGCAGCTGGTCGAAGCGGCCGAGAAATACGTGGTGCGAAATCAGTTTGGCACCTTCGTGGAAGAAAACGGCGGCGTAGGCATGAACGCCGCCACCGCCGAGGATGAGACCATCTACTTCTACTCCATGCCCGTGAACCGCCTGGAGCGCTGGGCCTACCTGGAATCCTCGCGCTTCGCGCAGCCGGTCATGCGCGAGTTCTATCTCGAGCGCGATGTGGTTTACGAAGAGCGGCGCATGAGCGTTGAGAGCCGCCCCATCGGCCGCATGGTCGAGCAGTTCCTGTCGGCGGCGTTCATGGCGCATCCCTACCGCAACCCCGGCATCGGCTGGCCCTCCGATCTGCACTCCTTCTCTGCCACCGACGCCATCAATTTCTACAACCTTTACTATGTGCCCTCGAACATGGTGATTGCGGTGGTGGGCGACCTTGACCCGGCGCGCGATTGGCCGACCATCGAGAAATACTTCACAAGCCTGCCCACCCGGCCGCAACCCGACGAGCGCACCACCACGGAACCGCAGCAGACTTCCGAACGCCAGGTGGTGCTCAAGGAGATCGCACAGCCGTTTTACGTGGAGGGATACCACCGTCCCAGCTACCTCGACAAAGATGACGCCGTGTACGACGCCATCACCGACCTGATGTCCAACGGCCGCACCTCCCGCCTCTACCGTGCCCTGGTGCGGGATCAGAAAATCGCGCTGGAGGCGGCCGGCTTCAGCGGATTGCCGGGCACCAAGTATCCCCACCTGTTCGCCTTTTACGCCGTCCCCAATCGCGGCCATACTCCGCAGCAGGTGCGGGATTCCATTCATGCCGAGATCGAGCGCCTCAAGCAGGAAGATATCTCCGACGCCGAGCTGCAGATGTTCAAGACGCGCGCCCGCGCCGCGCTGATTCGCAGCCTGGGCAGCAATTCCGGATTGGCGCACGAGCTCGCCATCATGCAGACCCGCTATGGCGACTGGCGCGAGCTGTTCCGCCAGCTCGACCGCATCGATAAGGTCACGCAGGCCGACGTACGCCGCGTCGCCAATGCCACCTTCACCGATACCAATCGCACCATCGCCATCATCGAGACGGTGAAGCCGCCTGCCACCGGCGGCCGTCCTTCAGGAGGCCAGTGATGCGACCGGCGCCTGCTTCCGCCTTGCACCGTCCTTACCGCCCCGGTGTTCGCAGCCTTCGAGCCCGGCTTTCCAACTCG
>DATHDM010000073.1:0-22860 GCA_035319065.1 Terriglobales bacterium
CACGGCATCGACGGCGTTGTTGATGATGTTCAGAAAGACCTGCTCGATCTGGTGGGGATCGGCGACCACCGGCGGCAGGTCCGGGTCAAAGTTTCTGAGCACCACGATGTTGTTGACGTTCAGGTCGTATTCGCGCAGGGCCAGCGTATCCTCGAGCACGCGGCAGAGATCGACGGGCATCTTGGCCGGCTTCCGTTGGCGGGCGAAGGAGAGGAGGTTGTGCACGATGCGCTGCGTGCGCTGGGCCTGCTTGTGCATCTTCTCCACGTAGTCTCGGCAGCGAGGCTCGAGCGCCTCACCTTCCAGCAACTGCGCGTATCCCAGGATGGCGGTGAGCGGATTGTTCAGCTCATGAGCCACGCCGGAGATCAACTGGCCTACCGCCGACATCTTTTCGCTTTGCAGCAACTGCTCCTGCGTGCGCCGCAGATTGTCGTAAGCGCGCAGCGTCTCGTCGTAGAGGCGGACCTTCTCGGTAGTGTTGGCCAGCTGGCGGCCGATGGCGATCATCAGCTTCTCGTCGAACGGCGAGAAGTATTCGGGCTCGTGGCTGCTCACCCCCAGCAAGCCGATCATCTTGTCCCCCGCCCACATCACCACCCAGAGCCAGGACTTCAGCCCCTCCTGCGCCGCGAGTTCCTCCTGGATGGGACCCAGGTCCAGGTCCTGGCGGTCGGTTACGATCTCCATGTGAGTGCGGGTGATCATCTCCAGCAGTTGTTGCGGAAGCTCAAGGCTGGGAAGCTTCGATCCCGGCTCCGGAGTGTGCCCATAAGCCGCGCAGCGCCGCAGCGTCCGGCCTTCGTGATCCACCAGCAAGACAGAACCCGTGTCGGCTGACAACAGATCCACAACCTGCCGCAGCGCTACATTCAGGATTTCATCCAGGTCGAAGGACTGGTTGGCAACCACGGCAATGGTGTTCAGCGCGTGCAGCTCGCGGTTCCGCCGGCTCATCTCCTCTTCCGCACGCTTCTTCTCGGTGATGTCGAGGAGCACGCCCTGGTAGCGGACGATGCGGCCTGAGGAGTCGCGGGTGGCAAAGCTGTTTTCCAGAACGGTGATCTTGGAACCATCCCGGCGCCGCAGTTCCACCTCCAGGTTCTTCACGTAACCGTGCTCGGCGATCTTGCGCAGAAAGGAGTCGCGATCCTCCGGATGCAGATAGAAGGTGGGCGCGATGTTGAGCGACAGTACCTCTTCCCGCCTGTCGTAGCCCATCATGCGCATGAAGGCGTCGTTGCAGTCGGTGAGGCGCCCGTCGGGGGTAGAAACAAAAACGCCCTCCTGCACCTGCTCGAACAGAGTGCGGTAGCGCTGTTCGGCCACGCGGCGCTCGGTAATGTCGCGAATGATGTGAATGGTCCCGGCGACCGCTTCGCCTTCCGTGTACACCGAGGTGGAGACGCTGGAAAAACCCCCGAAGCAGGGGTCGGGAGCATCGCCGCTGGCCGCCTTGGCGGTGAAGCAGTAGGGGCACTTCTTCCATCCCGAAAAGCTCTGCGGCAGGACGGCTTCACAGGGCTGGTAGATGACCTCATTGATGGACTTGCCCACCCGCTCCAGCAATGCGCGGTTGGTGCGAATGACCTGGAAATCGGCATCGTGAACCAGGATGGGGTCGGAGATGGAATCGAAGGTGTTCACCCACTGCCGCTGCGAGCGCTTGATCTGATCCAGCAACTGCAGGTTCTCCATGGCGATGCCCAACTGATTGGCGGTGGCAGCCAGGAACTCGATCTCCTCGGTGCGGTAAGCGCGGCTGTGGGCGCAACCCAGCGACAGGGTCCCGATCACCGAATTCTTGCCCTTCACCGGCAGCACCACGATGTGATTCAGGCCCTCTTCCTGCAGCCCGCGGCGCACCATGGGATCGGGATAGTCGCGGTGCAGGATCAGCGGCTCGCCCGCGCGAATCAAGGTTGCGCCGTGGCCCGACGAGGTGTCGGTGTCGCGATAATGGTCGGTGAAACAATGCGACAGGCCGGTGTGATGCTTGATCAGCAGGTGATCGTGTTCCAGCAGGCGGAACCAGGCGGCGCGCGCGCCCATCAACTGCTTGAGTTCCTCCAGCGCCACCACCACCACGGGCTCGTAATTCTGGGCGTGGGCGATGGCGGTGGTGATCTGGTTGACCACCTCCAGGCGCCGCGTCCGCTTGTTGGAACTATCCAGAACCACCACCAGCATGCTGAGCCCGAGTAGAACCTCGATGGCCACCTCGACGCCAGCCAGCGCGGGGGGCGCGGCGGGAAAGCGATCCATGTGCAGCAGCGCCAGCATGAGGGCCATCAGCCACAGGCCGGGCTCGCCGCGGGCGCGGCTGAAGCGCAGAATCGACAGCGCCGTGCCCAGCGTGATGCCGTGGTAGATGCACTCCACCGCTACTCCCAGGCCACCGGATTCCGGCCACAGCAGCGAGTTCAGCAGGCTCAGCAGCAGGGCCAGCGCTCCGAAGCCGAGCACCAGCGACAGCCTGCCGCGCTGCTGGATGTAGAGCATCACCGCGATCGCAAAGAAAATGATAGACAGCAGGAAGCAGGCGCGGGTAACGGCTACTGCGCCAGCCAGCGCCAGCGAGCCGCCGGGATGCGTCAGCAGCAACTGGTAAGCAAGGTAAGACGACCAGCCCAGGATCCAGAAGAAGAGGTAGCGCTCGCGGAAGGCGCGCAGGATCAGGACCGCAGCCGCCAGCAGGATGAGTGCGCTGGCGCCGCCGCTGACGGCTTGCAAGGCCAGGCGCCCACCCGCCCAACTCACCCATTCTCCAGTGCAGGGGATAGCGATTGCCATCGAGTTCCGTAAATTCTACGGAGTACTCACTCGCGGCCTCTGTATATCATGAACGCGAATGGTAACTTTGGTAATTAGACGCGGCAGGGTTATCAAATTAGGAACTGAGGTACAATGCCCATTCATTGCGCGGGGCCGGGCAGATGCCTTCCGATCGAATCCTTGTCGTTGATGATGAAGAGGCAATTCGCGAGATCGTAGCTTCCATGCTCACCATGGCGGGCTACCAGACCCATCAGGCAGGCTCGGGGCTGGAGGCGCTGGCCATCCTGGATTCGGGCGAGCAATTCGAACTCATCCTCTCCGATCTGATGATGGCCGAGTTGGACGGCATCGGCCTGCTGGAACGCACCAAGGAAAAATATCCCGACATGCCGGTGGTGATGGTCACCGCCGTGCATGACATCTCGGTGGCCCTGGCTGCCATCCGCAACGGCGCCTACGACTACCTGCTCAAGCCCTTTGAGCGTGAGCAACTCCTGGCCACGGTGCGCCGCGCGATGGAAAACCGGCGCCTGAAGCTGGAGAACCGCTCCTATCAGACCAACTTGGAGTCGCTGGTGGCGGCGCGCACTGATCAGCTGCGCCAGGCAGTATCGGACCTGGAACGCTCCTACGACATCACGCTGGAAGCCCTGGGAGACGCGCTCGACCTCAAGGACGCGGAGACCGAAGGCCATTCCAAGCGCGTGACCGCCTTCACCATCGCCATCGCCCGGGCCATGGGCTTGAGCCAGGACAAGATTCGCGTGATCGCGCGCGGCGCTTTCCTGCACGACATCGGCAAGATGGCCATTCCCGACGCCATTCTGCGCAAGCCCGGAGCCCTCACCCCGGAAGAGATCGAGATCATGCGCGAGCACTGCTGGCACGGCTTCCAGATCCTGCGCAAGATTCCCTTCCTGGCGGAGGCGGCCGACATTGTTTACGCCCACCAGGAGCGCTACGACGGTTCGGGGTATCCGCGGGCGCTCAAGGGAGATGAAATCCCGCTGGGGGCAAGAATTTTCGCGCTGGCCGACACCATGGATGCCATCATGTCCGACCGCCCCTACCGTCCAGCACAGCCCTTCGGCGCCGCGCGCGACGAGATCGTGCGCTGGTCGGGACGGCAATTCGATCCCGAGATCGTCAAGGTGTTCCTGCAAATGCCGGAAACCATCTGGATGGACCTGCGCAAGGAGATCAACTCGCAGATTTACCGCATCACCGACGCCCCGCTGGCTAAGGTGGCCAAGTTCGTCTCCGTGTAGGCAGTCAGCAGTCAGGATTCAGCTGTCGCCAGTAGCGTTCAGCACTCAGCCATTAACATTCAGCACAAGAAGAGTCAAGAGCAGAGTTGCTCCCGCTCGTGATGACAAATCAAAGGGAGTCCATGGCGGCGCATCTCAGATCTGCACACCTTTGAAAGGCCCGCTCGGCGATAGAGATATGCCCGGCTGGTTGCTAATTGCCGAATGGTGACTGCTGCTTTTCCTTAGCGGACGGCCACCTGCATTGACTCGGAAATGCGGTCCAGCGCTGCCTGGATTCGTTCCAGTTCCTGCTGGGCGGACTCGTTCCAGTCACGCAATCCTTCGGCATCCGGGGCCTGCTCCATCAGCCAATCGAGAAAGCGCTGGCCGCTTTCACTCAGAAACAGCACACCCAGTCCGCCAATTCCCAGTAGCGTCGCCGGCACAAACCATTTGCGCATCGCGATCCCCCAGAGCCGATCTGGCCTGACCTACAAGCCGATGCTACCCAGAGGCTACCCAGCGGGCAAACGACCTTTGGTAACTCTCATTACTTTCGCGTGTTCTATATACCGAAATGAATGTTCGGTCCCAAAGCAGCATTTTCACCTCTGGGCCTCATCCAACTGGTACAGACCCTGAAACCAATGACTTCGAGGTATTCGCTATGAGCCTGAGTCGGCCTGCGGCCACCGCCCTGTGGGTGTTACTTCTGGCAGCGCTGCCGGTGAGCGCGCAGTTCAACACGCGCGAAACCAGCACGCACCCCGCTTCCAACTGGATTCCCGACGGGACCCACTTTATCGTGCGCCTGGACAACACGCTGGACACGGCCAAGATCGATCGCGGCAAGCACTTCAGCGCCAAGCTGGCCGAGGATCTCGCCGCGCCTAATGGCGCCATGATCCCGCGGGGCGAGAAGATCAAGGGCCACGTCAGCGACGTGGAGCACGGGCTGCATGGCCGGATCCTGCTCAGCTTCGACCAGATCAATACCCCGCATGGCTGGATGCCGCTTGCGGCCACGGTTACCGACATCCCCGGCGAGCATTCGCTCAAAGCCAATGGCGATGAAGGGGAAATTGAACGCAAGGGACGCAACAAGACCCATGTCGCCGAAGATGCGGCGGTGGGAGCAGGCGTGGGTGCGATCGCAGGCGCCGCTGCCGGCGGCGGAAGGGGAGCTGCCATCGGAGCGGCTGCGGGCGCAGCGGTGGGAACAGGTACGGGCTTTCTAACGGACCGCAATCTTAAGCTCGAAAAGGGTCAGCAGTTGGAACTCAGCCTGGACCGGCCGCTCGAAGTGCCCCTGCGTTAGAATCCTTCGCACCGGCAGGAGTCCCAACGCGCGGAAACGCCTTGGGACTCTGCATTTATCTGGTGCCCCAGGGTTGGTCTGCGCCGCGGCGCGGACCTCGGCCTCGCGCTTTGCCATTCCCGGGTTCGCGCCGCGCGAACCCCGGCGCGCCAAAACCCTCTCGCACCTCGCATTTCCGCGATCACGCCTTGCGCGCTCCGTATGCTGCAAGAAGCTCAACAGCTCGCGTTCTCCAGACAGAGGTCGGGAATGAAAACATCGTTCGCAATCCTTGGGTTCTTCACCCTGCTCATGGCCGGTACGGTTTTGACGGCTCAGGAACGTCCCTTCATCCAATCCAACACCGTTTACGCGGGCGCATCCGGCAGGTATGAAAGCGCCCCCGATACAGCCGTCGTGCAGTTCAGCATCTCCGCGCAGGAAAAGTCCCCCCAGGATGCGTACGATCGCGCGTCCCGGTCAGCGGAGCAGGTAAGAGAGATTCTGCGCTCCAACGGCATCGATCCCAAACAAGCGGAAATCGGCTACTTCTCGCTGCAGCCCGTGTACGACTACCAGTCTTCCAAGCGCAAGCTGGAGGGCTACCGCGTCAACAGCAATGTCAGCGTGAAGATCAAGGATTTCAGCAAGCTCTCCGGGATCGAGGACAGACTGGCCGGCATGGACGTGACCGGGAACCAGTCGATCAGCTACACCCTCGAGGACATTGACGCTGCCAAGGTCAAGGCCTCCGAGGATGCCTTCCGCAAAGCGCGGGCGCTCGCAGCCGCCATCGCCCGGGCGGGCAATCGCACGCTGGGCGAGTTGGTGTTCGCCTCGGTTGATGTCGCCGAGCCAATCCGGCCGTTCCCGGTGATGGCGCGCGCCGAGACCATGCCCTCGGCAAAGCCCGCGCCAACCGCGGAGTTCTCGCCCCAGAAGATTACGATCACCGCAGATGTGAACGCGCTCTTCGCGCTGAAGTAGTAAGGAATCGAATCACGCCTTGGCGAACATGCGCTCCAGGAATCCTTTCTTTCCTGCAGGCGGAAACTGCAGGGCTGTGAGCAGCGATTCGATCTCGGCCTCGGGAAGGGGCGCCGTGTCTTTGCGCAGGCGGGTCATCTCCTGAAACGAGGTGAAGCGGTCGATGCAGTAGAAGCAGTCACGGATGTGCTCCTCCGCCAGCTCCCGCTCCCGCCAGGAGAGCTGGCCGTTCACGAGGTTGTTGAAGGTCCTGAGCGGAAGGCAGGCGTCGGTCTTGGTCTTCTCCGCGGCTTCGATCAGCACCCGCGCCGACACGTTGAACGCCTGCGCGGTGGCGCCGGGCAGCACCTGGGCCAGCTTTTCATCGGCTACCGCCCGCACGGCATTGGCGGTGGCCGCGGCGTTCATCATGATGGGCGCAATCTGGGCCGCCGTGTATCCCTTGACGAACAGCCAAAGGATTTCGCGCTCGACCACGTTGAGGCTGCGCATGATCTCACGCATCTGGTCGAGGGAGAGCTCGGGCGCCGGAATCCGCGAGTTGGCGCGGCCATAGCCGAAAACCAGGTCGCGGAACGCTATCATGAATTCGCGCTCGTTGTGAAATTTCAGGTCGCGGAACCAGGCATTGCCGTCCTTCTGCGCGCGCTGGAACAAGCCCTGAATGTGGCTGTCGATCTCGGGAGCCAGTAAGGGGAAGTAATGGTTGACGAGCGCGCGCGCCAGCGGCGCATAGTCACGGACAAATTCGTGCCAGCCTGGGCGCTGGCCCGCGGCACACTCCTCCCCCATCAGAAAAATCGTTCGAATTGCCATAGCGTGCGATGCAGAATTTGACGTTCCAGTTTAGCAGAACGGAGGGAGTGCGGCTCGGGGCAGCCACCAACCCGCCGAGCACGCGAACTTTGCTCCGCGGTTCAGCGCCGCAGCCTGGCTTCATCGAGAGTGAGGGAGCGCTGCAGCACCATCTGCACGCTGGTTCCTTCGGGCAGCAGGATGTCATTGCCGCGGGTCAGAAGGGCAATCGCCAGGCCGGTCGCAGCGCCGGCGGCCCCGCCAATTCCAACTCCCTTTCCGGTGCCACCGCTGGCCAGACCACCGATGACCGCGCCGGTGGCGGCCGTTTGCGCCACCTGGGCCACGTCCTTGCCTTTGGAGGAATTCTGCTCGATGGTGCCCTCTTCGCCCTTCATATGCTGGTTCTCCGATCCCGGCACATTTTCCACTGCGCCCGGCAACATTGTGGTGTAGCCGCTGGGGAACACCAGGCTGGTGAAGTGCATCAGGACTTCAGCCTTCCCCTTGACCCGCCCCGGCCTCCTCACTTCGGTGATGCGCCCCTGCACGTAGGTTCCGGCGGGAATGATTACGCGATCGTTGCCGGTGATGGGGAAGGTGGTCTCGGCGTAGACGGCATCGCCAACCTTGACGCTCTTGGTGGAGATTCCCTGTTTCAAATGCAGCGGGATTTGCGTGCCGGCGGGAAGGGTGACTTTCCCGTCGCTGAAAACGGGCAAAGGATTGGTTCCGCTCGGGGGAAGGTCGGAGTTGCCCGGGACCTGTTGCGCCACCGCGCCGATCAGGAGTACGAGAAGCAACAACAGCAGTGTGAAGATGCGCATAGCCCTGGTCTCCTCCTCCAGGCTATCGACGGTGTAAGTATAGCCCCGAATCTGCTGGTTTCCGGCTTCACCTAAGGTAGATTCGACGCCGGCGGTGCAGGGTTGTCCCAGCGGCCAGGGAATCGCTGGATAGTACCCGGTTCTTCAGTAGATGAGGTAATTCTTCCTTATCTTGATGAACTCATCCAGGGCATCGCGCCAATCCTCTGCGATGCGCCGGGGATCCTCGTTCGCCAGCAGAGCGTTGAAGGACGCCTGATTGCCCAGCAACTCGACCATGTGCTCGATCTGGAACTGAGACGGGTAGAGCTTGTGCAAGGCTGAGGCAAGTTCGACGCCCAATTCCGGCGCGTCGAAGAAGTTGCGATCGACAACGATGATATTGACTCCGCCGCACGCCTGATTGGCGAAGTTGCTGGACTGCGGCGTGAAGCTCACGGGCACAAACCTCACGCCCTGAATTGCCCGGTCGTTGAGATAAGCGGCGAGCTCGAGCGGCTTGATCCAGGGCGCACCCAGCAACTCGAATGGGGTATCGGTGCCGCGGCCGACGGACACATTGGTTCCTTCGATCATGCCCACTCCGGGGTACAGAATCGCTTCGGTGAGGCTTCGCATGTTGGGCGAAGGGTTCACCCAAGCCACGCCGGCGGAATCCAGCCAGTCTCCGCGCATCCAGGCGCTCATGGGAACGATTCTGAGGCGCGCGCCGATGCTGCGCTCGGTATTGAAAAGCCTGGCCAGCTCACCCACGGTCATGCCGTGGCGCACGGGCAAGGGATGGTAGTCGACAAAGCTGTTCCCTTGCGGAGCGGACATCGGACCCTGCACGAACGCGCCGGTGACGGGGTTGGGGCGATCCAGCACGATGAGCTCAATGCCGGCTTTGGCCACCCCTTCCAGAAAATAGCCAAGCGTCGTCTCGTAGGTGTAGAAGCGGACTCCGACATCCTGGATGTCGTAGACGACCGCATCCAGTTGCTTCAAGACGGCAGGATCCGGACGCCGCTGGGCATCGGTGCCGCCATACACGCTATACACCGGAATGCCGGTGGCGGCGTCGCGGGTGTTGCCGACTTTTTCGGTATCCAGCGTTCCCGTAACGCCGTGTTCAGGACTGAAAATCGCCGCCAGCTCCACACCAGGAGCATGGGCGAGCACATCGATGGTTCGCTGTCCGGCAGAGTCGATGCCGGTCTGATTGGTGATCAGCCCAAGCCGGGTCTTGTGTCCGTCCTTCGACCGGAGTTCCTCGAAGTTGTGCAACTCGAGAACATCGATTCCCGTCTTCACCGTGCCATTGCGAAAGAGCACGCGACGCGACGCGCTCAGCGTCTCGTTGTAACCGGTGATGCTCTCCAGGCGGAGCCGCTGGTTCTCCGAAGGCGTAAGCTTTAACGCCTTCGCAACTGCGGTCGCCACCCGCGAGCGCAGTGAGACGACGGAGTTTCCCACCCGCGGGTGCACGGCATTGGTCAGAATGATGATGTAGGTGCTGGTGGTGGGGTCGATCCAGAGCGATGTCCCGGTAAATCCAGTGTGGCCGAACGATCCCACCGGCAGGAACTCTCCCCGGTTGCTGGAGAATGGCGAATCGATGTCCCAGCCCAACCCGCGCAGCGAGGCCGCGTTGGGAGGCTGCTGGGGGGTAGTCATCTTTTCGACGCCGAGCGCGGAAAGCACCGGAGCCCCGCCGTCGAGAAGCGCCTGCGCGAAGCGCGCGATGTCGTCGGCCGTGGAGAACAGCCCCGCATGCCCGGCGACGCCACCCATCCTGCGGGCCGTGGGATCGTGCACCACGCCGCGCAGCATCATTCCGCGCTCATCATATTCGGTGGAGGCGATCAACGGCCGCCAGGCTGCGGGCGGGTTGAACGCGGTGTGCTCCATTCCCAGCGGCTTACAGATGTTGGCGGCGGTGTAGGCATCCAGCGGCGTGGCGGAGACGCGGCGGACGATCTCACCCAGAACGATGAAGTTGATGTCGCTGTACAGGAAGCGCGACCCCGGCAGATAAACCGGCGTCTCCTCCATCGCCATGCGGATGGCGGAGTCGTATCCCTCCCAGTGCTGCTTCAGGTCGAGATCCTCGGCCAGTCCGGAAAAATGGGTCAGCAGCTGGCGCACGGTGATCTCCTGCTTGCCATTCACGCCGAATTCGGGGAGATATCGCGTGACCGGATCGTTCAGGCGAAGCTGCCCTTTTTCCACCAACTGCATGATGGCGACAGCCGTGGCCATGCACTTGGTGAGCGAGGCGACATCGAAGATGGTGTCCGGACTCATGGCTTCGCGGGCAGGCTCCAGGCTGCGAAAGCCGAATGCCTTCCGATACACCACGCTATGGTCGTGGCCGATCACCACAACGGCGCCCGGCGGCGTTTTCTCCGCTACCGCCTTCTCCAGGATGTCGTCCAGAGCGGCAAAGAGGGTGTCCTGGGCTGCCAGCGGCTGAGGCCAGCCGAGGGCGAACGAGAACAATAAGGTCACGACGGGAAAGCAAGACCGCGCGTATTCCCGGAAAAGTCGCATGCCGGACTCAGAGGTGAGTGCTTCGCGAATGTACAGGAGGCAAGCAGGCAGCCGCAAGACGCGAAGTCCGGGAGCCTGTTGTCATGCTGATGACCTCGGGAACGACGGCCCGGCGGGCGTCTGCACTCGGCGCTGCGATCAAGAAATCGAGGCAGGTGAGGACGCACCTGCCTCGGCTAAATCAATAGCTAAGACCCGCTTCCTAGAACTCGAAGCGGATCCCGAACTGCGAGCGGAATGGAGCACTGAAGCCGGGCCCGAATGAGCCGCCTCCGGTGCCATACACTCCGCCGTTGATAGCGCAATACGGTCCGCTGATCGGTCCGCCAAGAGGCTGCCGGAAGGCGCTGCTGCTGGCGTCGTTCTGCACCGAGTTGCACTTGTTGAAGCGGTTGAACAGGTTGTGGAACTCCCAGAAGGGCCGGATCGCCAGCCACTCCGTGGGGTGGAAGCGCTTGGCGATGCTCAGGTCCATCTGCACGAAGGCAGAACCGCGCAGGGAGTTGGGCTTCACCTGATTGCATCCGAGCGCAAAGTTCGCTGGGGTGATGTTGGAGGCGTTGAAGGGGGCACAGACGCGGTCCACGTATGGACGCCCGTCACCATCTATGTCACCGCCGGGGAAGGGATCGATCGGGCGGGCCGAGGACGCCTGGAACAGCGGTGCGAACTCGATTCCCCAGATCGGCATGAGGATGCCGCTGAAGACGAAGCGATGGCGTTCGTCGAAGTCGGTGTAGCCGAAGTTATTGGAGCGGAACTGGAGGGCGCGATCCGAAGTCAGGAACGAGCCTCCGTAGGACGAGACCGGAATGCCGCCCCACGAACGCGACCAGGACAGGACGTAGCTGGCCTGGAAGCCGATGTTGCGGCTCATGCGCCTCTTGAGCACGAAGGTAAGGCCGTCGTAGAGCGAGCGGTTGTTGCTGGCGGCGGTGCGCAGGTCGGCGAGCCGTCCGGCGCCGATTCCAGACGCTGCAAAGGCCGCATCCAGCAAACGTGTGGTGGCTCCCTTCACGCAGCGTGGATCCGCGGGCGTGGAGCCGGGGAAGGCGGGGTTGCAGATAGAACCGATGCGAGGATTGTCATCCAGCATGCGGAACTCATGCGTCCCCAGCACGTGAGTGTAGTCCGCGGAAACGGCATACACCGGGTTCAGCTCTACCGCCGTCCCAATCGACATCTGCTGGGACCAGGGATCGGTGAGGTGAGGATCGTCGAGACGGCCGCGGGCTCCGAATGCCAGGTCGGTGGCAGCGGGCGCGGGCGCGGGCAGCGGATCCACGCCGAAGCGGAAGGTCGCCAGGTCACCGGCCGGGGCTGGCGGTCCCGTGCTGTTCGAAAGATCGATCAGACCGCTCTGGTATAGGGTCGTGTTCGACTGCTGAATGGACCACAGCGTCAGGTTCTGGAAGACCTGATCGCGGGCGATGCCGTAGCCGCCGCGGATCACGATCTTGCCGCTGCCGGTGGGGTCCCAGGCAAAGCCGATGCGAGGCTGAAATTCCTTGTAAGAGGCGGTGGTGCGGGTTAGATCGCCCTTGTCCCCAGCCAGATATTTGGCACGCGCCAGGCCGTCGGCGGCCGCGGCGCTGGTCGGATTAGCGGCAATCAACTGCTGCAAGACTGAAACTACGCGATTGGTTTGTAGCGGATCGGTCCGCAGTTGCGGCGGGAGAACGAACAGGTTCGCGTCCCAACGCAGGCCCAGGTTCAAGGTCAAATGCGACGTGACCTTGAAATCGTCCTGCACATAAAGACCAAGCGTGTGCGGATTCTGGGGATTGTCGGTCCGCCCGTTGCCGCCACTGTAAATCAGCTCCTGCACTGCGCCTGGAGTCGAGAGTCCCTGCGGATAAGCGGCCTTCTTGGCTCCAAAGATATCGACGGGGTCATCAAAGAAGACCAGCTGATAGCCCAGGCCCGAGAAGAAGTAGCCGCCCATCTTGGCAACGTAAATCCAGTTGGCGCCGACCTTGAGATTGTGACGTCCCTTAACAAAACTGAAGTCATCGCGGAACTGGTATTTGCGAATCAGGGTCTGCTGGGGGACGTTGATGTTGTTGCCTAACTCGGCACTGGGGAAGGTTAGCAGCGGGTTAACCGCGGTGCCTCCTCCCGCCACAGGCACTGTAAAGGTGCGTCCAGGAGTGGCATTGATCTCGTTCACGAAGTCCTGGAATTGGAAGCCAGCCACGTTGACTTTGTTATTCGAGAGCGCGTAGCTGTCCTGCAGCACCAGGGAGTGGAACTGGTTGGTATTGGCGGTGGCTTCTGACAGGTCGGCGATGGGAGTGCCGACCGACGTCGGCTGATCGTTCAGTGTATTCCACCGCTCCCGCCCGTACCGGACAAACATAGTATTCCGATCGTTGAAGCGGTAATCGAGCTTTATGGTCGCCAGGTGATCAAAAAACGGGGTATCGATCTTGGTGGCTGGCGATGCCTGAGGAAGAAGCTCCAGGTTAGCCACTGCCGTTGGATCGGGGTTGATGCCGGCGAGCTCACGCTTGTACTCGTAAGCGCCGAAGAAGAAGAACTTGTCTTTGATAACCGGCCCACCCACCGAACCGCCGAAGTGATAGCGATGGTAAACGGGCTTGGGCAGTTCTACATCGTCCGCCGTGAACAGCTTGCCATCCGCCCCGGCCGTGCGGTCGAATTCGGACTTTGCGTTAAGCGTGCTGAGCTGGAACTCGCCGAATGCGGTGCCGTGAATTCTGTTGGTTCCCGACTTGGTAACCACGTTCACCACGCCAGCCACGGCGCGACCCGATTCGGCGGTGTAGCGATTGGTAACAACGTTGAATTCCTGAATGCCCTCCAGGGTGTAGTTCTGTACGATGCCGCCAATCACGGTGTCCTTGTTATCTCCACCATCGACGTTGTAGTCGAAGGAGCGGCCATCGCTGCCACCGGCGCTCACCGTGCCTGACCGGCTCTTGGTGGGGTCAAAATTGGGTGCGGGCTTCACGCCGGGAACCAGAGCCATGAGGGAAGCGAAGTTGCGGTCACGAACCGGAAGGTCCCGCACCTCCTGCGGCGTGACCGAGCCGCCCAGATCGGACCGGGTGGTCTCAATCAGAGGCGCTTCTCCACTAACCTCCACCACTTCGGAAGAGGTGCCCGTTCGCAGGGCAAAATTCAGCGTCAGCGACTGACCCACGATGAGTTCGATATTCTTCTGTTCTACGGAGGCAAACCCCTTGGCCTCCGTCCTAATGGTGTAGCGACCGGGAGGCAACGACACGATGGCGTAGCTGCCGGAAGAATTGGTTACGGTGGAGCGGGTCAGGCCGGTGTCAGGTTCGGTGGCAGTGACGGTAGCGCCCACCACCACGGCTCCGGATGGGTCGGTCAGCGTTCCGTTGATCTGACCGGTGTTCACCTGCGCGAACATGCTCAATGCCATGAGCAGCGCAGCAAGGAGAAGCAGGGGGATGTACTTTCTCATACGCACGACCTCCAATTTTGGGAAACGCCCGGTGCGACGAAGCAACGCTCTGGCGGCAGGAAGGAAAATAGCCAAAGATTCCCCAGTCAGGCCCAGGATTGTCCCGCCGCCTTGTATTTCACTTTGTCACTCGTTTGTGACGGCTTGGCACTGCAATTGGCAATTCAAAATCCAAAAAGGTGCACCTGTAAGTAATTGAAAACAAAATGGGAAAGTTGCAGAAATCGCAGAATATCCGAGAAATGGAATCCGGGCGGTCCGGCAATACATGTTTTCATAAGGATAACCTTTCAGGAATCAGGCCACGTCGATCCAAAACACGCGCCTTTCGCCGCCCCTGGCGACTCTGCTATAGGACTGGTTTGAAAGCGAGGCACACCTCCCTGACCCAACCGAGCCAGGCTCGAACCCCGATTCCGCTCTGGCAGTCGTTCGAAGGCCAACGGGAACGACTTGGCCCCGCCCTTGAGATTCTGCGGAAGGGTATCGCCGAGAGGGCCTTCCCCGGCGCGACGTTTGCCGTGGTCCACCGCGGCCAACTGGTTGGGCTGGATAGTGAAGGACGGTTCACTTATGAGCCCAAGTCGTCCCCGGTGCAGCCGCAGACGGTATGGGACCTGGCTTCTCTGACCAAGGTGATCGCCACCACCACGATGGCCATGTGGCTCTATGAGCGCGGCCAGCTGCAGCTCGACGTTCCCATCGTCGATCTGGCAGGCGAATTCGATACTGCCGACCCTCGGCGGCGGCACGTGACGACGCGCATGCTGCTCACTCATACCTCCGGTCTTCCTGGGTACGAGCGCCTCTTCGAACGCGCCCGCACGAGCGACGAATTCATCCAGGCTGCCTTTGCGCTTCCCCTGGTCGCCGATCCCGGCACCAAGACCGAGTACAGCGACATTGGATTCATCATCATCGGAGTTTTGCTGGAGCGGCTCGCTGGCGAATCGCTGGATCGGTTTTGCCAGCGCGAAATCTTTCAGCCCCTGGGAATGGCAAAGGCTACCTTCAATCCTCCCCGCGATTGGCGGACGGCGATTCCTCCCTCCAACGATGACCACGACTTTCGCCATCGCATCATCCAGGGTGAGGTGCAGGACGAGAATGCCTGGGTGATGGGAGGCGTGGCCGGTCATGCCGGCTTATTCGGCAACGCCTACGATGTGGCGCTGTTTGCCCACTGCGTGCTGCAGGGAGGCGCGCCTGTCCTGAGGCGGGAGACCGTCGATACGTTTTCGAGACGCCAGGCGGGCACCACCCGAGCCCTGGGGTGGGACACGCCGACTCCGCCTTCGCAGTCCGGGCATTATTTCTCCCCGCGCTCCATCGGTCACCTTGGGTATGCCGGAACCTCGCTGTGGATCGATCCCGCGCGCGAGTTGGCGGTGGTGCTGCTGACCAATCGCACCTGGCCTGATCGCGGTTCGCAGAAGATCAAGACGGTTCGGCCCAGCTTTCATGACGCCATTGTGCGCTGCCTGGGAATTGACGGCCTTGGCGGCGGGAGTTGAGTATGAAGGCCAGCTCATCTGATCCAACCAAATGAAGAGACACAGCCCCTCCGTCTTCGAGCTGAACCAGTTGGTAACCGAGCAGCCGAACCGCGCCTCTTCGGACCTGGACACGAAGTCCGCGCTGGAGATCGCCCAGATCATCAACGCAGAGGACCGCAAGGTTGCCGAGGCCGTAGGCCGCGCCGTGCCGCAAATCGGCCGTGTGATGGCGATGGTCAGAGATGCCCTGCGCGACGGCGGGCGGCTCATCTACGTTGGCGCCGGCACCAGCGGCCGCATCGGCGCCCTGGATGCGATCGAGTGCCCGCCAACCTTTAACGTTGCCTCCAGGATGGTGCAATACGTAATTTCGGGAGGAACGCGCGCCCTCGGCTCGGCCGCCGAGGCCAGTGAAGACTCGCAGGCCTCGGGGCGGCGGGACATCGCCAAACGCAAGCCCGGGCCCAGGGATGTGGTGATCGGCATCGCCGCCAGCGGCCGGACCCCGTACACCCTGGCTGCCATCGAGTACGCTCGCCGCAAGGGTGCGAGGACCGCGGCAATAGTCTGTACACCGGGATCGCCGCTGGAAGCCGCCGCCGATGTTTCTATCGTGGTGGAGGTCGGGCCCGAGGTGGTCACCGGCTCCACCCGGATGAAGGCGGGCACCGCTCAGAAGCTCATCTGCAACGCCATCACCACCGGCGCCATGGCTGGCCTCGGCTACGTGTACGGCAACTTCATGGTCAATGTGCATCTGAAGAACAATAAGCTGGCCGAGCGCGGCATCTCGATCCTACAGCAGACTGCGGGAGTCGGCCGCGATGAGGCGAGGCGCGCCTTACAGGCGTCTGGCCGCAGCGTCCAGGTGGCCCTGGTAATGCTGAAGGCGGGAGTCAGCAGGAAGCAGGCGCAGCAGCGGTTGAAAGCCACTCACGGCAACGTACGCCAGGCCATCGAAGCGGTGTAGACCGAAGGCGGGACATACCGGCAAACAGTCTGCGGCGACGCGTAGGCGAAGGGCAGGGCCTTAAGCACCTTCGTGATCATCCATCATCGCTCCCGGCTCGATTTACAATTCCGGTCTCGTACAATCATCCAGAGGCGGGCATGGACAAGTTCGTCATCCGCGGCGGCAATCCTCTGCTGGGAACAATTCGGGTGAGCGGAGCCAAGAATGCGGCTCTGCCGGCCATGGCAGCCGCGATTCTGACCGAAGAACCGGTCATCCTGGAGAATATCCCGCAAGTCCGCGACATCGAAACCGAGCGCACCCTTCTGACCAGCATGGGCGCCGAAGTCGAGCTCGGCTATGGGCGCGCCCAGCACCGCACCACCCTCTGCTGCCGGAATCTGACTGCGCCTGAAGCCAGGTACGAACTGGTGAAGACCATGAGGGCATCCACCCTGGTGCTGGGTCCGCTGGTGGCGCGCATGGGCGTCGCGCGGGTATCCATGCCGGGAGGATGCGCGATCGGCGCGCGTCCCATCGATCTGCACATCAAAGGCCTGGAACGGTTGGGGGCCCAGATCACCCAGGAGCACGGCTATGTCGAAGCCCGCGCCCAGCGCCTGCGCGGCGGTCACATCGTCTTCGACAAGATCACCGTCACCGGTACCGAGGACCTGTTGATGGCGGCCACGCTCGCCGCGGGTCCGACCCTGATCGAAAACTGCGCTCGCGAGCCGGAGGTGAAGGATCTCGCCGACCTCCTTATCAAGATGGGAGCCCAGATCGAAGGCGCGGGAACATCAACCATCCACGTGCAAGGAGTCGAACGGCTGCGCGGGGCGCGCCATCGGATTATTCCCGACCGCATCGAGGCGGGAACATTCGTGATCGCCGGAGTACTCACCGGAGGCGACCTGAATATCGCCAATTGCGAGCCCGGTCACCTCACTGCTTTGTTGAACGAGATGGAAGAGGTAGGAGTGAAGGTCTGGCGCGGTGCGGAGTCGCTGCGCGTCATGGGCAACGGCGATCTGAAAGCCTCCGACATGAGCACGGAGGAATACCCGGGCTTTCCCACCGACATGCAGGCGCAGTACATGACGCTGGCTACGCAGGCCGCCGGCACCTCCATCATCACCGAAAACATCTTCGAGAATCGTTTCATGCACGCCCAGGAACTGACACGGATGGGCGCCAACATTAAAATCGACGGCAGACGTGCCATCGTGCGTGGGAAGACGCCCTTGAGCGCGGCGGCGGTGCTGGCCTCGGACCTGCGCGCCTCTGCCTCGCTCGTGCTGGCAGCCCTGGTGGCTGACGGCGAGACCATCATCGATCGCGTTTACCACATCGATCGCGGCTACGAGCGCATTGAAGAAAAGCTGCGGGGCGTAGGCGCGGAGATCAAGCGCATCAAGGAACTCTTTCCCAAGAGGCCGGCACTGCCGGTGGAACAGCTCACCTAGCCCCGGGACCTCGCCGCGCCGGACCTCGGCCGCGCGCCTCAACATTACTTTCCGCCTCCCGCCAGCGTGATCGCCAGCCCCGTGGTCAGCAGCAGATCGTTGCCCTTGGTGCCGGGCAGAGGATTGCTGACATAGCGGTCGCTGGCCGTGATCTGCCAGGCAAATATACGGCTGATCTTGGTGGTAAAGCCGGCGTCGAAGGCAAACCGGTAGTCTCCCGTCGATCCGCTCAGGTAGGGGAAGATGTAGGCCCTTTCGTTGAAGCTGGTGCGGTCAGAGAGCTTCTGTGTCCATTCCTGGCCGATGCTGGCAGTGGCGTAGTTGTTGGAGATGCCGGTGCCGTATTTCTCATGCGTCCACGCCATCCCGCCGAGGATGTCGAAGGTGGTCTTCGGGGCGGCGATGAGATGGTATCCCAGGCCGCCGCCGATGATGGAGCGGATATCCAGCTTCTGCAGATCGTTGGATTCAAAGTCCCCGCTGACGTAGCCGAAGACCTTCTTGGTGATGTTGCGCTCGTAGCGGATGCCGCCGCGGATGGTGTTGGCGCTGACCGTGTCGGTGATGTTGTCTTTGTTATAGACGGAGGCCTCGTAGAGGCTGATCTTGTCGTTGCGCGTCTTGCGGTCCATGTTGGCTCCGATGGCCAGGTTGGTGGTGGCGCTGTTGCCGCGCGCCAGCGCCAGGCCAAAGTTGGCGCCGCCCACCCATCCCTCCATCAAGCCGGGGTGCAGCGATTTCTCATAAACCTGCTGCTCGCTCTGCGAGCGCAGGGCCGCCAGATTGGCGGCGGGAACGTGCACTTCGCGGTGGTCGCTGGTATCCAGCACGATCTCCGAGTCCTGGCGGCTGAGGCTGGAGACGCTTAGCTTCTGCTGGTCGGAGGTCTGGACGTAGAGGGGCTTTTCCGCCGCGACTTTGCTGATCGCTTCCCACTTGATCGCCACCGCGTCGGCGAAATCGGTCTTGAGGGTGAGCTTGTTGTCGTCGAGCTTGACGATGCTGCCGGTCAGGCGATCTCCATTCTTTAAGACAACCTGGTCGGCTGCGGCCAAAGATGGCAGACATATCAGTGCAACTGCCAGCAGGGATTTCGAGCTCATCGGGGTTCTCCGTTGCTCCGATTTTGCACAGCCGGGAAATACTAAGCCACCGCCGTGTCGATTGCAGAAGAGAGGAAAGAGATCGGTGGAAAGATTTCCGAGAGTTCACAAAGCGATAAGGATTTTGCAGCCTGTGCAAGTTGGTTTTCGCGGGCTGCCCGAACCAGGGCCGAATTCTGCGCCAACCGGCGAGATCAGCGCCGCCAATCCCCCGGGCAACGCGGTGGGACGAAGCGTTGACTCGTCGGGTTAGGTCCCATCGCTGGCGGGCTCGGACGCCGCCACTCGGGACTTCATTTTGTCGCGCGCAATGCACTTCGGGGGGGAGCATTCCCTATAATCAACAGACGCATCTCAATCCGTCTCCCCGAGGAGTTCTCCCATGCTCAAGCTTCGCTGGCTGCTTTGCGCCGTCGTGCTGTCGGTATCGTGCACAGCTCTGGGGCAGAGCGCCGGTTCCAGTTTTCCGCCTGCGCCATCCCTAAACCACTTCGACCCCGGCGTAGTCGATCGCGCGCTCGATCCCTGCAACGACTTCTACAAGTTCACCTGCTCGAAGTGGCTGACCGCAAATCCCATCCCGCCTGACCAGGCGGTCTGGGGCACGGGATCGAACCTGCAGTTGTGGAACGAGACCATGCTGCGGGAGACCATGATTCAGGCCTCCAATCCCAGCGCTTCCCGCGATGCCACACAGCAGACGATCGGAGACTACTGGGCCGCCTGCATGGACGAGAGCGGGATCGAGAGCAAGGGTCTGAAGGCGATTCAGCCTGAACTGGATCGCATCAAGGCGATCAAGAGCAAGGCGGATCTGCCGGAGGCCATCGCCCGAGTCCATCAGGGCGTTCCTGCGGCCTGGAGCGGCGACGATAACCAGACCGCGGTCGCGGCCTTTGGAGTGGGCCCGCAGCAGGACTTCAAGGATGCCTCGCTGGTGGTCACCGGCATCGATCAGGGCGGCATGGGTATGCCGGGGCGCGACTTCTACCTCAGCGACAATCCCAGGCTGCAGGACACCCGCAAGAAGTACCTGGAACATGTCCGCAAGATGTTCATGCTGGCGGGCGACAGCGAGGCCCAGGCGGCCGCCGCCGCCGCCACGGTGATGAAGATGGAAACCGCGTTTGCGCGCGCCGCTATGGATCCGGTCAAGCGCCGCGACCCGGCGAACATCTACAACGTCATGACGCTGAACCAGGTGCAGGCGACCACTCCCTCCTTTGATTGGAACCGCTACTTGAAGACCGTCGGGGCTCCCATACCCAAGCACTACATCGTGACCGAGCCGGGATTCTTCCGCGCGCTCGAACAGGCCATCCAGACCGAGCCGCTGGAGAACTGGAAGACCTATCTCTACTGGTGGACTCTGCATGGCAATGCTCCCTACCTGAGCAAGGCCTTCGTGGAGGAGAACTTCGATTTTTATGGGCGCACTCTGACCGGGGCGCAGAAGCAGCGGCCGCGGTGGCGGCGCTGTGTGGCCTTCGCCGACCGCGACCTGGGCGAAGCGCTGGGCAAGGAATATGTAGCCAAGGCCTTCCCTCCACAGAGCAAAGAGCGCGTGGACGAAATGGTGAGGAGCATCGAGCAGGCCCTGGGCCGCGACATCGACACCCTCAACTGGATGAGCCCGGAGACCAAGAAGCAAGCGCACATCAAGCTGGCGGCCATCGAGAATAAGATCGGCTATCCCAAGGTCTGGCGCGACTATTCCAGCGTCACCATCGCCCGCGACAGCTTTCCCGCGAACGTCCACCAGGCCACGGCTTTCGAGTTCCGGCGGCAACTGGACAAGATCGGCAAGCCCGTCGATCGCGGCGAGTGGGGGATGACGCCGCCCACCATCAACGCCTACTACGACCCGCAGCTCAACACCATCAACTTCCCCGCCGGCATTCTTCAGCCTCCGTACTTCGATCCCAAGGCGGATGACGCCGCCAACTACGGCGCCATCGGCGTGGTCATCGGACACGAAATTACCCATGGCTTCGACGATCAGGGACGCAAGTTCGACGCCAGGGGGGATATGCGCGACTGGTGGACGCCGGAGGATGCCAAGAAATACGACGAGCGGGGAAAATGCATCGCCGATGAGTACACCGGCGAGATTCCCGGCCTCGGCGTAAAGCAGAATGGCCTGCTCACGCAAGGCGAGGACACCGCCGACAACGGGGGCATCCGCATTGCCCTCATGGCCCTGGCTGAGAAATACCAGCAGGCCGGCAAGTCGATCGACGACGCTGGATCCAATGGCTGGACCCCGCGGCAGCGTTTCTTTCTGGCTCACGCCTATTCCTGGTGCGACGCCTGGCGCCCGGAGGTGGCGCGCACCATCGTGGTGACCAATCCGCACTCCATGCCGGAGCTGCGGGTGGACAACGTGGAGTCGAACATGCCGGAATTCTCCCAGGCCTTCGGCTGCAAGCAGGGGATGAAGATGGTTCGTGCGAACGCTTGCCGGGTCTGGTAAGGGCGTCGCGGCTTGGCCTCGCCCGGCAAGAAAAATGGCGCAGGAATCGTCGATTCCTGCGCCGTAATTTTTTGTCAGCAGCGATTCGGTTCTAGCGGCGGCCGCCTCGGCCTCCGCGTCCACCGCGGCCGTCGCCGCGTCCGTGACCACCACCGCCGTGGCGGCGTCCACCGCGATCGCCCCCGCGATCGCCGCCGCGGTCGCGCCGCTCGGAATGACCTGCACGTACGGGCTCGTCGGCTTCGTTGCCGGGCTCGACGCTGCCTCCCTCGAACGTCATGGGGGCCCCGGCCTCGCCGCCCTCCATCTTGGCGCGCTGTTCGCGCAGGATGGCCTTGCGGGAGAGTCGAATGCGGTTGCCCTCGATGGTCAGCACCTTCACCAGGATCTGGTCGCCTTCTTTCAACTCGTCGCGGATGTCCTTGATGCGGTGCTCGGCGACTTCGCTGATGTGCAGCAAGCCGTCGGTCCCCGGCAGGATCTCCACGAAGGCCCCAAAGTCAGCCAGTCGCTGCACCGTGCCCAGGTAGGTCTTGCCGATCTCAGCAGTCGCGGTAATGTCGCCGATCATCTGCAGCGCCCGCTTGGCCGACTCCTGATCGTTGGAGGCGATGTTGACCTTGCCCGAGTCCTCCACGTCGATCTTCACGCCGGTTTCCTCGATGATGCCGCGGATCACCTTGCCTCCGGGCCCAATCAGGTCCTTGATCTTGTCGGTGGGGATCTGCAGGCTGTAGAAGCGGGGAGCAAAATCGGAGAGCTTGGAGCGCGGCTCGCTCAGCACCTCGTTCATCTTGTCCAGGATGAACATCCTCCCTGCCTTCGCCTGCGACAAGGCTTCGCGCATGATGGACGGGGTGATTCCCGTGACCTTGATGTCCATCTGCAGCGCGGTAATTCCGGCGCCGGTGCCGGCGACTTTGAAGTCCATGTCGCCGTAGTGATCCTCGGCTCCGGCGATATCGGTAAGGATGGCGTATTTTTCGCCCTCCTTCACCAGTCCCATGGCGACGCCTGCGATCGGCGACTTCAGCGGAACGCCCGCATCCATCATGGCCAGCGACGCGCCGCAGACGGTGGCCATGGAGGAGGAGCCATTGGACTCCAGAATGTCGGAGACCACGCGCATGGCGTAAGGCCAGTCGGCTTCCGGCGGCAAAACCCCGCCGATGGCGCGCTCCGCCAGGGCGCCGTGGCCCACTTCGCGCCGTCCCGGGCCGCGCAGGAACGCCACTTCACCCACCGAGAACGGCGGGAAGTTGTAGTGCAGCATGAAGCGCTCCTTGCGCGTGCCTTCGAGCGCGTCGATGAACTGCTCATCCTCGCCCGTACCAAGCGTGGAGACGACGATGGCTTGCGTCTCGCCGCGGGTGAATAGCGCCGAGCCATGCGTGCGCGGCAGCACGTGCACTTCCGATACAATCGGGCGCACGGTTTTGAGGTCGCGGCC
>DATHDM010000074.1:0-2287 GCA_035319065.1 Terriglobales bacterium
CTGGCAGGCGGGCGCAAGATATGGGGCGCGGTGGTGCCCTACGGGCAGGTGTGGCGCGCCGGCGCCAACGAGAACACCACCATCTCGTTCAGCGACGCGGTGATCATCGAGGGCAAACCGCTCGACAAAGGAACCTATGGGTTGCACATGATCCCCAACGAGGATCAGTGGACGGTGATCTTCTCCAGGAATTCTACGTCGTGGGGAAGCTTCACTTATAAGGAGGGGGAGGATGCGCTGCGGGTGACGGTGAAGCCGCAGGCGGCCGATCTCCACGATGCGCTGGAGTATGACTTCGATCAGCTGAAGCCGGATTCCACGCTGATCACCATGCGGTGGGACAAGGTGGCGGTGCCGTTCAACGTGGGCGTAAACGTGAACCAGATCGTGGCCGACAGTCTGCACAAGCAACTGCGCGGGCTGTCGCAATACACCTGGGACGGCTGGAACGATGGGGCAACCTACCTGCTGACGAACAAGGGCGACCTGCAGGAAGCGCTGAAGTATGAAGACCAGTCGATCCAGGTGGAGGAGCGCTTCGAGAATCTGTCGACCAAGGCGCGGATTCTTGACGGGCTGGGCCGCAAGGATGAAGCCAAGACCACGCTGGCCAAGGCCATGGACAGAGCAACTCCGCTGCAGATCCACGGCTATGCGCGGCAACTGCAGGGGGAGAAGCGGCAGGACGAGGCCTTCGCCATCTTCCGCACCAACGCGCAGAAGCACCCCGATCAGTGGTTCACGCACGTGGGGCTGGCGCGTGTCTATTGCGGGCAGGGGGATTTTAACAGCGCGGTGAAAGAGATCAACGTGGCCCTGAACAGCGCCCCCGACCAGCAGAAACAGTATCTGCAGAGCCTGATCAAGCGGCTGGAGGCCAAGGAGGACATCAACCGCTAGGGGCGAGGGAAAGGTGCATGCAGCAGCGGGCTTTCCGCCGTTACCTTGGTGCCTGGCGAAGGTTTGAACTCCGGAGTAGGCTGAGGGCAGAAGGTGAGTTTATGCGGAAAGCAGATGCTGCCGCCGAAGCCACCGGAGAAGGAGCGCCACTTGCCGAGAGGCGCCGCTGGCCGCGCCTAGCCATCGATGTGCGAGCGAGGGTGAGCGTCAAAAGCAGCGGTGGCCTGACTACCGTCTGCCACGGGCGCGGGAGCGACCTGAGCGAGTGCGGAATGGCGCTCACGATCCCGCTGGAGCTCTCAGTCGGTCAACCCATACGCCTGGTGATGCTGTTGCCGCATTGCGAGCGGGAGATCAGGATCGAGGCCACGGTGCGCAACCGCAAGGGACACCGCTACGGCGTGGAATTCACGTCGCTGTGCGGGGTCGACCGGGAGTTGCTGGAACAGCGGGCAAGCGCGGCTGAGGCGGAGGCGCCGAGCAGGGTGGTCTGAGCAGGCGCGGGGGCCAAGTCCGCGCGTGGGCCGCTGCCGAGCGGCTTGCAAGTCCTGAACCGGTTCTTTCAACACCGGAGCCTACACGAGTTCGTAGGTCGAGTGAATTTCCAGCGCCGGGCGCAGCGTCCGGTAGACGGGACATTTTTCCGCATAGATACGGTGCACGCGCTCTACAACCGGCTGCGCGTCCGCCGGGGCCTGCAGCCGGAACTTGACGTAAACGCGGCGAATCATGAGGACGCCGCCCTCCGATTCCACTTCGCCGCGGACCTCGGCGATCAACTTGCCGCCACTGGCCTCGATTGTGCGCGCCTCCAGCGCGCCCCCGAAGGTGCCGAGCATTCAACCACCCAACGCGGCGACCACGTAGTCGAGGGTGGCCGCGTGCGACTCTGTGAGCTGGCTCGGCTGGAGACCGTAGTGCTGCGCGATCGCGCCATGGACGCTGAAGAACACGGGTTGGGGCTCGCCCGGCAGGTGAGCAACCCGAAGAGGGCCGGCTTTGCGCTCAATCTTTACCTGGGAAACGTAAACCACGTCGGACATGGGACACCTCACACTGACGGGCTTGGAGGTTGCGCCGCCCGTCTGCTGGAGGATGGTATACTCCGTGGACCTCACAGGAGCCAGCTCCTCCCGGGCCCAGCCCAACGATTTTCAGCAAGGAGTTGAAAGCCATGAAGTTCACCTGGAAGGCTCTCTCCCTCGTGTGCGTGTTAGCGGTTCTGGTTGGGTGCAGCAGTTCCGACAAGAAGAAGGTGTCGGACGATGCCAAAGCGGCCGCGGATGCGACGCAGAAGGCCGCGTCCACCGCCGCCGATGCCACCAAGGAAGCTGCGGGCAATGCCGCCGACGCCACCAAGAAGGCCGGCGGCGAGGCTGCCGATGCG
>DATHDM010000075.1:0-2571 GCA_035319065.1 Terriglobales bacterium
ATGGGACGTTGTCCGATCAGGAACGAGTCTGCAATACCGGAAAGACGTTCGAGCGCATCCCTATCTTCATAGGCGATGGGTTCGCTGGAACGGTTGGCGCTGGTCATGACCAGGACGTCGGGGGCGCCCACCGAGAACAACAAATAGTGGAGGGGCGTGTAGGGCAGCATCAAGCCGAGTTCCCGGTTGTCGGGGGCAACTCCGGGGAACTCGACCTTCGCGGGCGCGAGCACGATGGGACGGGCAGTGGAAGTCAGCAGGGTTTCGGAATCGGAATCCAGGTGGACGAGGTTGCGGGCAATGCCGAGGTCGCGAACCATGAGCGCGAAAGGCTTCTCCTTGCGGAATTTACGTTCGCGCAAAGCCGCGACGGAAGCTGCGTTTCGGGCATCGCAGGCCAGGTGATAACCGCCCAGTCCCTTGACGGCGAGGATGCTGCCGCCGCGGAGCAGGTCGGCAGCCTTGTGGATGGCAGCGTCACCAGGTATGTCCGGATCGCGGTCCTGCCGCAGGCGAAACTCGGGCCCGCAAGCGGGACAGGCGACCGGCTGCGCATGAAAGCGGCGGTTAGCCGGATCGTGGTACTCGGAACTGCAATACTCGTCAAGCGGCCAGCTTTTCATGGTCGTATTGCCGCGATCGTAGGGCAGACTGAGGATCACCGAGTAACGCGGGCCGCAGTTGGTGCAATTGATATACGGGTAGCGGTGGCGGGGATTGGCGGGGTCGAACAGCTCCTGGACACACTCATCACAGACGGGAAGGTCGGGAGAGATGCGGACCGTGGGACGATCGCGACGCTCGCTTTCCCGGATACTGAAATCGCGGAAGCCCTGGGGCGCGACTTGCTCGGTTTCCACTTCGGAAATACGAGCGGCGGGGGGCGCTTGGGTGCGAAGATCGCGCAGGAAACTGTCCAGGCTGGACGACTTGCCCTCAAGAAAAATCTGGACACCTTCTTCGCCGTTGAGCACCCAGCCGGCGAGTTTGTGGGTGTGGGCGAGGCGATAGACGAACGGGCGAAACCCAACTCCTTGCACGATGCCGCGCACGCGGATAGAGAGGGCCTCGGTCATTGGGGGCGCAGATCGGTCGACCTCAACCGGCCGCCAAACCACGATTCTAGCGGATTTGCCGCCTCCGATTCGGTAGAGGCGGAAAGAGCGGGGGGAGGGATGTCAGTTCGACTGCCGACGGGGCTAGTCGCTGCCATAGACGGGGATGGCAGCTCCGTTGACGTCCTTGCCGGCATCGCCGGCGAGCCAGAGGATCAGGTCGGCGATGGATTCGGGTCGCACCCACTTGCTCACGTCGGCCCCAGGCATGTCCCTGCGATTGGCCGGCGTATCGATGGTGCCGGGGAGTACTACATTCGCTCGCAGCCCGGCCGCCTTATGTTCGTGCGCGACCGTCTTGATCAGAGACACCATCGCGGCCTTCGAGGCAGCGTACGCTCCGACTCCCGGGCCTGGATCGATCGCAGCGCGGCTGCCCACGGCGATCACGCGGCCATTCCCAGTCTTGAGAAGAGGAGGGATTGCAGCGCGCAACATAAAGAAGAGGGCGTTGAGATTGAGGTCGAGCATTCGCTGGAAGACAACTGGGTCGGTCTCTGCGACGGTGGGGCCGCCCGCGAAGCCACCCACGGTGTGCACCAGGACGTCGAGCGTGCCAAAACGATCCATCAACTGCTGGACCACGAGGCGAGCGCCTTCGGGCGTCGACAATTCCCCGGGCAGTGCGGTGAACGCGCCCGTGTTGAAATCCGACGTCTGGATTGTGCGCGCGGTGCCCACGACGGTAGCGTCCGTGCGCAAGAAGGCCCGGGTTACATGAGTGCCTAGACCCCCGTTGGCCCCGGTCACCAAGACCACTTTCTCTTTCATTGTTTTCTCTGCGTCGGCCATGGGATTCCGAGACCGGAAAAACGTTACGATCCGTTAAATTGGAAGTAAATGTATCAAACTCGCGAATGGATTCCCGGAGGCCGATGCGGGTGCCTATTTTAGCGGCAAGAGGCCGCCTCAGCGCGTTTGTGGCGCCCGGAGACGCTCGGCTAGAAGCTCCACTTCACGGCAAATTGCAACACGCGCGGTCCGTTGAGGGAGTTGATGCGCTGCAGAGTGCCAAATCCATTCGGGCCCGAGTTGGGGACGAGATAGCAGGTCTGGTTGGTTTGCGGATTGTCGGGGTTACCGCAGGTGTCGCCGAAAGGCAGATACTGCACGGCATTTACTCCGTTGCCGTTCTGGACGTAGTAGTTGGCATGGTTCAGCAGGTTAAAGGCCTGCACCTGCAGCGAGAGGGCCTGCCGCTCGGTCAAATGGAAGTTGCGGCTTAGTCCGAGGTCGATCTGCTGGGTCCATGGTCCACAAAAAGAATTCAGACCGGCAAACGGGCTCGGTCCGGCGCCGTTGATGCCTAGCGCGGAGTTGGCCGTGCTCTGCAGGGCGGCACTGTTATTCAGAATGTTGCCATCTTCTTCGCAGGCGGTATCGATCTCGTCGACCGGGCAAGCGGAGGCGAGGGTCGCTGCATAGGGGCGTCCTGAGGCGAACTGCATGACCGTAC
>DATHDM010000076.1:0-4429 GCA_035319065.1 Terriglobales bacterium
GGTGCGGCGCGCCAATCTCTATCGCGAGGCCGGCGGAGACTGCATCTTTGTCCCGGGATTGGTGGACAAAGGCGAAATCAGCCGCTTCCTGCAGGAGAGCCCGGGCCCGCTGAACATACTGGCCTCGCTCCCGGGAGCGCCTTCCATCCCCGAGCTGCAGGAGTTGGGAGTAGCTCGGGTCAGCCTGGGCGCCGCACCTTACCGCACGGCCCTCGGGGCCTTTCGCCGCCTGGCCCAGGAGATGCTGGCGTCAGGAACCTATCGCACCCTGGCCGAAATGGCGATTCCATCCCCGGAGATCGGTGCGCTGTTTCGTTAGCCCAGCGCGTTACTTCCGCCGCCAGCGCGCGCCGTCTTTGGTGATCTCCACGATGATGCCCATCTGATTCAACTCAGCGCGGACTGCGTCGGCGCGGGCAAAGTTGCGCGCCTTGCGCGCCGCCTGCATCTCGTTCACAAGCTTCTCAATCGCAGCGTCACTGGTCTCGGCCGCGGCCGCTATCTCCAGCGTGGCCGGGCTGATCTTGTCCGCTCTCCCCTCTGCCCTGGCCCAGTCCACTGTCCGGCGAACCTTCGCGGCATCGTCGTCTTTCAGAACCGCAAGAATCGCGTCGAAGTCGTCCATTGCTTTCAGCAGCGGCGCCACATCATCCTTGCGAAGCTCGCCGGCGTCGGCTATGGCATTGGCGTCGCGCACCATGTCGAAAGCAGCGGCCAGCGCCTGCGCGGTGTTGAGATCGTCAGCCAGGCTGGCGTGCAGCTTGGCAGTGGTGTCTTCGCCCAGCTTCGCTATCGCCGGATTGGAACCAGCCGGTGGGTTCGCCTTTTGCAGGCGAAGCTGAAACGTGCGCAGCCGTTCCACTGCGCTTGCTGCCTGCGTCAGGCCATCGAACGTGAAGTTCAACTGCCTGCGGTAGGGCACCGAACTCAGTAGATACCGGATCGACGACGGCTTGTGTCCCATCAGGATCAGGTCCCGCAGAGTATAGAAGTTGCCCAGGCTCTTGGACATCTTCTCGCCTTCCACCAGCAGAAAGCGGGCGTGCATCCAGAAATGCGCGAACGGCTTGCCGGTGAGTGACTCCGACTGCGCGATCTCGTTCTCGTGATGGGGGAAGATCAGGTCCTCCCCGCCGCAGTGAATGTCGAAGCTCTCTCCCAGGTATTTCATCGACATCGTCGAGCACTCGATGTGCCAGCCCGGGCGCCCGGGGCCGATGGCGGTGTTCCAGAACGCCTCCCCCGGCTTGGGTGCCTTCCACAGCGCGAAGTCGCGGGCGTTGTCCTTTTCGTATTCATCGACGTCCACCCGGGCCCCGATCTCGATGCCCGTGAAATCCTTCTTGGAGAGCTTGCCGTATTCGGGATCCTTGGCGATGCGGAAGTAATACGATCCATCCTCGGCGCGGTAGGCGAAGCCTTTCTGCTCCAGCGCCGCGATGAAGGCTGCCATTTCGTCGATGTGCTCGGTGGCCCGCCCCACGATCTCCGGATGCTCGATGTTCAACGTGTCGGCGTCTTCCAGGAAGGCCTGTTCGTACCTTTTGGTGTACTCGCCGACACTCACGCCCGCTTGGGAGGCATTGCGGATGATTTTATCGTCCACATCCGTGATGTTCATCATGTGGCGCAATTGGTAGCCGCCGCGCAGCAGGAAGCGCCGCAGGATGTCCACAAAAATGAAGGTGCGGAAGTTGCCGATGTGCCCGTAGTCATAGACCGTCGGGCCACAGGCGTACATGCGGACCAGAATGTCGTCGAGGGGATGAAATTCTTCTACCCGGCCGGAGAGCGTGTTGTAAAAGTGCGGCGCCATATTCACCCCGAGGGGCGGAAGTCCTCGGGGGTCCGCAGAATCGCAAAACTCCCGCCCGATTCTTGCGGACGAACCAACCTCCTTCGAACGAATTTTGATTGTAGGGGCGACGGGAAGAAAGGGTCAATCTATCCACGGAGTTACGCGTGATTACCATAGTGGCTTTTTCGATTCGGGAACAACCGGCCCCCTAGGCCGCTCCCGCCGTCCGCGCAGCACTCAGCCTCTTCAGCCGCCGCCCCACCAGAAAAATGTAGTGAATTCCTGAGAGCAGAGTGAAAGCAAACGTCAGCCACAGGCAGATCAGGCGGCCATAGTGGATCAGGCTGTTCTGCGTGAGCTGTTTCAGCAGAACGAAAAAGACCGTCAGCACCTGGAATCCGGTGTTCAGTTTGCCAAAGATGCTGGGAGAAAAGTCCCGCAGCCCGGTGGTCGCGTACAGCACCGCGGAGATCGCCAGAATCGATATGTCGCGGCTGAAAACCAGGACGGTGAACTTCCAGGGAATCATCGCCATGAACGAAAGCACCAGAAAGGTGCTGCTCAGCAGCATCTTGTCGGCGATGGGATCAAGGTATTGCCCCAGCGTGGTCTGCTGTTGCAGTTTGCGGGCGAGCAGGCCATCTAGTCCGTCGCTGATTCCCGCGGCTACGAACAAGGCCAACGCCCAGCCGTAGTTTCCATCCACAACGTTAATGATGACGAACGGGATGAAGATCAGGCGCAGCAGGGTAAGCTGGTTGGCGACCGTAGCTAGCTGGGAAATCACCCGGCGGTTTCCTCGGCGGCCAATTCCGACGGCAGCAGAAAGCGCAGCGCCAACCTGCCCGTGACCTCGGCAAAGCGCTCGCTCAGCGACGGGATGGTGCCGTTGGCAGTGTCCAGTTCCACGCGCTCCACTCGTGCTAAGGGAAAGAACGCGGTGGTTGGAGATGCCGGATCTCCCGCCCGAACCATGGCGGTGAAGTCATCGAACGAATTGAGGTCGATGCCGCGTACACTGACGCCGGCTACCGTCAACTCCAGTAGCACGCCCCAGAACTTCTCCCGGGGCGAATGCAGTGTGACGAGCACCGCCGTTCCCGCCGCGAATGGACTCCGGACTAGTGGTTCAGAGGCCCCAGGTCGCACCGAATAGCTCACAAAAAGGATTCTCTGCGTCCCCGACCAAGATTGCAACTATCCCGATTGGGAGGGGTTAGCAATTCTGCCGCCCATCGCACCCTGTCCTTGCGCTTTCGCCGCCGCCACAGGCTTCGCCCCGCCGGGACGACGATGGTTCTGGATTTGCCGGGGCGACTTGAGTATCTTGTTGCCGGCGGCAAAGCAGGTACAGCCATGATCTATGTGCTGGTTCGCTATCTGGTCAAGGACTACAACGCGTGGAAGGTGGCTTTTGACGCCTCCTACAACATTCGGCATAACTCCGGAGAGCGCAGTTTCCGTGTTTTTCGCAATCCTGACAATCCCAACGACATCACCATCCTGCTGGAATGGGACAGCCTGGAGTCGGCCAGGCGCTTCATGACCTCGGAATGGTTGCAGCAGGCGCGGCAGCAGGCCGGAGTGCTGGGTCAGGCCGAAGTGCATTACTTGGCGGATGCAGCACTGACCGTACGCCGCACAGCAGCCGACTAGGATTTTCCACAACTCCCCGCCTTTCTCCTGAACTATCCACCGATTCATCGCGTATCACGTCCGGGCGACCTTTTTTCAGCGCGTTGAGGGATTCCAATTGCCTCCGGGATTCGTCCCCCGGGGCTCGCGCTTCGTCACACGAATCACTCTCGACAAATTTCAGGAATCGGACCGTCAACTAAACGAATGTGGGGCGGCCAAGTCTAATAACGCCATGAACAACCGCCGAGTGGTGATTACCCGTTTAGGCGGACCGGAAGTCCTGGAGGAGATTGAAGAGCCGGTGCCGGTGCCAGGACCGGGCCAGGTGCGGGTGCGCGTGCTCGCCACCGGGGTCGCATTCGCCGATGTGCTGATGCGCTACGGCCTCTATCCCGGAGTGCCGAAAATCCCCTACTCCCCGGGGTACGACATTGTCGGAGTCGTGGACGCCCTGGGAGAAGGGGTCACCGAACCTGCGGCGCAGGAGACGGTTGCCGCCCTCATCCGCTTCGGCGGCTATTCCCAATATGTCGTGGCTCCGGCGCAGGAATTGGTACACGTTCCGGGGGGACTTGATCCCGCCGAAGCGGTAAGCCTGATCCTCAATTACACCACCGCTTCGCAGCTCTTGTTCCGGTTTGGCAACTTGCGGCCAGGAAGCAAGGTGTTGATTCACGGCGCTGCCGGAGGAGTGGGCACCGCTGCTCTGGAGTTGGGGAAGCTGCGCTGCCTCGAACTCTATGGGACGGCGTCAAAGTCAAAGCATGCTACCGTCTGTCGGCTCGGCGGCACGCCGATCGACTATCAGACCCAGGACTTCGTCGACGTCATCCGCCGCATGACCGGTGCGGGCGTTGATCTGGTGCTCGACGGCGTCGGCAGCTGGAACTTCCTGCGCTCCTACCGGACCTTGCGCCCGGGTGGCAAGCTCCTCGCCTATGGCATGTCCGCCGTCGTCGTGGGCGGCACGGCGAGCCGCGCGGCCGGCCTCAT
>DATHDM010000077.1:0-8424 GCA_035319065.1 Terriglobales bacterium
TCCTTCAAGACCTGGCGAATCTTGCGGATGGCACCACGGATGCTGTTATCGGTATCGAGGAAAACCCCCTTGCCCCACACCTTGGTGACGATTTCGTCGCGCGTGACGATCTCACCCCGGTGCTCGACTAGCTGAACCAGAATTTCCAGCGGGATGCGCTCCAGCTTCACCGCATGACCGCGGCGGCATAGTCTGCGACCGGGAACATCAAGCTCGAAGTCTTCGCCGAACCTGATCGGCTCCTGCACTCTGATTGGTTCGGAAGCCATGCGTGCACCGGGAAGGGAGTGCGCAGATTCTACACCCGCTAGCGATACCAATCTAACTGCAAATTTCTTCTACAACTTGGCGCGACACAAAAATTAACACTGCGACACACGCCCCGCTATGGACGGTCCCACCCCCTGCCCGGCCATGATGCCGCCACTCGTTCGCGAGTGCTCCCCCCGCCTTGACCTCACTTGATGCGCAGGTGCGTTGCACCGAAAGGAGATTGTCCATGAAAGCCAGATTGAGATGCGGCCTCGGTTCCATGGTTGCTGTGTTGTTGCTCGGCGGCATTGCCGTCGCCCAGAACGCGGTCGCCGATTGGGACGCCATTGCCTTGAAAACAATCGTTAGCGTCGGCAAGAAGGCACTGCCCTCGACTTCCGTTTTCTTTGCTTACGAATCGCTGGCCGTCTACGACGCGGTGAACGCCATCGATGGCCGCTACACGCCGTTTGCGGTGCCTTACAAGGCGTCGCCCCACGCTTCTAAGGACGCCGCCGCGGTAAGCGCAGCTCATGATGTGCTGGTCCACTACTTCCCGGCACAGAAAACAGATTTGGACAACGCGCTGACCACCTCGCTGGACGCGATCCCTAACGGAACTGCCAAAGACGAAGGCATACAGGTCGGACAGGCAGTGGCGGCGGCATGGATCACACTGCGGGCCAATGACGGTCTTGAGGCGCCCATCGTGTACCTGCCCGGGCACGGGCCTGGAATCTGGGAACCCGTTCCACCGAGCTTCCCGCCTCCGGTCGCACCGTGGCTGGGACAGATGCTGCCATTCACCCTCACGGGTCCGTCGCAATTCCTGCCCGGCGGGCCGCCGCCGTTAAACAGCGATGAGTGGGCCTTCAATTACACCCTAACGAAGATTTTCGGCGCCAAGAACAGCAGCGTGCGCACCCCGCCACAGACCGACATCGGCCTCTTCTGGACGGATAACACCGCTACGCAGTACAGCAACTTGTTTCGCAAACTGGCGGCGCAGCGACATCTGGGCACAGCCGACACAGCCCGCCTCTTTGCCATGGCGAATGTGACAGTCGCAGACTCGATGATCGGGTGCTTCAATGCCAAGTATCACTTCGCCTTCTGGCGCCCGATCACAGCCATAAGAGCTGGCGATACCGATGGCAATCCCGACACCATTGCGGATCCCAACTGGGAGCCCCTAGCTGCCACACCGGGGCACCCGGAATATCCCGCGGCCCACGGCTGCTGGACCGAGGCGGCTATGGACATCCTCACCTATTTCTTCGGAACCCGGCAGATGGAATTCTCCGTGGACAGTGCCGTGACCAAGAACACCCATTCTTTCCACAGCTTCGACGACGTGGTTGAAGAAGTGGACCTGGCGCGAATCTTCGGTGGGATGCACTACTTGCACTCGGTTCTTGATGGAAATGACATCGGACGCAAAGTAGCACGCCACATTACAAGAAACTACTTCTTGCCGGCCGGACACCAGGTTGGTGAGAACCAGCAGTAGCGGGAGCGTGAGTTGGTCGCGGATATCCCAGGTTCGCGCCGCACAGTCTCGGCGCTAACCTGGGATTTAGTCAAACCAAAGCATGCTCAAGACGAAGCTGGCACGCGCGAGCGCTTGGCTTCGCGCATGCGGTCGAGCACGCTGCGCACCAGCTCCACTTCGCTGTCACCATCGCTGGGGAAAATGCCCATAGCGCAAGCGGCGCGCAGCGGCTTCTTCTGGGGACCGTAGGTTGTGGCCTCTACTGCCGCGAGCACCTTCTCCATCACCGTGGGCATACCTTGCGCGCCCATCTCGGGGAAGATGAGGGCGAAGCGGTCGCCGGCATAGCGGCAGACGACGTCGTTGCTGCGCGTGCGCTTCTGCAAGGCGCGGGCGAGCTCGCGCAGCAGTTCGTCGCCGCGGTCGAAACCCACCTCGGAGTTCACCAGGCGAAAGCCTTCCAGGTCCAGCATGCCGATGCCGCAGCTTTTCCGATAGCGGCGCGAGCGCGCCAGCTCGTTGGCCAGCGTCAAATGGAAATAGCGCTGGTTGTAAACGCCGGTAAGGAAGTCGGTATGGGCGACGCGGGTCAGCTCCTCGGAGAGGCGCACGTTGCGAATGGCGGTGGCGCAGACGTCGGCGGTCGCCTGGGCGATGGAGCGATCGTCTGGGGTGAAGGGCCGGGGTTCGCGGGGCGCGATGGCGACGGCTCCCAGCATTTCACCGACGCAGACCAGGGGTACGCCCAACTCGTGAGCGGGATTTCCGAACACGCCCGGCCAGGATTCTTTGGGCGGAGAAGGATCGGGCCACGTTGCCGTGGAGGCGAGCAACGCCTGCCGCTGGCCGGCAGTGAAGCGCAAGCGAGCCGGCTCGCGGGCTCCGGCCTTGGTCTTCAGGCTGAGAATGCCGTCGGACTCCACCAGCAGCATGGCGACGTCGGCGGAATCAAAGCTGTCGTGAATCAGATCGGTGATGTTGGCGAGCAGGCCATGGGTGCTGGCGGCGGAGGTAGCCGAGCGAGCGATCAGGTTGAGGAGCTCGATCTGGTGCATGCGGCGGCGCTCGGCAGTGTAGAGCCGAGTATTTTCGATGGCCACCGCCGCCTGACCGGCAAAGGCGGTAAGGAGCTGAATGTCGCCAGCAGAGAAAGAGTCGGTGTGCTCGCTCTCGATATCCAGAACCCCCAGGACTTCGTTGCGCACGAGCAGGGGCAAAGCGAGTTCGCACTTGACCTGCGCATTGCCAGGAATGTAGGTCGGTTCGCGGGTAACGTCGGGGAGGTAGACCATCTCTCCGGTCTGGGCCACCCTGCCGACGACGCCATCCACCCCGATGCGGAGGCGTAGTCCGGGCTTGCCGTAGCCCAGGCTGGCGCGCAGGTAGAGCTCCATGCCGGTTTCGTCGCGCAAGAAGAGGCCGCAGCTGGAGACAGAGAAGTAGTTGCGGACGATCAGCAGGATCTGATGCAGCACCGTGTCCAGATCGCCGCTCGACAAAATGATGCGATTGGATTCGTGCAGGAGTGCAACTTCCCGAATGCAGCGATCAAGATGCGACACAGGGGGAGCCTCAGCGAGGAAAACGAATTATACGAAGATCAGGGCGAGACGTGCACGGGACAGTGGTACAGGGTGAGAAAAAGCCATTCGGACAGATGAAACAAGAATGTATTAGCCAGGCAGACGGCAGGGTGGCCTGCCGGCTTACTTGGAAGCGTAGGATTGAACCGGCTCGGCAATCCCGGCGGCCGGCTTGTGCGATGGCGAAACCACCTTCAGCTGGTTCCAGTCGTAAGGAAACTCACGTCCGCAGTCCAGGCACACGACATAGGTCCCAGTCAGAGCTGCCGCACCCGTACGGCGCTGCCCGGCACGGACGGAGATGGGGAAGCAATAGTTGCGGTGCCAGCAGCCGAAGAATGAATCCAACAATCTACCCAACATGGTGGCGCAGCCTTTCTAAGCGTATAAACACCATAAGTTCGCGGTTGTTTCCACTCAAAAAATTTAGATTCCCGTGCGCGAGGTGAGGTTTCGCAAAAGAAGTGCTTGCAATTCTTTACGATACGCGCCGGGTAGAAAAAACGACTAGCCGCCATGGCTAAGCAGAACGACGGAAGCCCAAAGTGGGAATTATTGGGCCTCCTTCTTCTTGGCATGGCACTTGGAAACGATGGCGGAGCGAAGCCGGGTCCGAAGGTCGTCGGGAAGCTCGTAGAGGGTGGAATCGCGATAGATCTCGATGGTCTTCTTGGTGGTGTTGCAGATCACGTAGCAGTTGTGGCACCACTGCAGGTGATCTTCTAACTCTGCCCGTGTGTTCTGATCGAGGGCGTCGTCGAGGTAATCGGTTAGCTCTTTAAGGAAGTCGCGGCAAGTCACTGGTTCCCGTCTCCACTCTTTCTGGCCTTGAAGTATTTGTTCAACCTCTCCCGCAATTGCAAACGAGCCCGGAGCAAGCGCGACTTAACCGCCGGAATGCTCAATTCCAGGGCCTCGGCGGTCTCTTCGGTAGAGAGACCTTCCACGTCCCGCAGGACGAAGACCGTACGAAAGCTGGGAGGAAGGCCCTGGATGGTCTTGCCCAGGATGTCGCGCAGCTCACTCTGCTTGTAGAGCTGCTCGGGGTTGGGAGCCCAGTCCGCGATCTCGCGCGGCATGGAATCCTCTTCCGTTCTTACTTCCTCATCCAGCGAAACCATGCGCTCCGGGCGGCGGCGCCGGAGTTTCATCAAGGCTTCATTGACGGCAATCCGCACCAGCCAGGTATAAAACTTCGACTGCCCCTGGAACTGGCCCAGATTTTCATACGCCTTCATGAAGGCGTCTTGCACTACGTCCTCGGCATCCTCGCGATTCTGCGTAATATGCTGCGCGATGCGGAAGACGTTCCGATCATATCGTCTTACGAGCTCTTCGAACGCACTGACGTCACCCGCCTTGGCTGCATTGACTAACTGCAGTTCCTCAGTAAGTGGCTCTGGAGCGTTCAACTTTTCGATGGTCGCCATCAAGCTCCCGATTCAAGAAGTTTAACTTCTCGCACTGATTCGACGTGACTATTGGACTAGGCCTAGCGGAGAGCGTAGCCCCTAGCATACTGGTGCCGACCGTTAGACGGCAAATCGGTACTTTGGTTTAACACTTCTGGGCCCGGCCGGGCACCCGGGGAGTCAGCCCGCAGAGCGGCCGGCTGGCATATAATCCCGACCATTGGCAGGGAAAAACGGGCCCAGCAGGCAAATATTTCATGGCCGATCCTAAGGAAATTCAGCCAATTGTCGAGCGAGTAATGGGCGAAGTCCTGAAAGCCCATACCAACTCGATGCGCGACGAGGTGGTGCAGCGCGTGCTGGAACTGGTGTCTCCCGGCCACCGCAGTGGCAGCTCCGAAGCGCTCAATGGGGCCATGGCGGCGGTGCAGCAAGCCAATACGCAAGTGGAGATCCTGGATTCCCTGATCAAGGGAGTTTCGCTGTTTTCGGGGCGTTGCGCCATCTGGGTGCTGCGAGGGAACAACGCGATCGGGTGGAGAGCGCACGGCCTGGACGACAACGAGGCCATCCGGTCGGTGCCCTTGGGCCTGGGAGCCGGACTGGCGGCCCGGGCGATTCAGTCCCGGTCAGCGGTCCTGGGCGATGCGGCCGATTTCGAGGCAAGCTTCTCCAATCGCTTCGGGGCGCCGGAAGACGACCGTGCGCTGGTGGTACCCCTGATCGTACGCGAGAAGCCTGTAGCCCTGATCTACGCCGATTCCCAGGGGAGCTCGTCCCTGGACCGCGCCGCGATTGAGGCCCTGGTTCGCACTACGGGCCTGTGGCTGGAGATCGCGGCGGCGCGCAAGGTAGCTCCGGCAGGCGAAGGCGCGCACGCGGAGCCTGCGGAAGAAGCGCCGGCGCCCGGGGCAGAAGCAGCCGCCGCCAAGCACGCTGCGGCAGCTTCAGGCGACGCGAGCAATGGCCAGAAGCGGGCCGAGGGCGGGCCGGCGACCGCTGCTCCGATTTCGGAGGAGGAGATCCATCGCAAAGCCAAGCGCTTTGCCCGACTCCTGGTGGATGAAATCAAACTCTACAATCAGGCGCGGGTGACGGAGGGCCGCCAAAATCGGGATCTGTACGATCGGCTGAAGGAAGACATCGAGAAGAGCCGCGCCAGCTATGAGCGGCGCTACGGCGACACCGCAGCCGCAAGCGGCGATTATTTCAATGAGGAACTCATACGTATCCTGGCTGACAACGATCCCTCGCTGCTGGGCAGCAGTTTTCCGCGCTAAACTACTGGGGTGAGTATTCGGTTCCTGCTGATTGCACTTCTACTGCTGATATCTTCGCTCGCTCCCAGGAGTCAGGCCACTCAGTCCGCCTCCACAAATTCGCCGAGCAAGAAGACGGCCTCGACGAGTTCGCATGCCTCCGGTTCCCACTCATCCAGTTCGCACTCCTCGAGTTCACGGTCGGCGGCGAAGAAGAAGCAACAGCAAGCCCTGGCAAAGCGGCTCCACAGGGTAAACCGGGCTTTCGTGGCTTCGGCATCGCTGAAGCCCATGGCCCGGCAGCTGCTGGAAAATCGCAGCGCGGCCGCCTACGCCGGGGTTGAGGGATATGCCCGGAACCACACCGCTGACGATGCCGGCATGCTGGCGAACCTGGTGCTGGCTTACGCGCACATCCTCGACCGGGACTACGCGAAAGCGCTGCCGCCGCTGAAAAAGACGCAACCGCGCGCGGGCGAGCTGGCCGACTACGTAGCCTACTTCACGGCCATGTCGAAGGGGGCGGAGGGCGATGCGGCCGGGGTCATCGCGTCCTTGCAGGACTTCGACCAGAAGTACCCGACATCCATCTTTTCGCGGGACGCCGCGGTCATTTACTCCAGCGCCCTGGTGGTCCAGCAGCGGCCAGAGGAGGCGGTGGCGGTCCTGTTGCAGCACCGCTCGCCGCCGCGGGCGGACGTGGAAGTGGCGCTGGCTAGGGCGTACCTGAAAGCCGGAGACACGCAAAAAGGATGGGAGTCGCTGCGGCTGGTTTTCTACACCATGCCGATGGCGGCGGAGGCAGACGCTGCGGGGAGCGAGTTGCAATCCTCAGGCGCGCCAGCGGCCAGCGTGGCGGAGCGCAAGACGCGAGCCGATTTGCTGGCGCAGGGAAAGCGCTATCGCGATGCTGCCACCGAATACCGCAATCTGCTGCCGGATGCAGCCGGGGACTTGCAGTATGCAACTCAGGTTGGGTTGGGATCGGCGCTTCGCCACAGCGACAGCCACCAGGCGCGCTCGTACCTGGAGGGCCTGACCCTGCCTGCGGGCGAGTGGAATGCGCAGCGCCTCTACCTGCTGGCTGACATCGCCCACAGCGCGGGCGACGACGATGGGTTCCTGCAGATTCTGGGACAACTGAGGCAGTCTGCACCAACCAGTCCCTGGCTGGAGCAGGGCTTGCTGTCGGCTGGAAACATGTATCTGTTGAAACATGACTATGACCGCGCCATCGATTGCTACCGGGAGTTGGATGAGCGCTTTCCGAAAGGCAAGAACGGACACTATGCGCACTGGAAATCGGCGTGGCTGAACCTGCGGCAGGGGCGGAACGACGAAGCCAGCCGCGCCTTCGAGCAGCAGGTGACGAACTACCCGGATTCGGCAGAGGTCCCGGCGGCTCTCTACTGGCGTGCAAGGCTGGCCGAGGAGCAGCAAAACACGGCAATGGCTCGGGCCTACTACGGAAAGCTCGTGGACCGCTTCCCCAACTACTACTACGCCGACCGCTCGCGGGAGCGGCTGCAGCAGGTAGGCGAGGGAGATCCGGTTTCGGACGCGACTCTGAACAGGATTCCCCCGCTGCGGCTGACTGCCAACTACTTCGACACGCCGCCGGCGGACGATCTACGCGTGCAGAAGGCCATGTTGCTGGAGAACGGCGGAATGGTGGACTTTGCCGTTCGTGAGCTGCAGGCCGCCAGCGGCGCGGGAGATGGCCAGACCTGGGCGATGGGAAAGATTGCCGAAGTGTATCAGGACAGCGGCGCCTATCACCGCGCGCTCAGCTATCTGAAGCGGCAAATCCCGAGCTATTTCGCCATGGAATACAACCAGCTGCCGCGTTCCTACTGGGAGATCCTCTTCCCGCGCCCCTACTGGAGCGATTTAAAGCGTTACTCGATGGAAAACGGCCTGGATCCGTTTCTGGTGGCTTCGCTGGTGAGGCAAGAGTCGGAATTCAACCCCAGCGCCATCTCCCACGCCAATGCGATCGGGTTGATGCAACTGCTGCCGGGAACCGGGCGCACCATGGCCCGCTCGATGAAGATCCGCCACTTCCGCGCCGAGCAGCTATTGGTTCCGGGCACCAACCTGCAGATGGGCACGCGTTACTTCAAAGACCTGGTGGACAAGTTCGGCGGGCGGCTGGAATACGCCCTGGCGGCTTACAACGCCGGCACCGACCGGGTAGAAAGCTGGCTGGCCGACGGCCATTATCGCGACCCGCAGGAATTTGTCGAGTCCATTCCCTTCACCGAGACACGCGAGTACGTGCAGGCAATCCTGCGCAACGTGAGCGTCTATCGGAAGCTGTACAAGACGCCGTAGGCAATCAGCAGTCAATAGTCAGAGATCAGCATGGCGTTGTCGGCGCTGGTCCTGAATCCTGTTCTCGCTGAAACAAAACAAACGCCGGGTAC
>DATHDM010000078.1:0-4667 GCA_035319065.1 Terriglobales bacterium
TTCACGCGAATATTCTGCTTTCCCAGGTCAAACGCCAGGTAACGCACCGAACACTCCAATGCAGCCTTGGCCACTGCCATGACGTTGTAGTTGGGAACCACCTTCTCGGCGCCGTAGTAGGTCATGGTCAGGATGCTGCCGCCTTCCGTCATCAGCGGCGCGGCCGCCCGGGCCAGCGCCACCAGTGAATACACGCTCACGTCCATCGCGATGCGAAAGCCTTCCCGTGAAGTGTTGTAAAACTCCCCCTTGAGTTCGTCGGCTGGAGCAAACGCGATGGAGTGCACCAGCGTGTGCAGCTTGCCGTGGCGCTCGCGCACCTGGGAAAAGAGCCGGCTGATCTCCTCGTCGCGCGAGACGTCGCACTGGTAGCCCTCCGCTCCGGCAAGCGATTGCACCAGCTCTTCCGCCTCCTGCTTCAGCCGCTCGTTCTGGTAGGTGATCAGCAGACGTGCTCCCGCCTGATGAAGCTGCTGCGCAATGGACCAGGCGATGCTGCGCTTGTTGGCAACTCCAAACACGATGGCGGTACGTCCGGCGAGCGAGACTGACATCAGCGCGAGCTCCTCCTCTGCGAGAGAAGAGAGAATAACAGGTCGGGCTGCCGGGAGTCAGGCCTTCAGGCTTCGATGGTCTCCGCTTCCGCCACCGCCGCCGGAGTCGAGATAGGCCAGGAGGCGGAGACGAACGCCAGAAAATACAACAGGCCGATGATGCCGAAGGCGAGCGTCAGGCTCACGCGATGCGCCACCGCCCCCACGATCAGCCCCAGCGTAATCTGTAGGGCTGTGCCCGCAAGGTAAATGATGTTCTGCACTCGCCCCATGAAGTGCTTGGGCACAATCTCCATCAGGTTGCTGGAAAGGGCGATGCCCGCGACCCCGCGCGCCGAGCCGCTGATCGCATAGGCCACTACCGCCAGCGGCAGCAAGTGAGTGAACGGCGCAATGAAGAAGCTCATCGACAGAAACGCCATCGCGATCGCCAACGCCGGCCGTTGCCCGCGGCCGCGGATCAACTGGTACACGTAGAATGCGCTCAGCACCGCCCCTATGGCCCAACCGCCGTTGAGCCACCCGTAGCCCACTGCCCCGGCGTGCAGAATGCGATCGCTCAAGGGTGCCGTGATCACGCCTGTGGTCAGCATGGCGCCGAGAAACAGCGCCCAGCTGATGCCCAGCGCCACCAGGTACCGGCTGCGCCGCAGGTAGTTCCACCCGTCGCGCATCTCGCCTAAATAGCGAAGCAGAGAATTCTCCACTGCGGCAATCTTCTCCGCTACCGGACGGTGAACAACGTGCCGCCCCTTGCGGACTGCCAGGTAGCAGGAGAAGGAGATCAGGTAGGTCAAGGCGTCGATCAGCAAAACGCCGCCCAGACCGATGTGGTTGTACACAAATCCGACAATCGCCCCCGCGATCAGCCATCCGCTCTGCACCCCGGTCAGCAGGAATGTGTTGGAGTGCACGAACTCCGAGTCCGGCGTCAGCTCCTGCACCAGTGCCGCCACAGTTGGCCAGAACACCCAGAATCCAGCCGACACCAGGATGTACATCGCGTACACCTGCCACACGCGTACGTGATGCGTGAATGCCAGCACCGCGACGATCGCGATGATCACGCCGCGCAAAACGTCCAGTATCATCAGCAGGTGGCGGCGATCCTCGCGGTCGATCAGGACTCCGCTGAACGGCATCAGCAGCATCGCCGGCACTGCCTGCAACACGATCAGCCATCCCAGCGCCACTTCGGTGTGCGTGGTCTGCAGGATGTACCAGGTCACGGCAGCCGAGTTCATCCCGCTCCCCAGCATCGAGACCATGTTGGCCAGGAACACCAGGCGCAGACCGCGATGCTGCAGGATCTTCTTCACCCTGAAACCACTCTAATGGCAGCCGTCGCGCTTGCCAATGGAGTGGGGCCTAAGTGGTTGATAATCAGGGACGAGCATAGTTCATGGGCTTCGGTGCCTTTACCCTCCCACCGGTAACCGTATAATCCGCCCCATCGGAGCGATTGCATCCGATGAGGTGCAGGTCTGCGCGTTTCGCGAAAAAAAACGAAATGGCTGGTTTGCGCGCTGATGTGCGTCGCCGCTGCCCTGGCGGCGCGCTCGGTCGCCCGCGCTCGATCGCATGGCAGCGCGACCGACCTGGGGCCACAGATTGTCCAGGCCTATCACCAGGGTGAGCTGATCAAGCTCGAAATCGCGCCCGCCCAGGGTCATCACCTGCTGGCGATCGGCCCCTGGCGCTTTGGCCCGCGCGTGGCGCCCGCCAAGCCCAGCGACAAGCACCCCAACCTCTACGTGGTGATTCCCGGCTCGCAGTACCACGCCGACGGCTGGGACGACTACGACCACAACCTGCTCATCAGTTACGCGCCGCATAGCGGCATCGTGGACTTCGACGTCTACTGGGCCATCGTGGTCGATCCCAAACTCCGCGAAGACTTCCAGAGCGAGGAGACCCTGCTGATGGCCGCGCAACAAACCTTCCGCCCCAATGACCTGTTCGCGCTCGACGATATTCCGGGCGGCGCTGTCCTTGAGCGTGTTCTCAAGATCGAGGACATGCAGGATCTCAAGCAGCGCTTCCAGCGGTCCGGCGGCAGGCTGCCACGCCTTATCATCACCCCTGCCGGCGCCGTGGTTCGGGCCTCCAACGCCAGCGCCGAAGAAGCCGAGCCCGCACAATAAGCCTCTCGCTTTAAAGGGGCGCGCCGCCGATCGCCTGCCTCCTATCGTTCTTGTGGTTCTCATGCATCGAGTGGGCGCGGCCCCGGTATTCTTGTCAACCCCTTCGCCAGCCTCCAATTTCTTCTATCTCCATGGTTTTCAACCAGATCAGGCGACACGGCCAATGTCCCATTCACCACTCCCAATTCGCTAAACTGGAAATAGGATCGCAGATCGAGATCGCTATGAGAGGAGTGCCTTGGCTTTATCAGTCGGCGTGGGCTCGGTCGCGATGTTGACAGACGGCCAAGACTCAGAGCGCCAAGGCCTTATTTTCCAATATTTTGAGATTTAAGTCTCTTATTTTCAATATTTTTCCGGGAATTACGCCGTAACTAATTGAAAACAATCACCCTCTTTTCACCAGGGTGCAAGAAAAACAGCTCAGCACCCCGAGCATGCTGGGGCAAAGACAACGCCGCGGACAGGAGGGAGTCCGTGCCCCATTAGCCGAGCTCTGGTCTCGTATACTGCATTGCGTGCGGCTCAGACGCCTCTTCCAAAAAAAAAGAGAAAAACAGGAACACAAAGTCATGCGCCAGGTGGAGCGGCAGGGCGAGCGCCTCCAGCCCGAATACCACCGCGCCACCCCCGAATGTCCCCATCCCGAGCGCTGGAGCATGTTCGACTCCATGACCGCCGAGGTCGAAGTGCTGGAGTTCCTGCGCACCATGGTCACCACCCTCAAGCCGCGGCTGGTGGTGGAGACCGGGACCTTTCTTGGCGTCAGCACGTTGTGGATCGCCGAAGGGCTGAAAGCTAATGGCTTCAGCAAGATCGTCACCTGCGAGTTCGATCCCGAGGTCTTCGCCAAGGCGAAAGCGAAGATCGACGCCTCCGGGTTGGCGAACTGGATCGAGTACCGTAACCAGTCCAGCCTGGAGATGGCTGTCGAGGGTGCCATCGACCTGCTCTACAGCGATAGCGACATGCCCATTCGTGAGCAGGAGGTCCGGTATTTCCTCCCTCAGATGAATCCCTGCGGCGTGATCCTCATGCACGATGCCAGCTCGCATCTGAAGACGGTGCGCGAAGCCGCGCTGAAGCTCGAGCTGGAAGGGCTGATCTCTGTAGTCCTGCTGCCTACGCCGCGCGGGCTAGTGGTGGCGCAGAAAAGAGAAGGACGAGAGTAGATCCTTAACACTGAGATGAAGCTGAGGGATGACAACTGGCGCATGGCAGCCAACTTTTTGCTTGTTATCGGAATGGTTTGGGCGATTGTATTCTTCATCTCTCACCTTGCTTTACTCGCCTATTACTCGGCCACGTGGAGACCGTAATCGGGCTCCCGATGGCCAGCCCCGGTGTTCTAGTTTTCTGCCTGGCTCGGCCCGAGTGACCCCCGCCCTTGCGCCCCGTGACCAGCGGCAGTAGGATGCGCGCAGAAATCATTGCCAATCCCGCACGCGGTGAACTCGCGAGGCCCTCGCGAGATGGGAGGCCGCCATGAAAGCCAATCTCCTGCTCGTCACCCTTCTTCTTTTGACCTCACTGCCGGGCGGCGCGCAGACCAAGATCGTCATCCCTGCTGGCTCCCCGGAAGACAAGGCGCTGAACCAGATCCAGGCGGAGAACGATCAGCAGAAGCGAATCTCCATGCTGGAAGACTTCGTGCAGACCTACGGCAGCAACCCGCAAGCCGTGGCCTACGGCAACTGGCAGCTCGCGCAACAGTATGCCGCCAGCGATCCGGCGAAGGCGCTCGCCTACGGTGACAAGGCCCTCGCCGCCATGCCCAACGTGCTCGAGATCCTCCAGTCCCAGACCGACCTGGCCCAGCAGGCAAAGGATTACCCCAAGGTCGTAGAGTACGCCGTGCGTGGCGCAGGCGTGGTGAACGGCATCGCGAAGCAGCCCAAGCCCGCAGCCATGAGCGATGAGGAGTCTGCCTCCCAGACTGCGCGCGACAAGCAGGCGGCACAGCCCGTCT
>DATHDM010000079.1:0-18072 GCA_035319065.1 Terriglobales bacterium
GCGCGCTGTCGCTAAGCGTTTCCGGGCAACCTGCGGACGTGACCGTGAACCTGAATCCAAACAGCGTTGCTGCGCCGGGAGCGGGTACGGCGCAAATCGCCATCAGCGTGGGCAATTCCGTGGCAGCCGGCACCTATTCCATTACGCTGACGGCATCCGGCGGAGGCGACTCCCACACGGCGTCGGTTACCCTGAACGTCACAGCACAGCCTCAGCCCGCGCCCGACTTCAGCGTCAGCTCCAGTCCTTCGTCCCTGAGCATCGCCCAGGGAAGCGCGGGCTCCGCCACGCTCAACACGGCCGTGAGTGGCGGATTTAATAATGCCATCGCCCTAAGTGCGTCGGGCCAGCCGGCGGGAATGACAGTGAGCACGAACCCGGCTTCCATTGCCGCTCCGGGCTCCGGCAGTTCGCAAATCGGCGTCAGTGTGGCCGCTTCGGTGACGCCCGGCAGCTACCAGATCACCTTGAGTGCGGTGGGCGGAAGCGTGGTCCACACCGCAACGCTGGTGGTGACGGTAACTGCAGCTCCGCAACAGTCGGCTGATTTCACCGTGACAGCCAATCCAGGCACCCTGAGCGTGACCCAGGGCGCGTCCGGCGTTTCCAGCGTGACTACCGCCATTAGCGGCAGCTTTAACAATGCCATCGCCCTGAGCGCCTCCGGCTTGCCGCCGGGGGCTTCTATCCTCATCAGCCCAGGCTCGATTGCTGCGCCTGGTGCGGGCACGGCACAGGTGGGCATCAACGTCGGGGGATCGGTGGCTACCGGGACGTATCCCGTCACCATCACCGCTGTGGGAGGAACCATAACGCACACGACAGGGCTCGTGTTGACGGTAACTGCCGCGGCCGACTTCTCAGTCAGCGCCAATCCTGCCACGCTCAGCGTGGAGCAGGGCAGTTCCGGAACCTCGAGCGTGACTACCAGCGTGAGTGGCGGCTTCAACAACGCGATTGCGCTGAGCGCCTCAGGGCAGCCCGCCGGCGTAACGGTTGCATTGAATCCCACTTCCATCGCCGCGCCCGGGTCGGGCACTGCACAGGTCGGGATCAGTGTGGCCAATTCCGTGGCGCCGGGCACCTATCCCATCAGCATCAACGCCGTGGGCGGAGGCACGATCCACACCGCGGCGATTACCCTGACGGTCACCAACAATCCCCAGGCGCCGCCGGACTTCACCGTAAGCGCCAACCCCGCCGCCCTCAGCATCGCGCAGGGAGCTTCCGGCTCATCCACGGTGATTACGGCCATCAGCGGCAGCTTCAACAACGCCATCGCATTGAGCGCCTCCGGTCAGCCCGCCGGCATGACCGTAAGCCTCAGTCCCGCCTCCCTCGGTGCACCTGGTTCCGGCACGTCGCAGGTGAGCGTGAGTGTGGGCAGCTCAGTGGCGACGGCAACCTATGCCGTCACGATCACCGCCACGGGAGGCGGCATCACGCACACGGCGACGCTGAACGTCACTGTAACGAGCGCGAACGTCAACGTGGTGAAATCCTTTCGCGGGTGCATGCTCAATCAGAACGGCCACCGCTATCAGGCGGTGCAGTTCTCGGTTATCACTGCCGGAACTTATCCCTTCAACGCAACCCTGTATTACGGCGCCACCTGCAATCCCAACCAGTGGGCGGATCAGATCGGCTTCGGCAACCCCATCTCCTTCGGCGGGTTCGGCTACACCTTCTGGTTCATCCACTTCTTCGACGAGCCTAATACCTCGGCCATCTGGACGGTGGGCAATCAGTCGTCCCAGTGCTTCGACTACAGCACCGTGCCCGATTGCTGAGCCTAGCCCTTTAGCAAGGTGGAGCAGGACACTCTCCTGCTCCACCGTTTGTCTTACAGAAGACTGTCTCTTGGGTGCCGGTGATTGGCGTAAGAGGCAGCCCGCCTGGAGCCGCGCGACGCTTTTCCTCCTCATCCCGCGGCAGGCGGCAGAGTGACGAGCATCACGAATGCTGCTCCTGCTGATCACAGATCGAGGTGAGCCCTCCGCCTACACTCACATCCTGCGATTTCGCGCAAATTCCTCGCGGGAGAGGTTTATGGCTCGGGTTATACGCTTCTACATTCCCAGAAACTTTCAGCCCGCCGCAAGAACTTCCAGCCGGCCGAAGCGTGCTCGAGTGATTGCCTTTCGCCGCTATCCTCCGGGCTTCGTGGAACGGCGCGAAGTCAAAAGCCTGATCGCGCTGGCAAAACGCATGGCCAAAGATATCTCCCCAGGCGCCTGAGGTTCCCAAGTTGCCCCGGAATTCTGATTCGCGCCAGGTACGGTTTCACGGCGCTTGGAAACGGATGCTGGGGCGCGGTCGGGTCGCGGAACGCCCCTCGGAATGCAATAGGTAACCCTATTGCTAACATTATCTTGCCAATAATGCCTTGATGTATTGCATCAGATTGGAACTGTGCCCCCAGCCCGTCGGCGCCCCGGCCTTGTTCAGCCATCCCGGCAACGGTCCCAAGGCCGGCATCTCGCGGGTGCAGTGGGGGATGGCGGCTGCGTTGCTGCACACCGGGTCGGCGGCCTCCCGTCCCGTTTATCCACTCAATAGATTCTTTGAATTTCCGTTTGCGCGCGGGCTGGGTTATCCATGAGGACAACGTGACCTAAGCCCGCCTATGCGGGGTGTGCCGGGTAACCTTGCCAGGAATTTTGCTCGTGGGAGGTACCCTTGCGCCCAGGCCAGAACGCCATCGAGAGCTACAAGGCTGTCAAGCAGGCTGACGGCCTGCGAATTCGCGAAGACTTGCCGCGCATCATCGGCGAAGGCCACGAGGCCCTAAGTCCGGCGGACAAAGAGCTCCTGAAGTGGGTGGGAGTGTTCTTCCGGAAGCCGACCCCCGGGCAATTCATGATGCGCATCCGCATTCCCAATGGATTCGCGCAAAGCCGCCAGCTTCGGGTAATTGCCGATCTCTCACGGCGCCTGGGCAACTTGATCGTCGATATCACCACGCGCCAACAGCTTGAGCTGCGGGGCTTCATCCTGGACAGCATTCCGGAAATCTGGCAGCGCCTGCGCGGAGTGGACCTGCGCACGCTGCAGACCGGACAAGACAATGTACGCAATCTGAACGGCTGCCCCCTTGCCGGCCTGACGCCGCACGAACTGTTTGACGCCTCGCCTGCCGTGTTTGCGCTCGATCAATTGCTGGTCGGCGCCGACGGTAATCCGGAGTTCACCAATCTTCCCCGCAAGTTCAATGTCACCATCACCGGCTGTCTGGAAAACTGCACGCACAACGAATCCCAGGATGTTGCGCTGGTGCCGGCGGCCAAACAGGGGCGTCCCGGATTCAATATGCTGGTCGGCGGCAAGATGGGCTCGGGCGGCTTTACACCGGCTGTGCCGCTCGATCTTTTCGTGCAACTGCACCAGGCCGCGGAGGTGGTGGCCGAACTGGTGCGCATCTACCGTGATCACGGTCCCCGCGAAGCGCGGTCCAAGTGCCGCTTGTATTTCCTGATCGAAGAGCGCGGCATCGACTGGCTGCGCTTCGAATTGCAGGCTCGCACACCTTGGCGGCTGGAATCCTGCGGCCGCGACATGCGCCGTCTCTATCATGCCGATCATTTGGGTGTGGCGCCGCAAAGGCAAGAGGGGTTGGTCTCCGTGGGACTCTCGGTTCCGACCGGGCGGCTTCACCCCGAGCAGATGGATGAACTGGCGCGTCTGGCAGAAGAGTATGGCGATGGGCAGGTGCGGCTCACGGTAGGTCAGAACGCCATCATTCCCAACGTGCGCGACGCCTCACTGGATTGGCTGATGCGGGAGCCGCTACTGCGCCGTCTCTCCCCGCAGCCTTCACCCTTCTTCCGCCGCATGGTGGCCTGCACGGGAACGGATTTCTGCAATCTGGCGCAGATCGAAACCAAGTCCCGCGCAGTGGAACTCTCCCAGGCGCTGGAACAACGCTTAGGCACAAATCTGGAAGCGCTCAGCATTCACTGGTCAGGCTGCCCAGCAGGATGCGGGAACCACGAGGCGGCGCAGATCGGTCTGCGCGGCTTCAAGACCAACATCGATGGACAGCTCACCGAGGCGGTGGCGGTGTACCTGGGGGGCCAAACCGGACCCGATACTCGACCCGCCGAGATGGTCCTGGATTGCGTCCCCTGCGATCAATTGGCTGACGTGCTCGCCGACCTTGTGCGCAAGCACCGGTTGGCGCAGGCGCCGAAGAATACGGGTGCGTCCGCATCCAATGACCGGCGCGATTTTGTCCGCCTCTCCGACCTGGCGAAATCCCGGCCATTTCCCGATCCCGCCTGAGAACGACTGTAAATATCAAACAACGAGGAGTGCAAACAAAGTGGATTACGTTACCCCAACCGAGATCATCAGCGACGCTCTGCAGGCGGCCCGCAAAAAGGCGGCGCTGTCGGTTCGCGACATGTTAGTGCGAGGAATCCTTGCCGGCGCCTTCCTCGGGTACGCCACGTCGCTGGTTTTTGTGGTCAATACCCAGGGGACGCCGCCAATTCTCGGAGCGGTACTGTTCCCCGTGGGCTTCGTGATGCTGGTTCTGCTGGGGCTGGAACTGGCCACGGGCAACTTTGCGCTGCTGCCCATGGGAGCCCTATCCGGCGAAGTTCGCTGGCGGGAGTTGCTGCGTAACTGGTCCTGGGTCTACGTGGGCAACCTGATGGGCAGCGTACTCTACGCGGCACTGTTTTTCCTGGCCATCACCAGCTTCCGCACCAACGACGGCGGTGCAGCAGCCGCGCTGGTAAAGCAGGTGGCGCTGAAGAAAACCGTAGGCTATATGGCCATTGGCGGCAGCGGCTGGGCGACCGCGGTGGTCAAGGCCATCCTCTGCAACTGGATGGTCACCATCGGTACGGTGCTGGCACTGGTGTCGCGCTCCACCATCGGCAAGATTGTGGCCATGTGGCTGCCCATCACCCTGTTCTTTGCGCTGGGCTACGAACACTCCATCGTCAATATGTTCGTAATTCCGGCAGGAATGTTGATGGGGGCCCCGATCAGCATGCGCCAGTGGTGGGTCTGGAACCAGATTCCCGTTACCCTGGGGAACGGCGTAGCGGGATTCCTGTTCACGGGCTTGGCGCTCCACATCACTCATGGCGCCAAGACCGCAAAAGCGGCCAGAGTTGCGGACCAGAGTCAACTCGAAATGAAGCCCTCGCTGGCGCCTGGTGCGGAGATGGCTTCCTAGCGTAAGCTGATCGGGATTCACGGAGTCGAAATCGCTGCGCTCGCATCCGCGGATGCGCAGGGACGGGTCTCGCCTGCATGGAAGCCCACGACGCGACCGCGCAAACCGCAACCGGCTTCGACGGTCTGAGAGTGCTTTCTCTTGAGAGCCGCCGCGCCCCGGAAATGGCCAAGCTGATTGCCAATGCCGGCGGTCAGCCGATGGTTGCGCCTTCGATGCGCGAGGTTCCCATCGAATCCAACGTCGAGGCCTTGCGTTTCGGCGAAATCCTGCTCGCCGGCGGCATCGATGCCGTAATCTTCCTGACCGGCGTTGGCACTCGCGCTCTCGCCAAAGTGATCGAGGCCCGCTACCCGCGGGAGCGCTTCGTTGCCGCCCTGACGCACATTCCAGTGATCGCCCGCGGACCCAAGCCCGTGGCGGCCCTGCGCGAGTTGGGAGTGCCCGTCAGCCTGGCGGTCCCCGAGCCCAACACCTGGCGGGAACTGCTGGAAGCGCTCGACCAAAGCGGCGATTCCATCCCGCTGGCCGGCAAGACGGTCGGGGTCCAGGAATACGGCGAGTCCAATACGGAGTTGTTGACCGCCCTCAGCCGCCGTGGGGCCCGGGTGATACGTGTTCCTGTCTACGAATGGGACCTGCCCGAAGATCTCGAACCCCTGCGCGCTGCCGTGAGGGCGATCGCGGCCGGGGAAATCGACGTCATGCTGTTCACCACGTCGGTCCAGGTACGCCACCTGATGCAGGTAGCAGCCCAGATGAACCTCACTGGGGCGTTGCTGAAAGGGGCCACGCGATCACTGGTGGGTTCGATCGGACCGATCACCTCGGACGAGTTGCGCAGTGTGGGAATCGCCGTCGATCTCGAGCCCACGCATCCCAAGATGGGATTCCTCGTCAAAGAAGCTGCCGAGCGCTGTCACGAAATCCTTCGCCGCAAGCGGCGATGAATTCCTCAGCAATGGACTCCGCGCCGCGGTTCATCCTCACACGCGGCACAAGCTGAGCATGCCCGCGGTTTTTGCCAAGCGAGTCCTGCGGATTTTTGCCGCCAGAATGCTGTTTCTCCCTCACTACCCGCCGCTTGCCCTTACGCTTTGCGACTAGGCTGCTTGGAGAATTGCCAACTCTTCTGCCGGCGTGCACTGTATTGCGGGACAGCCGCACCCTGCGCGCGGGAGGAACCAAACCTCACATGTCCAGCACCACACTTTCTAGCGATAATCAGAAGACAGTGAGAACGCGAGTCCCGGCAGACCAAAGAAAGTGGAAGCGCCTGCCCGTTTCCTTTCCGCTCTTCGTCAGCGGCACCGATGAACGTGGCAAGGCCTTCAACATCCTGGCCATCGCCCTGAACGTCAGTGCAGGAGGCCTTTGTTTAGCGATCGACCATCGCATACGCCCGATTTCTCCGATCCTGGTCAAGATGCCCCTGGGCAACATCTCCAAGGAGAAAGTCACCAGCGACATTCACGAACTGCACTCCGTCATCGTTCGCACCGAGCACCGTGAACGTCGCCGCTTGCTGGGCGTGAAATTCAACCAAGTCCTCTGCTGAGCGGGGCGCTCGCGTGAGCGACAGGGTCGGCTTGGCCTGGGGCGCCGATTCTTCCAGCTCCTCAGCTTTCCTATGAGGCCCCTGCCCTCTAGAATGCTGCGCAACGCCGATTTTCCACGCACAGCCAATGCCCGATCCACACCATGAGGCCGAAAACGTAGAGCCTGCGGGGAGATCTCCCTCGGCGTCGCTCCTTATCTACGACGGCCGCTGCGACTTCTGCTTTGCCTGGGTGGAGTATTGGCAGCGGCTGACGGGTGATCGCGTTTTGTATCTCCCGTTTGAACGAGCACAGGCGGAGTTCCCGCAGTTGCTCGACAAGGAGCTGTCAGCGCTAGCTGTGACTGGAAAAGAGCTCGACGCGGTGCGCCTGGTGCTGCCGGGCGGCGAAACAAGGTCTGCCGCGTACGCCGCCTTTAGCGCGATGGCCGCCGCGCCCGGCCAAGGCCGTTGGCTGTGGGCGTACGACCACATACCGTTATTCGCTGCTGTTTCCGAGGCGTCTTACCGGCTGATCGCCGGGCGCCGGAATCTGGCTATGCGGGTCACACGCCTCCTGTGGGGGGTCCCGGTTCCCGCCAAGAGTTACGCCATTGCCGTAGAGCTTTTTCTGCGCGCGCTCGGCCTCATTTACTTCATCGCCTTTCTTTCGTTCGGGGTTCAGGCTAGTGGGCTGATCGGCTCCAGCGGCATCTTGCCCGTTTGCGAACTAATGCCGGCGGTGCGCGATAACTTCGGCGCCTCCGCCTACCGGATCTTTCCCACCCTGCTGTGGTTCCGATGCAGCGACCATGCCATCACAGCTATTTGGATCGGCGGCGTTGTCCTCTCCGTGCTCCTACTAGTGGGAAGGCAAAAACGCGCCGCCTGTGCGGGCCTGTTCGTGCTCTACCTATCACTGGTGACGGCGGGGCAGGTATTCATGAGCTATCAGTGGGACGCGCTGCTGCTTGAGGCAGGCTTCCTGGCCATCCTTCTCGGCTGGTCACCCGTCATCCTGCTGCTGTTGCGCTGGCTGCTGTTCCGCCTGATGTTCATGTCGGGCGCGGTCAAACTATTCAGCGGCGACCCAAACTGGCGCAACCTCAGTGCGCTCCACTATCACTGGGAAACGCAGCCTTTGCCCACGCCCCCGGCCTGGTACGTTTTCCAGCTCCCCGAATGGTTCCAACGCGCCGCCACTGCCAGCACCCTGACGATTGAGTTCGCGGTTCCATTCCTCATCCTGTTCCCGCGGCGTATCCGGCAGCTTGGGGCCGCAATCATCCTTGCCCTCCAGATATTGATTTTCCTCACCGGCAACTACACATTCTTCAACCTGCTCACCGTCGCCCTGTGCCTACTGCTGCTGGATGATGCGTTCCTGGCACGCTTCGTGCCTCGCCGATTCGCGCGTCCGGCTGCCGAGAGCCAAGGCGCAAGTCCCGGCGCACCCTCCGGACGGCGCGCGCCTGCTCGCCGCGCGCTCGCCATGGTGGTGGCGACAGTCACGCTGCTGGTCAGCATCTCGGAGATGACAGCGCGGTTCCTTCATCTCGAACTGCCGCTGGCGAATGAAGCATGGCGCCTGGTGGGGCCGTTCAACATCGTCAACAGTTATGGCCTGTTCGCAGTGATGACCACTTCGCGGCCCGAAATCATCCTGGAAGGCTCAAACGACGGTGAGCATTGGCTGGAATACAGCTTCAAGTACAAAGCCGGCGAGTTGAGGCGCAGGTTGCCCTGGGTCGAGCCGCATCAACCGCGTCTGGACTGGCAGATGTGGTTCGCCGCATTGGGCAACTACCGCAGTGATCCATGGATCTTGCGGCTTTCCTACCGCCTGCTGCAGGCATCTCCCGAGGTACTTGAGTTAATGGACAAGAATCCCTTTCCCCAGGCGCCGCCCCGCTATCTGCGGGCGGTGGTCTATGACTATCGTTTTACCAACTGGCAGGAACGCCGCGAGACGGGCGCCCGGTGGCGCCGCGAGATCCAGGGCTACTACCTTCCGCCGCTCGACCTGACGACCCTGATGCGCGCCGGAGTGCGCTGAAGGAACCCGGCAGCCCCCGCGGCGTTCATCACATCGCCGCGTGATCTCTGTCTCTGCGCGGGTCCTGCACATTGGCTACATTGCCATTATGAACTTCAGCGAACCAGTCTATTTCTGGGGCGTCGAGTGCACCTGCGGCAACTTCATCCCCCTGAAGATCACCACCGAGACCGGTGAGAAGCCCCAATTGAAGGAAAGGAAGGCGGCCTTCACAATCTTCTGTCCCCACTGCGGGGAAATCTGGTGCCGCGCTGACCAGGTGGATAAGCGCCGGGGGCCGCTGCCCGACGACTTCTGGCCTCGCAGCGACCTGTTCGATTCGAACGCAGTCGCTTGAGCGACGCAGCTCCACGATGCAGGCTGCCTTGGTTATGACCGCGAACTGGGGGGAAAAGCTATTCAACGAGCTGGCAACTTCAGAATCCGGGAGAGCGGTCCCGGGGGCGCCGCAGACTCAATCTTCGCCCTTGAACTTGAAGACCACGGTTTCGGTGGTTGCGCCGGAGGCAGGCTCGAACTTCCACTTCTTGATGGCATCCTCGGCTGCCAGTACCAGCACCGGGTGGCCGCCGATCACGTGGGTCTGCTTCACACTGCCGTCTGGAGCCACACCCACCTCAATCCTCACGATTCCGCTGACATTCATTTTCTTGGCGAGCTCGGGGTAGACGGGCGTGACACGCACCTTCGCTTTGCGCGCTCCCTCTTCCTGACCGTTCAGAAAGGTAGAGATAATCGCCAGGGCTAGACCCAGCAATAGCCTCCGGATTGTGGCCGATCCTCGCATCGCGGTGCATTGGTTTTAACCGACATGTTTGAAAGCAACCAGATTACCGGAGTAATGGCACCACTGGGTAAGGTGCGAGCTGAGCAGTCCGACTGAAGGAAACCGGGGCAGAGCGAGTGAAGAGGCCCACCAGCACCAGCGCGTCGCGAGCGATGTCCACTACTCCTCATCCCACAAGCCCGATACCGCGGACTGGCAGGTAGATGCCCAACGCGAGAACGGGGCTTAAAAACAGCACTTCGGTCGAGGGGCGGTGATCGCGTCGTGAATCACTTCAGTCCCTGCACCAGGTAAAGATCGGTGAGTTGGCGGCGATAGCTGTAAACGTAGGTCTTGGCATCGGGAGTCAAGAGGATGGGCCCGATGAATTCGACGCCGGCAGGATCGGCGGGCTTGAGTTGCTTCCAGAGGCTCCGCTGCCCGCTAGTTACATCCACGCGATAAACCCTGGCCGGCATCTCGGAGGTGCCGTACACGTAGAGGGAGCGGCCGTCCTCACTCCAGCTGATAGGAAGCTCACCTTGCAGGAATCCGGGAATGGGCTGCGCCTCGCCGCTGGGCAGCGCGTAGAGGTATCCCTTTTGGTCGGGACCGACCGCAGCCACCCGCTTGTCGTCGGGCGAGAGGGCGTAAGCCAGAGCGTTGACGCCTTCGGGAGAGATAGGCGTCGGCTGAGCGGTGCTCGGGGTGTGCAGGTAAAGACGCGCCCCATGACCGGGCTCGTTGCCGGAAATGACGAAACTCTGCCCATCGTGCAGCCAGCGTCCGTGCACATGATTGATGTTGGTGGGGGGATAGGACTTGGGCTCCCCTGCCTTGGTGGGCAGCAGCACCAGCTGCGTGGGTGTATTGCTGGCGGTGGACAAGGCCCACTCCGCGTTGGGAGAAAGCGCAAACGCGCGGCCCTCGCCCAGGCGCACCGCCGGAGCGCCATCCGTTGCCCGCAGGTAGGCGCTATAGCTGATGCCGCCGCCTGCACCTTCTTCCCGAAATAGCAGCAGCTTGCCATCGGCGGAGAGGTCGGCGGGATAAGACCAGTCAAACCAGGAAAGGTCGCGTTCGGCCTGGTCGGCGGCGCGCAACCCGATCAAGCCGCGCCGCGAGTTGTCGCGCGCCATCAGGACCCGTCCGTCCCGATGCACATCCTGCAGCAGCAAATCGCCGGGCACGCGGGCGAGCAACTGAGGCGATCCACCGGTCCCGCGGATGGAGTAGAGGAACTTGTCCAGGCCGGTGCTGGTAGCGGTGAACCAGATGGCGTCGCCCGCCGGATTCCAGGCCAGGCCCTGCGTGGTGTAGTAGTCGGGAGTAAGGTTCTTCTTCTGGCCACTCAGGTCCACGATGGCGATGGAGCCGCCATCGTCGCCTTCCAGGGGATGATCGACGAATGCGATGCGGTCGCCCTGGGGAGAGATGCGCGGATGGCTGATCCAGCCTCCTGTCTCGTAGAGCACCTTGCCGATGGGAAACTCCAGGCGATTGCGGCCCCCCAGGTCGCGGACGATGGCCAGATTCCTGGCATCCGGTGCCCAGTCGGCCCATTGCACGTCATTCAGGATTTCGCGCGGCCCTCCCCCGGAGAGCGGCACGCGGGCCAGGGTTCCCACGTGAATGTAGGAGCGCGTCTGACGGCTGCCCAGCAGCACCGCCATCTCGCCGGTCGAGGAGATGGACTGTATCTCGGCGCCGGGCAGTTCCAAGTCGCGCGACTGTGGACTCTCTGGCCGCGTGGAGTACAGGTCCACGGGCATTCCCTCCCAGGCCGCGCTGTACACCACGGTCTGCCCGTCCGGAGAAAATCTGGCCATACGAATGGTGCCGCGGCGGAAGGTGAGCTGCTGGTAGGTGGCCAGCTCGGAATGAGAGCGCCGCCCTGCGAACCAGGCACCGCCAAATGTCGCAGCTGTCAGCAGAGCGAGCAGACCGGCGCCGGCAATGAGTTTCTTTCTGCCCTGCGCGAAGCCCCCGGGTCTGCCGCCGCCGGCGACAACCTGGGTTGGTGGAGGCACCACCTTGGCCAGGCGCGTGGAATCGAGATCGCGCTTCAGGCGCTTGAGATCGGAACGCAGCTCCGCCGCCGATTGGCAGCGCAGTTCCGGATCCTTCTCCAGCGCCTTGTTGAGAATTTCTTCCAGGCGCGGTGGGGTCTCCGGATTGAGCTGTGCCGGGGCGATGGGGGCTCGGTTGAGGATGGAATCGATAATGACGCCCGAGGTGGCGCCGGAAAACGCCTGCCTGCCGGTCACCATCTCGTAAAGGACCAGGCCGAAGGAGAACAGGTCGCTGCGGGCATCCACCGCTTCACCGCGCACCTGCTCGGGAGACATGTAGGCCACGGTGCCGACCGCGGTGCCGGGGCTGGTGAGATGGCGCTCATCCACCAGGGTAATTCCGCTGGAGTTGGAGGAGGAACGGTTCTGGGGCGCCAGCTTGGCCAGCCCGAAATCCAAAACCTTCACCTGCCCGCGGCTGGTCACAAAGATGTTGGCGGGCTTGATATCGCGATGGACGATTCCCGACGAGTGGGCAGCATCCAGCGCGTCGGCGATCTGGATGGCAAGGTCGAGGACTTCCTCGACTTTGAGCGGCCGGTTCTCCAGGTAGTGCTTCAGCGTCTTGCCCTGGAGCAGCTCCATGGCGATGTAATGCAGCCCGTTGGACTCCCCGATTTCATAGATGGTGCAGATGTGGGGGTGATTGAGGCCTGAAGCGGAGCGCGCTTCCCGCTGAAAACGCTCGATGGCCTGAGGATCCTGAGCCAGATCCTCCGGCAGGAACTTGAGAGCAACATGACGCCGCAGCCGGCTGTCTTCGGCCTCGTAAACGACACCCATTCCCCCGCCGCCCAATCTCTCCAGGACCCGGTAATGGGCGATGTCGCTACCCACTCCAACAGTGTTCACGGTGGGCGCATGTTAAGCCAGCGGAGAGAATCGCGTCAAACCAACTTGTGACGCAAACTTCGAACGGTGCTGCGCCTTCCCTCCCTTCTTGCCAGGTGCTAAGCTGACACGCCCAACCGAAAATTGAGCGACGGGAAGGTCGCAAGCCTGTCGCCTCCAGCATTGCGGAGGATGCCAGTGGGCGCTCTGGAAATTGTGCGAGTGATCGCCATCGTCTCCTCTGGGTTGTTTGCCGGCATTCTATTTGGCGACCGCATGGGAGCATCGTTTGCCCGGCCGGCTTTGAGTGCATCCAGCTTTCTTCAGTTCCAACGGATTCAACACACCTACTTTGCGCGGCTGATGCCGCCGCTGGCCCTGAGCTCCATCGCAGGGGCACTGGTGTGGCTGATCCTGGCGCGCGCGCAGTGGAACACAGCCGCCTTCTGGCTGGTCGCCGTGGCAGCGGGAGACATGATTACCGGATTCGCTCTCACCCTGACAGTGAACGTGCCGATCAACAATCAGATGATGACGTGGAACGTGGCGGCTCCGCCCGACAATGTCCGCGAAATCTGGGCCCGTTGGGAAAGCGTCCACACCGTCCGTACCATTCTGTGGGTGACAGCGTTCGCCATGGAGGCGGTCGCCGCCGTGATATCAGCGAAGTGAGTGCGTCAGCAGCCCCTCCCATGGCGGCTGGCACCGGCATGACTCGACTGATGAATTCTGACTGCTGAGCGCTCACTTCACCCGAAGTAGCGAAAATCTTTCCAGAACTCCGGCCAACTCTGGCGCAGGCCGCGGCAAACAAAAATGTCGGGATGATCGAGCGTCTCCTCGTTCGCCACGCCATAAGAGTTCCAGGTGTGCCCGGCCAGCTCGCAGCGAGTGAAGTTGCGGTCCACAAAGCGGCGCGACAACCCGATCACAATCAACGTCTCCGGCGGCGGATTCCCATAACCGCGCTGCCAGAAGGAGTTGATGCCGCTGATCGCCACCGGCAAGGCATAGGCCGGACCATAGAGGTTGATGGCTCCTGCCTCACCGTAGTTGCCGGTGAGAACACCCAGCCGGGCGCGATCCTCCGCCGGCAGCGAATCGCGGATCCTGGCCACGGTTTCGACCAGCTCTGGCCAACCGAGCTCCTCCTGAAAGTCACCCTGAATTTCGGACGCGACTCTCCACCAGCGAGAGTTGATGGGCGCAATTGGCAAGGTCAGGGCCGCTGTCACCACGATATCCGCGAGCAGGGCTGCCCAGGCTGTGGTTCGCAGCACGCTCGCCCAGGAGCGGCGCAGCGATGCCAGCCACTGCTCTCCCCAGACGCTGCCGGCGGCGTATAGCATGGGATAACCGGCGCCCAGGTAGTAGCTTCGTCCCTTGGCAATAACAAAGAGAACAAGCGGCACCAGGTACATCCAGCCGAGTGCGCGAAAGCGCTGCCCCGACCGCGAGAGCAGGTAGAAGTAGAGACCGGCAATGGCCAGCGGAAACGCCAAAAGCGTCAGCTCCAGCTGTTCCGGAAGGAAGTTCCCGGTTCGGCCAATGCGAACGTCGCGGGCATGGATGTCACGCAGGAAATCCAGCGATATGAACTGGTGGTTTGCCTGCCAAAGGAGATTGGGCAGAAAGATCAGCAGGGAGAAACCGACGCCACACCACAGCCACCTGCTGGTGAGATGACGGCGCGCCCCGCTGACCAGGATGCCCACTACAAGACCAGCCACGAGAAAGAGCATGCTGTATTTCGACATCATGCCCAGCCCGATGGCGCTGCCAATGGCAAGCCACCAGCGCGGGTCATCCGACTTGAGCAGGCGCACCACGAAGTACGCGACCAGCACCCAGCACAGATAGTCGAAGGACACATACTGCATGAGGGCGCCGCCCCCGAGGCAGAAGGGCACGGCCGCAGCCGCAGCCGCCAATTGGGCACCCCTACGCCCAGCCAGTTCGCGCGCCATCAGACCGGTCAGGAACACTGCCAGGGCTTGGGCCAGTGCCGCGAACACGCGGAAGCCTACCAGCGAGGTTCCAAACAACTCGAGCGACAGGCGACCGAAAAACGGAGTCAGAGGAGGGTAAGCCACGTATCCCCATGCCAGATGACGCGCATCTTCCAGCGTCGCCAGTTCATCGCGATGAAATCCATAACGGTTGCCGGTCAAGAGATGGATGACCACGGTCCCCAGCGCAAGGTAAGCGAGAATCGCGACGTCGCTGGACCATGATCGTGATTCGGCAGGCAGCTCAGCGTTGGAAGGGGCGTCGCCGTGGTTCGCTCGTAGAGCCATCGACGCCTATCCTAATTGTCTCGGAGCCTCTCGCACACGGGGTTGAGGCCGCCGCGGACCTGGTTCGCTGGGCAGCCGCGAGCAGAATGGCGCGCGCTCAACGAGCCGGTGATTCCTTTTCCTCGCTCTCACCCTTGGCGGGGCTGATCGAGGGCTCGGGGATCGATCTCTCCACCTTGGTGCTCGCCTGGTCCGGAGGCTCGGTTCGTACGCGCGTCAGATACGGGTTGAGGGGCGTGAGTTGCAGAGCCATCTTCTCGCGAGCAGAGAGCAGGGCAGTGGGTTTGGCCTTCATCAGCTGAACGCTGCCATTCCAAGGATCGACATTGATTCGGCCCCCGATGGGGAGGGCGGTGACCTGCTCCACCTTGCGCAAATCCAGCTGAGGAGCTGCTGTCGCCAGCGCATTCATCTGAGTGCTGCCGTTACGCATTGCAAGGGCGTCGCCGAGGCGAGGCGTGATGAGATTCGGCAGCGCCGGAGTGCGGAGGGAAACGGTCTTCAGGAACAATCCCACACTCTGCAGCTTGTCCCCATACGGCGAATTCTTCAGATACTCGACCGCCTTCTGGTCGGCTGCGGCTTCTTCCGGCTCGCTGTGGGCAAGCGCGAGGCGGCGGAAGACCTCCTCGTCGCGAAAGAAGGCGCGATCGGAAAATGCATACTGCTCATCGGTTGTGTGGCCGAGTGCGATGTGCGCAAGCTGGTGCGCCAGCACCGCAGCCAGGCTCGCCTCGTCCGGGAGAACATCCAGCAGCCCTCGGCTGACGACAATCGTTCTGCCAGTGGTGAACGATTCCAGCGGCGTGGTCAGCAGGACGCGGCAGCGCACCTGGTCAAGGTTGTCGAGATTGTTGGTGATGATCAGGTTCCTCACTACCGTTTCCAGGACCTTGTCCACGTCACCGCCGGGAGCCAGCAACTGGGCATGTTGCAGCTTGTCCAAGATGGTGTCTCCTGCCTGCTGTTGCCAGGCGCGCGTCGCCTGGACCGGCGACATGTCCCCGGACGCCTGAGTCTGGTCCTTCACCAACTCGTTGGCATTCTCCACGGTGATGTTGGTCAGCTCGTCGGTGCGAACCCCGCGCAGCGGCTGGTATCCCCAGAAACGCGTCTGACCGACGATGTGCAGAGAGGGCACCATGCCGAACTTGAGATCGGATTCCTCCATGTACACCATTGCCGGAAGCCACATTCCCGGCGCTACCTGCACCCGCCAGCTATCGAAGTGCACATACTTGCTGGTCATGGTGCTGGGCGTGCGCACGCCGTTGAAGCGCACGGTGGCATAGTCCTGATCGTCAACCCAGATGCGGCCGAAAAAGCGCACTCCATGTCCGGCCTTGCTGGGGGTGATGGTGAAGACCAGGCAACGCACGTCGCCGAGGAATTCACGACGAACGTATTCGAAGTCGTAGTTGTGAGCGTTGAAACCACCATCGTCCACCAGAGCGGTGTAAAGAAATCCACGGCGATCGAGCTTGACCCCCAACAGGCTGAAAATGCCTGTCAGAGAATCCAGCGCGCCCTTGACTTTGCCCTTGTGTTGCTCGTCGTCAAATACTTTTTCTCGAGCCTTGTCGCTCAGGTTGAGTTGTCCCAGGAAATAGCGGTCATCTTTTGGAACAAAACCCAGCTCGGCGTCGGGTGCAAGATACTGAATGTAGGTCTCGACCAGGGGCGTAAACGTCCGCAGGTTAGTGGCCAACTGGTTCTCGCGCTGGATCACAAGATCAAGCACACGGTTGCCAGCAGCGGGGGCAGGCGACGGTTGGAGTGAACGCGCGGCGGGAGCCGCTATCTGCGGAGCGGGAACAGTCGCGGGCTGGCTGGGGCTCGTCGAGACCATGCCCTGAGCCGCCTGAGAACTCACGCCCCCGGCAGGGCTCTCGACCTGTGCGGACGGAACCGGCGCGCCCTGGGGCAAAGCCTTGTCTTGATTCGATGTTGGTGTCTGCTGTCCGAACAGCGGAAGCCCAGAAAAGACCACTAGCGCCACAATGAGTCTCGATCGCATGCCTGACCAGCCTTCCTTCGGGAGCTAGACCGGGTGCCCGTTCGAGGCGACTCCCGCCCGCCCAGATCGCAAGACAACGACCGGGGCGCGATGTCCCGATTTGCATGGTCTTTCGGTAGAGCTTTCTCCTCACCAGAAGCTTGCGTTATCTAACCCCAGGTCCGGGAAAAGCACTCTACTGCGAGAAGAGTTTTCCAGTCAGACACTGGGAGGCGAAGCGGGCAGGCTCAGCAGCGCAGTAGTCTGAGTATACGACTACCATCGGAGAAAGATGGAAGGACTCAAGGATGGCGCCCAGCAGGGCGGGGGACCGGCCAAGACTAGCGCCGGGCCGCAGGCGCATCGCCCTCGGGGTCCGGCCAAAATGGCCCCGGATACGACGGAATATGCTCTCTGCCAGCCGAAGTTGGTGTAAGGTTAGCCAGTACGCCGCAAGCAAATCTCCTGTGGAACCGGGCCAACCTTGAATTGGGCGGAGCGAGAGCGGCATTCTTCGCGGCCATTTTTGTCGGCGGCTGCGTTCGTGCATCCTGAGCGATCTGAAGTCACGTCCAGCCAACGCGATCTGGAGGCGGGCTTTTCGCTGGTGGAGCTGATGACGGTGGCGGTGGTTATGATCGTGATCGCCGCCATTGCGGTCCCGTTTCTGACCCACATGATGGCCGCCTATCGGATGGCGTCAGCGGCAAAGTCCATTGCCTTCCAGTTGAAGATGACGCGAGTGCGAGCCTCTTCCGCTTTCACCCTGGCTCGATTGAACTGCAACAACTCAACTACTCCGGCAAGCTGCCAGATCGAGCGCTGTCAGGCCCAGGTTGGAAATGGCCTGTGCGACACGGCTCCGAACTCATGGGCAGCCGACGGTGATGCGCAGCCCCTGCCCTCCAGCGTAGCCTTCGGCTTCGGCTCACTGTCCAAAGCTCCTACGGGCACGCAGTCCACCATTGCCGAGACCTATCAGATCGTTTTCAACTCGCGGGGCCTGGCGGTGGATGTGTCGGGGGCGACGCAAGTGCCGACCTCGAACTACGCTCTCTATTTGAGGGATGGCGCCAATCCCGGGAACGACGATGCTACCTACGCCATCACCGTCGCCCCTGCGGGGGCCGTGAGCGTCTGGCAATACAGCTCGGCGGTAGGAGACTGGGGGAGGCGATGAGGCTGATCCGGAGAAAACGTCTTTCCCGGTGGGAACGCGGAACAACGATCGTTGAGACGGTGATTGCGTCCGCAATTCTTCTGACTTGTATCGCAGGAGTGCTGTCTCTGTTCACCCTGTCCTCGGGATTGAACGCCGGCCAGGGTCAA
>DATHDM010000080.1:0-9469 GCA_035319065.1 Terriglobales bacterium
TTCGTGCGGAGTAACTCAGTCGCCACGGGGCCGATCGGCGGTTTGCTTTGCGTGCGGCTCTCGGCTAAGGTGAGGTGGGATGAAGATCGCAGTCATCGGTTCGGGCTACGTGGGACTGGTCGCGGCAGCTTGCTTCGCCGAGCTGGGACACGAAGTGTTCTCCATCGATAACGACGAGCAGAAGGTGGCCCAGCTGCAGCGCGGCGAGTTGCCGATCCATGAGGCACACCTTCCCGAGCTGCTGGCCAGGCACCGCGGCCAGCGGATTACCTTCACCAGCGCCTTGACTCCCCCCGTGGCCGACAGCGAGGCGGTTTTCATTGCCGTCGGCACGCCGCCCACCGCGCAGGGCGAGGCCGATCTCTCCTACGTGGAATCGGTCGCGCGCGCGATCGCCGAAGCCATCTACAGCTACAAAGTGGTGATCGAGAAGAGCACGGTCCCGGTCCTCACTAGCCGGTGGATCCGCAAGGTGATGCTTCTGGACGGCGCGCCGGCGGAGATGTTCGACGTGGCTTCGAATCCCGAGTTTTTGCGGGAAGGCTCGGCGGTCTCGGACTTTCTCTATCCCGATCGCATCGTGGTGGGGGCCGACAGCGAGCGCTGCGCCGAGGTACTGCGCCAGATCTACGCGCCCCTGACCAGCGGCTCCTACTACCGGCAGAGTTCACCGGTGCCGAAGCCCAGCGGGGCTGTAATTCCTCCGCCTCTGATCGTAACCAGCGCGCAGAGCGCCGAGCTCATCAAGCACGCCTCCAACGCTTTTCTGGCGATGAAGATCTCCTTCATCAATGCGGTGGCCAACATCTGCGAAGCGGTGGGGGCCGATATCCGCGAGGTGTGCGAGGGCATTGGCACGGATGCGCGTATCGGGCGGAGATTTCTCAATCCCGGAATCGGATATGGCGGGTCGTGCTTCCCCAAGGATCTGAAGGCCTTTGCGGCGGTGGCACGGGAGTGCGGTTACGACTTCCACCTGCTGGACCAGGTCATGCAGATCAACGCGGCGCAACAGCAGCGCTTCTTGCGCAAGGTGCGGAATGCGTTGTGGACGCTGAAAGGGAAGCGCCTGGCGGTGCTCGGCCTGGCCTTCAAGGGCGGCACGGACGACATCCGAGAATCCCCCGCGGTGGAACTGGTTCGCGTCCTCTTGAAGGAAGGCTGCAGTGTGCGGGCTTTCGACCCCGCAGCCATGAAAAATGCCCGCGAAGTGCTCCCCGGAGCGATCTATTGTGAATCGGCCTATGACGCGGCCGCCGGAGCCGATGCCCTGCTGATCCTGACCGACTGGCCGGAGTTCGCCCACTTGGACCTGGACCGCCTGCGGTCGCTCCTGGCGTATCCCATTGTGGTTGACGGTCGAAACCTGTACTTGCCAGCTACGATGGCGGCTGCGGGATTCCTCTACTACAGTGTGGGTCGTCCGGACGCCCAGCCGGCGGAGGCGAGGGGACGAAGCCGGGAAGAGAAGACCGTTGCTCCGGTGCCGGCGAAGGTGGACTAGCGTTACGTATTGGCTGCCGTACGCGCGCGGCGGCAATCCACGAGTCTGATTACACGATCACATTCATGGATGTTCTCCAAAACCTCTTTGAGCGGCACTTCCACGCACCGGTCGAAAGGATGCAGCCGCTGCAGGGCCAGCTCGGCGGCTCGGGGCGGAAAATCATCCGCCTGGGTAACAACAGGCAGACCGCGATCGGCGTCCTCTACGATATGCGCGAAGAGAATGTCGCGTTTCTGGAATTTTCCCGCCATTTTCGCCGCCACGGCCTGCCGGTGCCGGAAATCTATGCCGAAGATTTGAGTCACGGTGCATATCTCGAGGAGGATCTGGGGGACACGACCCTGTTTGAGTTTCTGACGCAGAATCGCTCGGGTGAAAACATTGCTCCTGTGGCGGTGGAGGCCTACCGCAAGGTGGTGGCGGCGCTGCCGCGCTTCCAGGTCGAGGCCGGCCGCGACTTGAATTACAAGGTGTGCTACCCCCGCGCCAGCTTCGATCGCCAGTCAATCGCCTGGGATTTGAACTACTTCAAATACTATTTCCTGCGGCTGGCGGGTGTTTCCTTCAACGAGCAAGCGCTGGAAGACGATTTCGGCAGCCTGAAAAAGCTGCTGCTGAGTGCCGACCGCGATTACTTTCTCTATCGAGATTTCCAATCGCGCAACGTCATGTTGCGCGACGGGCTGCCTTACTTCCTCGATTATCAAGGCGGCCGCAAAGGCGCGCTGCAGTACGATATCGCCTCTCTTTTGTACGATGCCAAGGCCGACCTGCCCCCCCGGCTGCGCCAGCAGTTGCTCGAGCGCTATCTCGATCACCTTGCCGGGTTCATTACCCTTGATCGTTCCGCGTTCATGCGCCACTACTACGCCTACGTCTATGTCCGCATTATGCAGGCGTTGGGGGCCTACGGATTTCGCGGCTTTTATGAACGCAAGGCCCACTTTCTGCAAAGCGTACCTTTTGCGCTGAAAAACGTGCGCTGGCTGCTTCACCACGTGGAACTGCCGATCGCCCTTCCGGCTTTGATGGGCGCGTTTCGAAGCATGCTGGCATCGGAAAAGTTGCAGGGTCTGGCCGCAGACACGGACAACCTGGTGGTGCGCATCTTCAGTTTTTCCTATCACCGTGCGCTCCCTCAAGATGAGACCGGACACGGCGGCGGGTTCCTCTTCGACGGCCGCAGCCTGCCGAATCCCGGCCGGGAAGAGCGCTTCAAGTCGCTCACCGGGAAGGACGCTCCGGTCATCGACTATCTCAGTCAGCAGGAGAGCGTGCACCAGTATCTTGCCAGCGTCATGTCTCTGGTGGATGCCAGCGTGAGCAATTATCGGGATCGTGGCTTCAAGAATCTGATGGTGTCCTTCGGTTGCACCGGCGGCCAGCATCGCTCGGTGTACCTGGCGGAGCAGTTGGCCAGGTTTTTGCGCGGCCGGAGCGGGGTCGAGGTGGTGGTGCGGCATTTGGAGCTGGAGAATCGGAGCCTATGAAAGCGATGATTCTGGCCGCCGGCTTGGGCACGCGCCTGCGCCCGCTCACCGACGATCGCCCCAAGGCGCTGGTCGAGGTCGCCGGCCGCACGCTCCTGGAGATCACGCTCGCCCGCCTGCGGGCCAGCGGAATTTGCGAGGTGATCATCAACGTGCATCACTTCGCCGGCATGATTCTGGACTATCTCAAGGACAACGATAACTTCGGCATGCGGATTGAAGTATCACCCGAAGAGGTTTTGCTGGATACCGGCGGTGGTTTGAAGAAGGCAGCCTATTTCTTCCTGGAAAGTGGTGAGGGTGATCTGCGGGAGCCGTTTATTCTGCACAATGTCGACGTCATCAGCACGATTGACTTGCGTCGCATGGTACAAGCTCATGTCGAAAAGCAGGCTCTAGCCACGCTCGCGGTGCAGGACCGGGTAACTTCCAGATACCTGCTTTTCGACAGGCAACACCAGCTCTGCGGTCGGCGCTCAGGCGACGACCAGAGAACCGAGTTGGTGCGCGCCGCATCGCAAGTTCAGGCGCTGGCTTTTTCCGGCATCCACGTTATCTCGCCCCGTATCTTTGCCATGATGACCGAGCAAGGCGTGTTTTCCATTGTGGCGGCCTACCTGCGTCTGGCAGCCCTGGGCGAAAATATCCTCGCCTTTCGAGCCGACGACTACTATTGGCGCGACCTGGGCAAGCCCGACAATGTGCGGCAAGCTGCTCAGGATATGAAGGAAGGAGTTCTGCAATCTTAGCCCTGGGTCCAGCAATGACACTCGATACGCATGGGGGGACTAAGGTACCCTGACGTTGGGGGTTCGGGTCGCATCCATCGATCATCGGAACGAAGAGACTGAAGTGGATCATCAAGCTCACCGATGCAGCCCTAACTGCCCGCAACACGCCTGCAAGAAACGTACCGGGCCCCATGCTAATCGGGTCCACAGAAATGGTAGTTGAGTCCTGGCGCCGCAACATCAAGGAGAACGATATTGACTTCGAAGACCGCTGCCACCGACGTGGGCGATAGTTTGAAAGACAAGCTCGCCGCCCGCACCGCCCGGGTGGGCATCCTGGGGCTGGGCTACGTCGGCCTGCCTCTGGCATTGCTGTTCAGCGAAGAGCGTTTCCCGGTGACCGGATTCGACGTCGACCCGAAGAAAGTGGAGACGCTGACGCAGGGCAAGTCCTACATCATCCGCATCGAGCCGCAGGCGATCCAGCAGGCCGCCGCCCGGGGCTTTCACGCCACTGGTGACTTTTCCCGCATCAGCGATATGGATGCAGTGATCATCTGCGTGCCCACCCCCTTGAATGAGTACCGCGAGCCGGACATGAGCTACATCGTGGCCACGGCAGAGTCCATTGCGCCGCATCTGCGGCCCGGACAGTTGGTGCTGCTGGAGAGCACAACCTACCCCGGCACGACGGAAGACGTGCTGGTGCCGATCTTGGAGAAGGGAAACAAGCTGGGTCTGAAGGCAGTGCGCGCAGGCTCCCCAGGCGGGGGCTTCTATGTGGCGTTTTCTCCTGAGCGCGAGGACCCAGGCAATACGGAAGTCGCGCGGCGAGACATTCCCAAGGTGGTGGGCGGTCTGGAAGCGACCGCAACGGAGCTGGCGGCCGCGCTCTACGGTTCGATCTTCCGCCGCACCGTCTGTGTTTCCAGCCCGGCAGCCGCGGAGATGACCAAGCTGCTGGAGAACATCTATCGCTGCGTGAACATCGCCCTGGTGAACGAACTCAAGCTGCTGTGCCTGCGCATGGGGATCGATATCTGGGAGGTGATCGAAGCCGCTCGCACCAAGCCTTTTGGCTTCCAGGCCTTTTTCCCTGGGCCGGGTTTGGGCGGACACTGCATCCCTGTGGACCCCTACTATCTTTCCTGGAAGGCCAAGGAGTTTGACTTTCAGACGCGCTTTATCGAGTTGGCCGGCGATGTAAACACGGCCATGCCCTACCACGTGGTGCAATCCGTATCCCAGGCGCTGAACCAGAGGAAGAAGGCGCTGAACGGCTCGCGAATATTGGTCCTCGGGGTCGCCTACAAGAAAGACATTGACGATCTCCGCGAGTCGCCTTCGCTGACCATCATCGAGCTGCTGCACAAGGCAGGGGCCGAGGTCTGCTACAACGACCCCTACTTCGCCTACGTAGGCAAAGGCCGCAAGTACGACCTGCAGATGAAGAATACGTCGCTGGAGAATCTTGGCCAGTACGATTGCGTGCTGATCGTGACCGACCACTCCGACTACGACTACCGCCGGATCGTCGGCGAGTCGCAGCTGGTGGTGGACACACGCAACGCTACCAGGGGAATCGATTCACCCAAGATTGTTCGCTGCTGAACGGAGCATGAAGGAAGTCGTAATCGACGGACGCGTAGGACCATCAGCTTTAAGCAAAGGACGCAGCCATCATGCCGAAGTACCTGATCACAGGAGTTGCCGGTTTCATTGGATCTTCTCTCGCCCACGCTCTGCTAAAGCGGGGCGACAGCGTTCGTGGGATTGACAACTTCAGCACCGGAAAGACCGAAAACATCGAGGACATCCGCGACCGGATCGACTTCCGTGAGGCCGACCTGCTGGACTTGGGCGCCATGCGTGACGCCTGCCGTGGCGTTGACTATGTTCTGCACCAGGCGGCAATTGCGTCAGTGCCCCGATCCGTCGAGGATCCCGTCACCACTCACCGCTCGAATGTGGACGGCACCCTGAATCTGCTGTTGGCGGCGCGTGATGCCAAAGTCCGGCGCGTGGTGTACGCCTCGTCGTCGTCGCTCTACGGAGACACGCCGATGCTGCCGAAGCATGAAGCCATGCTGCCAGATCCGATTTCGCCCTATGCGGTCTCGAAGTTGACGGGCGAGTACTACATGACCTCGTTCTACCGCGTGTATGGATTGGAAGCCGTGTCCTTGAGGTACTTCAACGTCTTCGGTCCACGCCAGGATCCATCCTCCATGTACTCGGGGGTGCTGGCCATCTTCATCAGCAGGATGCTGCGGGGAGAAGCGCCGACCATCTTCGGAGACGGTGAGCAGAGCCGCGACTTTACCTTCATTGACAACGTCGTGGCCGGGAATCTGTTGGCTTGTTCGGCGCCGGCCGGCGAAGTCGCCGGTAGAGCCTTCAACCTGGCAACCGGAGCTCGAGTCACCTTGAACCACACCTACAACGTCCTGCAGAAGATCACGGGTTTTGCCAAGCCTGCTAAATACGGCCCCGAGCGCGCCGGCGACATCAAGCACTCGCTAGCCGACGTAACCTTGGCTCACAAACATCTCGGGTATCGCACCCTGGTCAATTTCGAGGACGGACTGCGACGCACGGTGGATTGGTACCGGGAACGCGCGGCCAGGGCCGAGGTTACCCAGACCTCGACAAATCGTTAACCGCAGACTGAACGCACCACTCCACAGACTCGACCAACTCGCAAGTAGCAATTTGTTGGGCGACACGCCTTCAGCCAAGCGGTCCCGGGAAGGCGTTTTCCCCTCCTGTGCAGGCTTTTGCTGCTTTAGCACGAACAGCTTGGCCCAGATACCAGTATTTCCGCGACATCCAAACGATTGAGTACCCGGTAGATAGGTGCACAGTTTTCGAGGCAGAAGAGCTTGGCAACTCAACTGCTAGATAAGGTTCGGATCAGGCATTTTTGCGGTCCCCCGCCGCCACACAATGGAGGTTGGGACCGTGAGACTCAAGTATCTGGGATTTCTCCTGGGCGTCAGCTTGTTGATTTGTTCGTCCGCGTGGGCCAACACTCTCACTTTTGACTTCAGCGATTGCTCTCTCATCAGCTCCGCTGCCACCAAGCCGGCAACCTGTCCCAACGGGACGGCTACGGGCCCGCTCACCTACACCGTCGGAGGCCTGTCGATTACCGCCGTTGGCTATGACATTGCAGGTCAGAGCAAAACCGACCGCCTTTACGTTAAGAGTGAGGGGGTCGAGGAAGATGAAATTGGCCTGGGAATTTCCGACGAGCAGGATCATGAAATCAATACGACTCACTTCATCCAACTGGACCTGCAGAACCTGATCAGCGACGGCGTCACCAGCGGGATTCTCGAAATCGGCAGCCTGAGCGGCGATCGTTATCAATACTGCCTCACCAACACCGCAGCCGCGGGCTCCACCACCCTGAGTCATTGCTGGACGCCAAGCCTCGGGTACGGCGTGCTGGCCAATCCCATTACCGTCTACTGGGGGTTAACTCGTTACCTCGATGTCCGGGCAAAGACCAACAACGTGCTCATCGAGTCGCTCGAAGTGGATCCTGTCGACCCCGTGCCGGAACCGGGCTCCATGCTGCTGCTGGCATCAGGGCTGCTGGGTGCGGCGGGATATATGCGGCGGAGGGTTGGGTGATAGGATCTTCAGTCCTTACGCGTAACGTAATTCGGGATGACAACTTACGACAAGCTATGTAAGAGAGTGGAGCTCGCACAACGCTGAGCAGATCTTCTGACTGCTTGTGCCATCGCCGTAGGGCTGGGCACTTTTTCCGCGGGGTGCGACAAGGGCGGCCCTCAGGATTTTGCCAATTGAATCCGAGGAGACTGGCGGGGCTAATCGGTTCCACCCGAGATCAATCAGTTCGATCCACTCTGTCTCATCACGAAGCGTCACACACGGAACCTCATAAAAGAAGGCTTCCTTTTGAACGCCTCCGGAGTCGGTTACCACCAGGCGGGCGTGCCTCTCTAAGGTAGCCATGTCATGAAAACCGACCGGATCAATAGTCTGAATTTTGCTCCCGACTCCTTCAGGGACGCTACTAAGGAACTTTCTAGTACGCGGATGAACGGGCCAAACAACCGGGATTTCGCAGGAAAGGTCGTCCAATGCACACAAGATAGCCTCTAGACGCTCAGGCTCGTCCGTATTCTCTGCTCTATGTATCGTAGCAAGTACATATTCCCGCGGCCTTAGCGCTAGATCTCGCAGTACCCGGCTCTTAGTCTCCGCCTTTTGTGAGTAATAGAGCGCCGCCTCATACATGACATCGCCAACCAGTCTTATGCGCTTTTCGCAAATCCCCTCCCTGCGCAGATTGCTAACGGCAGTGTCCGTGGGTGCAAAGAGGAGATCGGATGCGTGATCAGTCAAGACTCGATTGAGTTCCTCAGGCATGCGTCGGTTGTACGAGCGCAGACCAGCTTCTACATGAGCAACAGGAACGTGGAGTTTTGCTGCCGCGAGAGTTCCGGCCAAGGTCGAGTTGGTATCACCGTAGACCAGAACCCAATCCGGTTTGTTTTGCAACAACAGTCGCTCAATTCCAACCAACATTTTTCCAGTCTGTTCGCCGTGTTTGGATGAGCCAACCTCAAGATTGTGATCAGGCTCAGGTATCTCAAGTTCTTCAAAGAAAACCTGAGACATGTTCTCGTCATAATGCTGACCTGTGTGAACCAGCAGTTCCGAGATGCCTGCACCACGTAAGGCTCGCGAAACGACAGCCGCCTTGATGAATTGAGGCCTGGCTCCGACTACCGACAATACATTCATGGCGGATCTTCTCAAGAAAGCCGTCTCAGATTGAACGACCATCTACCATACACGACTTCCACTGCGTGGGCGAAAGTCACCTGCACTCGGCCAGTCAATTTCGACAAGTTGTTTCGCACAATCGAGTTGCCTATGCTACGCTGCAGTGATTTATGAGCGAGGATTGATGTTCAAGCCAAACGTTGCTGTCATCGGGTGCGGGTACTGGGGAAAGAATCTAGCAAGGGTTTTTCACCAACTGGGAGCTCTGCGCTGGGTATGTGATACTCGCCCGGAGGTGCTGGCCGAAGCCAATTCGAAATACTCCGTCGAGACCACGCTTGAGTACCGAGAAATCTTAGGGGATCCAGCGGTCGCAGCGGTTGCAATTGCGGTCCCCGCAGCCCAGCACTATGCGATCGCCAAAGAAGCCCTCATGGCAGGCAAGGACGTTTACGTAGAGAAACCCTTGGCTCTGCAATCCTCCGAAGGAGAGGAACTGGTTCGACTCGCCGCGTCGAACCACCGCATTCTGATGGTAGGGCATATCTTGCAGTATCATCCCGCAGTTCTCCAACTCAAGAACCTCATCCGCTCCGGTGAGCTGGGCAGAATTCAGTACTTGCATTCGTCACGCCTGAACCTGGGCAAGCTGCGCACAGAGGAAAATATCCTTTGGAGCTTCGCACCACATGACATTTCAGCCATTCTTTTCCTGTTGGATGAGGATCCAACCCGGATCTCTGCCCATGCCGGGAGATTCTTGAATCCAAGGGTGGCGGACACGACATTGACTACTCTTGATTTCGACAGCGGTGTGAAAGCCCATATTTTTGTGAGTTGGCTGCATCCTTTCAAGGAACAGAAGTTGGCCATCGTCGGGGATCGGAAGATGGCAGTTTTCGACGACATGGAGGGTGAACGCAAATTGGTGCTTTACTCCCACCGAATCGACTGGTTGGACCGTGTTCCAGTCGCAC
>DATHDM010000081.1:0-4821 GCA_035319065.1 Terriglobales bacterium
GTTCTGGTTGAAAATGTAAGCAAGGACGCAATTTGAGGTAAATACCATATATACAGTTACTTACTACGACACTAGAGGGGCGAATCGAGAAACCGCTTGACATATAATTAGTGTTATAGTTAAGTATAACAGAACACCAGATGGAGGGGATATTGCTCCCGCTGATCTTGAACCGAGTGCGGCCGCAAATCACCCTCGTCGCAAGCCCAAGTCGAAATCATTTTCTCGAAGGAGACTGAAGATGAAATCGCTTCGTTTTGCCCTATCCATCCTTCTGATGACACTTTCCACCGTGGCCTTGGCGCAGTCCGACGCGCAGAAGTCCTTCACTCAATTGAAAACCCTCGCCGGCAGCTGGCAGGGCCCGGTGACCATCTCGCCGCCGCAACCGGACTGGGGCAACAAGCCAGTGCAGGTCTCACTGCGCGTGACCTCCCGCGGAAACGCGCTCGTGCATGAGCTCAAGGAGGCGGGGACACCGGACGATCCGGCAAAGTACGACCATCCGGTCACCATGCTCTACATGGATGGGGATCGCTTGCTCCTGACGCATTACTGTGACGCTGGAAACCGGCCGCGCATGGTCGCCCGCACCTCGCCCGACGGCAAGACGGTGGAATTCGACTTTCTCGACATCGCCGGCAGCCTGCAGTACGGTCACATGCAGCATGCGGTATTTACCCTGATCGATGCCAACCACCACATCGAGGACTGGACCTTTATGATGCCAGGCGATAAGCCGATCCGCGCGCACCTTGACCTGCAGCGGGCACAATAACGCCGAGGCCACTTCGGCAAGGCTATCTGGAAAACGGGATGGACCGTGAGTGGAACGACAGTCAGCCAATCTACCGCCAGCTTCGCGACCGTGTCGTCGCGATGATCCTGGACGGGGTCCTGAAGGAAGGTGATCCCTTGCCTTCGGTACGCAACGTCGCCGCCGAATATCGGGTTAATCCGCTCACGGTGCTGAAGGGCTATCAGGAACTCGTGGACGAGGGGTTGGTCGAGACGCGGCGGGGCCGCGGCATGTTCATTAACGCCGGCGCCCGCAGCCTGTTGCTCGAGGGCGAGCGCCAGAAGTTTCTGGGCGAGGAATGGCCCAGGGTCCGCGCAACCATTCAGCGGCTCGGGCTGAAGGTGGAGCAACTCTTGGAAGCTCGCTCCTCGCCTTCCGCTGCCGCCGCCCCGAAGACCCCTGAGCCGAATCCCCCGGAGGAGGAAGGCTGAAAACGATGGCATGCATAGAAGCGCGCGGACTCCGCAAGGCCTTCGGAAACACCATCGCGCTGGACGGCGTAAATTTGCGCGTCGAGGAGGGCCGCATCCTGGGACTCATCGGCCCTAACGGTGCGGGCAAGACGACGGCTCTTAACGCCATCCTCGGTCTCATCCCTTACCAGGGAGAGCTGACGGTGCTCGGACGCGACCCCTGGGCCCAGCGCGATCAGCTCATGTGCGATGTCTGCTTCATTGCGGACGTCGCCTTGCTGCCCCGCTGGCTGCGGGTCTGGCAGGCGCTCGACTACATGGCGGGCGTGCACCCGCGATTCGATCGCCAGAAGGCGGAAGGCTTCCTGGCCAAGACCGCCATCCGTGGGGCCAACAGAGTCCGCGACTTGTCCAAGGGCATGGTGACCCAGCTGCACCTCGCCCTGGTCATGGCCATCGACGCGAAATTGCTGGTGCTGGACGAGCCCACGCTCGGTCTCGACATCCTCTATCGCAAGCAGTTCTACGATTCGCTGCTGAACGACTACTACGATCGCCACCGCACCATCCTGGTGACCACCCACCAGGTGGAGGAGATCGAGCATGTTCTCACCGATCTCATGTTCATCGACCATGGACGCGTCGTGCTGAGTTGCAGCCTGGAGGAATTGGACTCGCGCTATCTGGAGCTGCTGGTGAATCCGGAGCAGGTGGCCGCGGCCCGGGCGCTCAGGCCGATGCATGAGCGGTCGATGTTGGGCCGCAGTATCCTGCTCTTTGACGGCGCTGACCGGCAGGAACTCGCGGCGCTGGGCGAAGTGCGCACGCCCCGCATCGCCGACCTGTTCGTTGCCGTGATCAGCAGTCAACCTGGCTGGGCGCAAGGAGCATCGCGATGACCACGCCATCGAACGCCGTACCCGGCTTTCCAGCGGATTCGCAGGTAATCGCGTCCTCCACTCCATCCCTGGCTCGCCCCATGTACTGGTCGCTCCGGCGCGAACTCTGGGAAAACCGCTCGATCTATATCGCTCCCCTGATGGTGGCCGGCTTGTTCCTGCTCGGCTTCACGATCAGCGCCTTTCGTTTGCCGGCTAGGATGCGTGCCGCTCAGGCGCTTCCTCTGATGCAGCAGCACCGGCTCATCGAGTGGCCCTACAACTTCGCCTCGCTTTTGATCATGGGGACCACTTTTGTCGTCGCGCTGTTCTACTGTCTTGAGACGCTGCACGGCGAACGTCGCGATCGCAGCATCCTGTTCTGGAAGTCGCTGCCGGTCTCCGACCTCACAACCGTGCTCGCGAAGGCGAGCATTCCATTGGTGATTCTGCCGCTGCTGACCCTTGCGATCACAGTAGTCACGCAATCGCTTATGTTGCTGATCAGCACGGCGGTGCTGGAGGCAAGCGGGCAAGGTACGGCTACGCTCAGGGCCCATTTTTCTCTCTTCCAGATGTCACTGATGCTTCTCTACCATCTGGTGGGCATCCATGCGCTCTGGTATGCGCCAATCTACGGCTGGCTGCTGCTGGTCTCCGGCTGGGCGCGGCGTGCGGCGGTACTCTGGGCGGCGTTGCCGCTGCTGGCAATCGGCTTCGTCGAGAAAATTGCGTTCAACACTTCGTATTTTGCCGGCGCGCTGAAGTATCGCCTCCTGGGCGGCCCGGAAGGCGTCCCCTTCGCTTCGGGCAACATGCCGATGGACCCAACGATGGTGCTCTCTCCGGCAAAATTTCTCGCGACGCCGGGCCTGTGGACGGGGCTGGCGCTCGCCGCCGTGTTCCTCGGCGCCGCCGCCAGCCTTCGCCGCTATCGCGGGCCCATCTGATTCTCCTTCTGCTCTGGCGCCGACAGGTGCGAAGTCCCATTCGCCTCGGTCCACAATTCCTTGATAGTCTTGTAGCCCCTGCATCACCATTGCTCGACTCAAGGAGCACTCAGCTCATGTCGGATGGCAAGTCTCCCCGAGAGCTCTATGCACTGCATGAAGTGCGCCGAGTGCGCGTGCGTGTCTACTATCCCAACAGCCTCACTCAGCTCGTGCTGCGAACGGACCTGGATTGGGACCAGGACATCCTTCCTGCTGCCATTGACCGCGACGAATCGTTCGCGGAGTTTAGTCTGGAAACTAACCATCCCTTCCTGTACCTGAAACCCTGTCTGCGGACGCCCTCCGGAGTGCTCTGGGCCAAAGGCGCAAATCGCCTCGTCGTCGCCACCAGAGACGATAGCGACGACATCCACCCGTTCTTCCATTCTCCCGAGCATGGCCGGATCCTCGACGTCATTACCCTGGAGTCTGAGATTTTGCGCCGCCAGCACAGCCTTCGCGTTTATTTGCCTGCCGGCTGCGATGAGAACACGTGCCGCTCATTTCCCGTCCTCTATATGCAGGACGGACGCAATCTGTTTTTCCCCCAGGAAGCGTTCATGGGACAGGATTGGGGAGTCGAGGACAAACTAGCCTTGCTGAACGGCATGAACGCGATCCGGCAGATGATGATCGTTGGTATCTTCTCCGGCGACCGGATGCGGGAATACACGAGTCCTGGCTATGAGGGCTATGGACGCTCAGTGGTGGAAGAAGTCAAGCCCTACATTGATTCTCACTTCCGGACCCGACCGGGACCGCAGACAACCGGGGTGATGGGCTCTTCTTTGGGTGGCGTTGTGTCGTTCTTCATGGGTTGGCAGTGGCCGGAGGTATTCGGTAATGTTGGCTGCTTGTCGAGCACCTTCACCCACCAGGACAACCTGGTGGAACGGGTCCTGCAAGAGAAACGCAGAAATGTCCGCTTCTATCTCGACAGCGGCTGGCCGGGGGACAACTACGAGGTTGGACATGCCATGGCGGTGGCGCTGGCGGAACGCGGATACCGCTACGGGCTCGATTTCCTCTATTTTGCCTTCCCGAACGCCGAACACTCAGAACGGGATTGGGGCCAGCGCCTGCATCTGCCCTTCCAGTTTTTCGCGGGGCAGCCGGCGGTAATCTCCCGGCTTAGAGAAGCCGCCTCCAATCAGACAACCGAGCGGCTTTGAACCCTGCGGCCACCGGAGACAGGCGTGGTCCGTCGGATCGGCCAACTGCTTGGCGGATTGGCTCAGCCCATCCAGGTAGAGCCTGCGAAACAAGAATCGCAGCGGTTGTAGTGGACCAGGCAACTATACTGTTCGTCCGCTTCTGGAGGACGGTGCGAAGGCCCTGTTCGATGCCAAAACCAACCAATTGGACATTGAGCGTCTTTCAGGCCTCGATATTGCCGTCCCAGGACGCAAGGAACAACAGTGAATCGCCGCGACCTGCTGAAATCCACGTCCACAACAGGGCTCATGCTGGCGGCGTTTGGCTTGCCGGCATTCGCCGCAACCGACTCCCGCATCGAAATCTCGCTGAATCAGCCCATCGGGAGGATCTCGCCGAACCTTTACGGACACTTCACCGAGAACATCGGCGCACTGATTTACAACGGAATCTGGGTGGGTGAGGACTCGGCCATCCCAAACATTCATGGCATCCGGCATGACCTTGTGGAGCGCCTGCGCGCGATCCGACCAGCGATCGTGCGCTGGCCGGGCGGCTGTTTCGCCGACAGTTACGATTGGCGC
>DATHDM010000082.1:0-3457 GCA_035319065.1 Terriglobales bacterium
CGCAATGTACGTGTTGCCCTAGGCAGGTTGGCGGCGGCGGCCAACGGGGCGCTGGGGATCTCGAGCAGAACCCGCGCGGTACGCGGCAGGGCCCGGCGTACAGCCACCAGGGCACCCCCGGCGCTGATGTTAAGGGCGGTGGCAAACTCAAGGAAGTCCTTGCCTTTTTCGTCCCTGCTTCGGACGAAGACGGGAATCGCAAGAGGCAGCCGAGTCCACTTTCTGCGTTCTTTTTCGAACCTGAGACGAGCCAAGAGCATGCCCCTAAAGGCGGAAAATTACCCTTGCCTAATGGCACATATTGGGCCAAATGAAAGGATCAGCCCCGAAAACACCGGGCTTTGCCTGCAAACAGACGAGGTGAGCGGCGGAAACCGCGCTTCCTGCGCCGGATTGAGGGAACCGGGCGATTCTTCGGGAGAAGCCAGAGGCGGCGGAGGCGAATGTCGCTAAGCCATTGAAAAGTGCAACGAATTACCCTTCTGTGGCAATTCCGGTGCATTTTTCATTGACAAGGCTGAGTTTCCCAGCCTACGATTTAGCCACCCACATCCCCTGAGGTAGGTAGCAGTTGCTGTTCCCTCCCCGTTCGCTACGCTACGAGTGTCTCTGAACTATGGCCGCTAACCCGGAAAACGCCTATCTGGCCTCGGCGCAAAGGACTACCGCCGCAAGCCAGCAGAACGAACAGGAACCAGCCGACGCAAATTTGGCGACGGAGCGCGCATCATCGGGATCCGACTACCCGCAAGATCTTATACAAAATTACAACCAGCTTTCCGAGCGCTACCGGCGCACGACGAATGCGCTGGCATCGGCGGCCCATGATCTGAAAACGCCGCTGGCGATCCTGAACGGCTACATCGAACTGCTGCAGAGCGAGAAGTTGGGTCCGCTGAATGAACGACAGCGCGAAGTCATCGGCGACATGCACGCGAGTGGCGAGCGACTACAACACTTCATCCAGGATTTCCTGTCCTACACGGTGCTGGAGACGGGCGAACTGCGCATGCAGTACGAGCAGGGCGATATGAATTCCTGTCTGTCGGAAGTTTGCCGGCTGTGGTCGCCACGTTTCCAGGAGAAAGGGCTCGCCTTGTATTTCCTGGCGAATGACAAGCTGGCGGCGTTTCCGTTTGATTCCGCCAAGGTGCAGCGAGTGGTTTCGAACCTATTGGAGAATGCGTGCAAGTTCACGCCAACAGGCGGAACCGTCTGGCTCCACGCGGAGCCTTACATGTGGGAGCGACGCGGAGCGGGCAATTCGGGGATCGAAAAAGAACGCCGCCGACAGCCGCTTTCAACGCCGAATGCGGTGAAGGTCAGCGTGGCCGACACAGGCCCCGGGATCCCGCCGGAATATCACGTGGAAGTATTCGACGATTTCTTTCGCCTGCCCAGCGACCCGAGCCAATCGGACGGCATGGGGTTGGGTCTGGCGATCGCGCGGCGGCTAGTCAACGGCATGGGCGGCAAGGTTTGGGTAGAAAGTGAGCCCGGTGCCGGGAGCAAATTCTCGTTTCTGATTCCTCTGAAGCCCTCCCTCCATAGCACGAGCAAAGGGAAAAGCAAATGAGTCAAGCCACCAACATCCTGCTGGTCGACGATGAGCCGGGAATGCTGCGGTATATCCGCACCTTGCTGGAAGTCGATGACTACAAAGTGGAGACGGCCTCGACCGGGGAAGAAGCGCTGGAACGCGTGGAGAAGGGGCTGGAACCGGAGCTGGTGCTGCTGGATGTGCTGATGCCCGGCATCGACGGCTTGCAGACGCTGGAGCAGCTGCGCCAGCTACGCCCGGGCGTGAAGGTGGTCATGCTCTCGTGCGTGAGCGACACGCGCAAAGTCGTCCAGGCCATGCGCCTGGGCGCGCAGGATTACCTCACCAAGCCTTTTCAGAAAGCAGAGCTGGACGCAGTCATCGACCAGTGCCTGGGCAAGAATCAGCAAGCGTATGCGGGCGAGGTCGAGGAACTGTGCGATGACGTGTTCTTCGTGGCGGCGAGCCCGGCGATGCGCAAGATCCGTTCGCAGGCCGCGCTGGTGGCGAACGTGGACATCCCCGTGTTGCTGCTGGGCGAGAGCGGAACCGGGAAGGAAGTGCTGGCACGGCTCGTACACAAGCTTTCGCCGCGCGCGCATCGCACATTCCTGAAAGTGAACTGTGCAGCCGTTCCCGCCGATCTGCTGGAAAGCGAGTTATTCGGTTATGAAGCGGGGGCGTTCACGGGCGCAACGCACCCCAAGCCGGGCAAGTTTGAGCTGTGCAACAAGGGCACGATCCTGCTCGACGAAATCGGCGAGATGCCACCGATCCTGCAGGCGAAACTGCTGCATGTGCTGCAGGACCAGCAGTTCTCGCGGTTGGGCAGCCGGACGGTGATCAAGGTGGATGTGCGTATTCTAGCGGCCACGAACATCAACATCCCGGAAGCTCTGGCCACCAAGCGTCTGCGCGAAGATCTCTATTACCGGTTGAATGCCTTCACGCTCAGCTTGCCTCCGTTACGGGAGCGCAAGGAAGAGATTCCGATCCTGCTGAAGCATTTCATGTCGCGCATGGCGGAGCAGTATGCGCGGCCGCCTCTGCCGCTGTCGCCCACGCTGATGACGGCATGCCTGGAGCACCCCTGGCCGGGTAATCTGCGCGAACTGAGCAACTTCATCAAGCGATATCTGATTCTGGGCGACGAGAAACTCGCCATCGCAGAACTGAATCCGAAAAGCGACGGGAACGGCGGCCAACGCGCCGACGGGCCGGCAAAAGCGACGGGGGAATCCGCTGGAGGCGGCTTGAAGTCGCTTTCGCGCAGCGCTAAAGATGAAGCGGAAGCCGCCGCCATCACCCGCGCCCTGGAGCAGACGAACTGGAACCGCAAGCAAGCGGCGGCCCTGCTGAAGATCAGCTACAAGGCGCTGCTCTACAAGATCCGGCAGTACGGCATTGGCGACGGCGGCGCCCATCACAAGCTTTCCGCCGGAGCCTAGCGCGACCGCTCGATTTCCTTTTCTGCAGCTCGCCGACTTTACTCTTCGGCGAGCTTGCGCTTTAATGGGGCACACCTTCCGCGTTCTGGGGCGGACGATTTCGCATGCACCGTAAGACTTCTGCACAAGAAAGCCCCGTCGTGGCGAATCCGCCGACGAGCCGCGACCTGCTTCTCTCGAGCGAGTTCCTGGAAGCCATTCCTGACGCGATTGTTGCGGTTGAGACTGACGGCACGATCGTTCAGATCAACTCGCAAACCGAAACCCTGTTTGGCTATCGACGGGGGGACCTGATCGGACAGCAGATCGAGGTGCTGGTGCCGGCGCGATTCCGGCACGGCCACGAGCAGCATCGGGCCTCGTTTGCGCACGCTCCGAAAATGCGGCGAATGGGGGCCGGCCTCGAACTGAAAGGACGGCGGCGGGACGGGTCCGAGTTCGACGTGGAGATCAGCCTCAGCCCAGTAAC
>DATHDM010000083.1:0-5718 GCA_035319065.1 Terriglobales bacterium
GGGTGCCGAAGCGCTGAAACGGCTGTGGCGCGAACGCAAGATGTCGCTGGCGCCGTCCGATACGAGCGGCGTTTGGCGTTTTCGTGAGCTTCTGCCCAGCCTCAAGGCGGGATGCCATCCCATCACCCTCCAGGAAGGGAACACCCCTCTCTACGAACTCCCCGGCGGCGCCCGGTCCGCGGGAATGCAATCGCTGAGAGCGAAGCATCAAGGGATGAATCCCACCGCCTCCTTCAAAGACACGGGGATGACGACTGCGGCTTCGTTTGCCCGCCATGAAGGCTTCCGCTGGGTGGCCTGCGCGTCGACCGGAAACACGTCGGCATCGATGGCAGCCTATGCCGCTCGCGGAGGGATGCACAGCCTCGTGTTGATCCCGGAGGGGAAGATCTCCTGGGGCAAGCTTTCTCAGGCGCTGGACTATGGGGCGATAACCTGCCAACTGCGCAGCGATTTTGACGGCTGCGTGCGCGTTCTCAACGAACTGGTCAAGCGTAAGCCGATCTATCTGTTGAACTCGGTGAATCCGTATCGCCTCGAAGGCCAAAAGACCGCGGCGATCGAACTTCTCGAGCAACTGGAATGGGTGTCGCCCGACCACGTCATCGTTCCTGGAGGCAATCTCGGGAATTCATCGGCCATCGGCAAGGCGCTGTTCGAGATGAAGGACTTGGGATTGATCTCGCGATTGCCAAAGCTGTCGGTTATACAGGCGGAAGGCGCCAACCCGTTCTTTCGCAGCATCCGCGAGCATGGTGGGAAGACATTGGTACCTATGCAGGCCGAGACGCTGGCGACGGCGATCCGCATCGGCAACCCGGCATCGTGGAAGAAGGCGCTACGTGTGGTGCAGGCGACGGGCGGGGTCGTGGAGGAGGTCGGCGAAGTCGAGATTGCGCTGGCCAAGGCGGAGATCGGATCGGACGGCGTAGGCTGCGAGCCGGCATCAGCGGTGACCCTTGCCGGTCTCAAAAAGCTGGTGAAGCAGGGATTCGTGAAGCCCGGCGAGTCGGTGGTCCTGATTCTGACTGGCCACGTGCTCAAGGATCCGGAGTTTACCTTGCACTTCCATCGCGGAGACTTGTTTGCCGGCTCGCCGCACGAGAAGGATGCGGGTGGGCTGGTGTCGCAGCAACGCGCGCCACTTGTACTCGAAGCGAACGTGGAGGCGGTAGCGGCGGTGTTGGACAGATTCGAACAAAATACTTCTGGTGGTTAGACCGAGCGAAGGTACGTTTGCGAAACAATCGATGACCACTTCCAGGCGCTCGCGTACCGAAAGCAGCTTCCGCATCAGCCTCCCAGCAACGTCGGCCAATCTGGGGCCGGCATTTGACGCGGCTGCGTTGGCGTTCGACCTCTATTTGAGGATCGAGGCGAAGCCGGCTGACGAATATTCGATTCGTGCTTCAGGACGGGATGAGGCCATCTGCGGGAGCCTCGAGAACCACCTCATTCTCACTACCTACCAGGATGTGTTGTGGTCGGCGGGAAAGACCGCCATCCCGCTTACCCTCAAGATTGAGAACGAGATTCCGATCGGCAAAGGGTGCGGGTCGTCTGCGGCCGCCCGCTTGGCGGGCATTGCACTCGCCAATCATTACGGGCGCCTGCGCTGGACCGACGCCCGCATCGTAGGCGAGGCTTCGCGGCGCGAGCATCATCCGGATAATGCGTCGGCTTGCTGGATGGGAGGACTCACCGTGGCCCGCATGGTGAGCGAGTTTGAGGCGCAGGTCGCGCGCATCCGGCCCAAGGGGAAGTGGCCGTTGTTGCTGGCGGTGCCGCCCCAGCCACTTTCGACCGAGGAAGCGCGCCGGGTTCTGCCGGCGCAATATTCACGAGCGGATGCGGTGACGAATGTTCAGAATTCCATGTTGCTGCTGGCGGCATTCCAGCAGGGCAAGCCGGAGTTTCTGGGCGCAGCACTGGAAGACCGGATTCACCAACCCTATCGCGCGCCGCTGTGTCCGCTGTTGCCTGCCGCGAAAGAATTGAGCGGAACGCCGGGGATTCTGGGGGCTGCCCTGAGCGGCGCGGGACCATCCGTTCTCATGTTTCTGGATCCGGGAAGCAAACTGTCAGCAAAGAAAATCGCCGCCCGAGTGGCGGCGCATTTCAACAAGAAGGGATTGTCCGCAGAACTGCTGCTTAGCTCCATCGCGGAAAAAGGAGCGTCATAAGTATTCACGTCGTCCCACCTGCCAAACAAACGGCAGTCGGAACGGTCATCTTGCCGTGCTCCTAATTCGCCCAGCCGTTTTCGAGTTCCGTAAACACGCTCCAGCAGTGGGTTTCGAAGCTCACCTGCGGTTCACGGGCGGCGCGCGCCGGATACGATTCCACCGCCAGGAAGTAGCTCAGGATCTCGTGCTCGACTTCCCGGCGCCGGTTTTCTTCCATCAACTCCACACTCGACTTCGCCTTCATAGGGTTACTCCCAACCTTCCGCGCTGTGCATACTGACACGCCAGCGCTGCGATTTATACATCTCGGGAAAGCTGCCAAAGACTTGTCAGGCGGCTTTACCTCGATTGGGGGGAAGCTGCAGACTATTGCGTAGCGAAGTGAACGTAAATGGCACAGGCGTGCCACATGCTAATCATTAGTGCACTGTCACACGATGTTACCTGCCCAACTGGCGAACTAAGTCCGGCTCGCTGGCGGGATGATCCCGTTGTGCCGCAGGTATACCACCATCTGTCCGTAGTGGTCGAAGATATGCGCCACCGTCAACGTTGAAACACCCAGACGCGTGATCGTGTTCTGTCCCCAGGGGCTCTTCAGCGATTCGGTGGCATTGTGCTCGTTCATGGACGCGATGGCCTTGTGCATGTAGGCGAATGAGTCTTTCAGAAAGCTGAGGATTTCTGCTTTGGTTTTGAGATTGGCCGGTCCCTCTTCACCACCGAAATCGACCGGCGGTTTTTCCTGCAGAATGGCGCCGCCGAACTCGTAATTAGAGGCAGCCACGTGCTTGACCTGTCCGGCGAAGGTGCGCACGCCCTTGAACTCCCCATCTGTAGGGGCATAGCCGTACTTGTCTTCAGGCATGGCCTCGGCGGCCGACAGGAATTCTTTCTCCGCGTTGGTGAGGGCGCGGTCCATTACCTGGGTCAGGGTGCGCGGTGGTTCGGGCTTGGGCATCTGCTGGGCATAGGCTGGACTAAAGCACAGCGCAATCAATGTCCCTGTATAAAGAATTATTGTCTTCATATTCGTTCTGACTCCTAGAACCTCAATCTCGCACCACCGAGGGCGCCATCGCCAAGTCTCGTGCCGTGAGACGGTGTTTGCGAATCGTCGCCAGGCCCGCAACCAACGCCAGGGCTGAGTAAAGCAGTGTATTCGGAAGCCCGACGTGGGTGGCCAGGGCGCCCCATATTGTACTGCCCAGGGCCATCCCGCCCTGCAGAACCAGCAGATACATGGAAAGCGCGCGAGCGCGCACCCAGGAAGGGCACATGGTCTGTGCTGCCGTATTCAGGCAGGCCAGGATGCCAATCCAGCCTGCGCCGGCGGCAGCCATCACCAGGCACAGGGCGGCGAAGCTCTCCGCACGGCCGGCCAGGAAGGTCATGAGCGCAAAGACCACGATGGCGCCTGCGACCAACCCGTCGACGGAAAGCTGCCGGCGCAGTCGCGGAAGGATTGTGGCTCCCGCCAACGCTCCGCCTCCGAAACACCCCAGCAGTACGCCGTAGCCCGTGGCCCCGAACGGGCGGGAGAGAAGCGGGAGCAGCGCCAGCAAGGCGATCGCTCCAAAGCTGAACGCGCCCGTCCGGATGAGCACCGACTTCACCAGGGCCGATTGCCGCGCATAGCGAATGCCCGCTGCCACCGCATCCCACAGTGCAACGGTCTCAATGCGCTCGGAGCCAGACCGCTTCCAGCGGTAGAGCACAACGATCACACCGAAGAACGAAAGTGCATTCAGCAAGAATGCGGTGCCCGAGCCCGCCGCGGCAATCACGATCCCACCGAGCGGAGGGCCGATAGCGCGCGCCACGTTGAATCCGGCGGAGTTCAATGCGACGGCTGAGGCATGCTGCTCCGGTGGCACCAACTCCGGGGTGATCGCTTGCCAAGCAGGGTCATTCATCACCGCGCCCAAGCCCAGCAGGAAGGTGAACCCCAGTAGAATCCACGGCGTGACCAGGTGCAGCAGAGTCAGCACACCTAACGCCCCAGATGCCAGCACCATCCAGGCCTGGGTGAGCAGAAGCAGGCGGCGCCGATCGACCATATCGGCGAGCGCTCCGGCAGGCAGGATGATGAGAAACACTGGCAGCGCCACTGCGGCTTGCACCAGGCCGACCATCAGGGGAGACATGGTCAGCATGGTCATCATCCAGCCCGCCCCGACGGCCTGCATCCAGGTGCCGATGTAGGAGATGATGGCCGCAATCCACATGGCGCGGAACAGCGGCTCGCGCAGCGGTGCCCACGCGGAGAGACCGGGGCCCACCGGAATACTGGGTGGAAGCGGCGTGGGTGTTTTGACCATCTCGGCCATTTAGTGGTCGACTCCTTCAGGCCTTGCCGCGGGAGCGGAGCCGAACGGCCAATCCCCATGACGCCAGGCTCGCACGAGGTAGATGGCGATGCCAAGGGTCAGGACTACGAGCGCGTAGCGGATTTCCTTCAACGCATTTGAGCGGACGAACAAAATGTATCCGAAACCCAATGAGGCGACGAGCGCGGGGACAGGATAGAGCCACATGCGGAAGGGGCGCGGCATGTCTGGCCGCCGTACACGCAGTACGATTACCCCGATGGCTTGCACCACGAACTGCAGCATGATCCGGATTACCACCAGCGCGGCGATGACATCCGCCAACCGCAAAAAGCAGAACAGGGCGGCCACGCCGCCCAGCATGAGAAGAGAAACGTTGGGAAAGTGGTGTTTGGGGTGAACCTTTGCGAATCCGCGAAAGTAGTTCCCGTCGAGCGCAGCGGCATAGGGTACGCGGGAGTACCCCAGCATCAGCGAGAATACCGAGGCAAAGGCCGTCCACATGACGAGCGCAGTCACCAGGCTGGCCGCCCACGAGCCATAAACCCTCTGCATGAACAGCGAGACGATGTATAGCCCGTTGTTGGTGCCGCCGGAGGCCAGCATCTCGCGCCACGGTACGACCGCCAGGATGCTGACGTTCATCACGATATATAGACAGGCCACCAGAAAAATCGAAAGCAGCAAGGCCCGCGGAATATTCCGGCCTGGGTCCTTGACCTCATCCCCGAGGAAACACACGTTGTAATAGCCCCAGTAGTCATAGGTGGCGATCAGCATGGCGCTGCCCAGGCCGTGGAAGAAGGCGGTGGATGGGGTGAAAGCCCCGTCCGGAAAATCAAAGGCTCGCTCTGGGTTGAAATGGGTCAGGGCGGCAACGATGATCCAGCCAATGGTCCCCATTACGACCACCCACAAGAACTTGGACAACCGGCCGATGGCCGTAATCCGGCGATACAGCAGAAACACGGCAATCAGGCACGCCAGCACCGCCACCAGGCTGCCCGTCGTCGCAACCCAACTTATCTGAAGATTGCCGACCAGTGGGATGTGCAGGTTTGCCGTGTTGGCGAAGTACACATGCTCCAGCGATGGCCAGAAGTAGCTGGCGTAGCCCGCCAGGCCAAGGCAGCCGGACGCAATCGACAGGGGAGCGCTGAAAGACAGCTGCCAGATGAACAGGAACGAGAGCAGCTTGCCCA